>NZ_QBTW01000001.1:0-429729 GCF_003057865.1 Muricauda brasiliensis | reverse complement strand
TGATCTCGGCATTGTCATCGGCCTTGGCCTGATCGATGTACTTGGCCAGTTTGTCAAAGGACCCTTCGTGGATCACAGCGGTGATAAAATTGCCCATGTCCTCCGGGGAACCCGGTTTGTTGAAGGAGGCGATGTCCTTTTTGACCAGTTCCAGAATCTCATCGGCAGTGGACTTTGGCAGGTACACCCGTGATGCCGCACTACATTTCTGTCCCTGGAACTCAAAGGCCCCACGGCTGATGGCCGTGGCCACTTGTTGCGGTTTGGCCGTCGGGTGCCCGATAATGAAATCCTTCCCGCCGGTCTCGCCTACGATCCGCGGATAAGTTTTGTACTTATGGATGTTGTTCCCGATCTGCTTCCAAAGGTTCTTGAACACGTTGGTGGAACCGGTAAAATGTATGCCCGTAAAGTCGGGGCTGTCCAGAACGGTATCGGATATCATAACGGGGTCCCCGTAGACCACGTTGATCACGCCGTCGGGCAGTCCTGCCTCCTTGAAGACATCGACGATCACCTTGGCGGAATAGATCTGGCTGTCGCTGGGCTTCCAGACCACCACGTTGCCCATCATGGCCGCACTTGCGGGAAGGTTCCCCGCAATGGCGGTAAAGTTGAACGGGGTGATGGCATATACGAAACCTTCCAATGGACGGTACTCGACCCTGTTCCATATCCCTTCGGAGGATTCCGGCTGTTCGCCATAGATCTGTGCCATGTACTCAACGTTGAACCGTAGAAAGTCCACGATCTCACAAGCGGAATCGATTTCGGCCTGATAAATGTTTTTGGACTGGGCCAGCATGGTGGCGGCGTTCATCTTTTGGCGGTATGGCCCCGCGATGAGCTCGGCGGCCTTAAGGAAGATGGCGCATCGCTGTTCCCAAGTGATGTTCGCCCAGGCTTCCCTGGCTTCCAGACAGTTGGCGATGGCCTGTTCCACGTGGGTCTTCTCGGCCAAGTGGTAGTGTCCCAGAATGTGCTTGTGGTCGTGCGGGGGCGACATGGGCCTGGTGTTGCCCGTTCTTATTTCTTCGCTTCCGATGTAAAGCGGGATATCCACTTCACTGTCGTAAAACGCCTTGTATTGTTTTAGTACTTCTTCTCGCTCGGGAGTGCCCGGTGCGTAGCTTTTGACCGGCTCATTTATAGCGGTCGGAACATGAAAAAATCCTTTTCCCATACTTGATTAAATTAATTTTTAAATATTTATTTTACAGTTGAAGCAAAGTTACTAAAAGGGATATCCAAATTAAACTTTATAGGGCATCAATTGAAGGTCAAAGTCTTTATTTTTAGCGGAAAATCGGGGATGCAATGAATTTATTTTGTAATTTGTTGGTGTAATAAATTATGACAGTAAAAACCTTTCAATTGATTGGCCTCAATTGGTTTTTTCGGTCAGGGTAAATCGAAATCAAACTAAATATGACACTGCAGAAAAACACCACCTAAGAATATTCTTTTACTTAGGGTATTCAAATTTTAAAAAATAAAGGTTTAGATGTCACAATACTTATGTATTGATGAATCATTACTTGGTGCTTTGTACCTCCGTATTGCATCAAGTTTGCAATGCCGATGTTCGGTACTTGGTAACTTGTGAAAAATTTTAAAAAACCAACCAAAATTCAACCTTATCAAATGAAAAATCAATTTTTGATATTGCTCTGTATGGCAATATCCTTTTCGTCCTTTGGACAACGAAAAAAGCCGGGCAGCGGTATAAATGAGCGCCTCTACGAGTCGATGGAATATAGAAATATTGGGCCCTTCCGTGGAGGAAGAGCAACAACGATAGAAGGCATTCCCGACGACATATTCACCTATTACATGGGGGCCACTGGAGGTGGTGTATGGAAAACCGAGGATGGTGGCGAAACTTGGGGTAACATTTCCGATGGCTACTTCAATACTACCGGAATCGGTGATATTACCGTAGCTCCATCTGACCATAATATAATCTATGTAGGAACGGGTGAATCCTGTATTCGGGGTGTAAAAACATCTCATGGAGATGGTATGTACAAATCCTTGGACGCGGGAAAAACATGGGAACATATTGGCCTTAAAGAGACACGGCATATTGGAGAAGTTTATGTTCACCCTACCAATCCGGACAAAGTTTATGTCGCCGCACAAGGTAATCCATGGGGAACGGATGAATATCGGGGATTGTACCTATCAGAAGATGGCGGGAAGTCCTGGGAAAAAATTCTGTATGTTGATGATCATTCAGGAATTGTGGATATGACGGTTAGTGAATCCGACCCCAATTTTATGATGGTAACCTCTTGGGATTTCCAAAGAAAACCTTGGGTTGTACAGAGTGGCGGCGCTGGAAGTAAAGTTTTTAAAACTACCGATGGTGGCAAAACTTGGAAGGAAATCAATAAAGGATTGCCAAAGCTCAAGGGAAAAATGGGCATCGATATTAGTCCGGCCAATCCAAACGTGGTATACATGGCCATTGAGGCTAAAGAACGCGAAGGTGGGGTGTATCGCTCCAACGATGCAGGTGAAACATTTACGCAGACCACGAACGATGCAACTACCTATGCCAGGGCATGGTACTACATGCACATAATTGCCGACCCCAATGATGAGGATGAGCTATGGGTAATGAACAGTCATGCCATGAAATCCATTGATGGGGGTAAAACCTTTACTGGTAACCCGGGGAGCCATGTAGACCATCACGATATGTGGATCAACCCAAACAACAGCGCCGTGATGGCCAATGCCAATGATGGTGGAGCATCCATAACTTTCAATGGGGGAAAAACCTGGTCTACCGTAATGAATCAACCCACTGGACAATTTTACAGGGCCATAACGGATAATGGTTATCCTTATAGGGTATATTCAGGGCAACAGGACAATAGTACCATTGCCATTGACAGTCGTGTTATGGACAATGGTATTGGACAGATGCACTGGGATATTATGCGAGCGGGTGAATCGGCCACTGTAGCGTTGGACCCGAACAATCCACGTTACGTGTACTCAACCTATTTTGCAAGTAATTTTGTGGAATGGGACCGTGATATCGACAATACACGGATGGTTCGCCCGTATCCGGAAAGAATAAGCGGGGAACAGCCCAAAAACCTTAAACTTAGGGCCAATTGGAATGGACCGGTAATGGTTTCTCCCCACAATCCAAATGTAATTTATTATGGTTCCCAATACATTATGAAATCCACCGATAGGGGGGTAACATGGGAAACCGTAAGTGAAGATCTTACCAGAAACAATAAGGACCATCAAGGAAAAGGTGGAATACCCATTTCCAACGAACAGATTACCGCGGAGAGCTATAACAATATATTCAATATTGAAGAATCTCCTGTTAGGGAAGGTGTGGTCTGGGCAGGTTCCGATTGTGGCCTGGTGCACGTAACCCAAGATGGGGGCGCTACATGGACCAATGTCACGCCAAAAGGTTTGGAGGAAGGTATCATAAATGTAGTGGAACCCTCGCCTCACGATGCCGGCACAGCTTATTTTGCTATGGCCGGTTATAAGATGAACAATTTTACCCCACAGATATATAAAACTACTGACTACGGAGCATCCTGGGAAAAAATTGTAAATGGAATCCCGGAGGACACTTTTGCCAGAACGGTTAGAGAGGATCCGGACAGAAAAGGATTGCTGTATGCTGGCACGGAAACAGGAATGTTCGTGTCCTTTAACGATGGTAAACAATGGCATTCGCTACAGAACAACCTCCCAGAAGTACCTATAACCGATTTGAGGGTACAACGTAAGGATTTGGTGGTCACCACACAAGGTAGGGCCATTTGGATTTTGGACGACCTTACACCCTTGCATCAAATTTCTGAAGATATGGCCACCGCAGATCACTTTTTGTACCGACCCAACGATACCCACGCCGAATTATCGGTTGCTTATAGTTCCGATGGCAGTGGTCAAAACCCTCCAAAAGGAGTTCAAATCCATTACGTGAACAACAAAGAAGTTTCTGCGGATACAAAAATGTCCTTGGAGATACTGGACAGCAAAGGCAAGGTAATCCATGCTGAATTCACCAATGTTGAAAGAACTGAATGCGAGAGCCTGATTAAGCCACAATTAAAAAAGTCAATCGGAACACACCGATATAAGTGGAACATGCGGAAAGGAATGTTCGATTGCCTAACTGAACTGTATACCACCAATCGAGATTTAAGTGCTTATGATGCGGCTCCCGGTGATTATAAAGTAAGATTGACCATTGGTGATGTTGTTATGACCCAAGATTTTGCCATCACTATTGACCCACGAATAAAGATGAGTATTGATAATGTGGAAGAGGCATATGTGGAACGCGACGGAATTTTCAAATCAATTTATAGAGCAGGTACCGAAATGACCCAAGGGGTAAGGGACCTAAGAAAGGTAAAGCAACAGTTGAAATTTGTGATGGAAGAATCGGATTCGCCGGAATTAAATGCCAAAGGAAAACTCCTCGAAGAGCGAATTGATGACTGGATAGCGAAAATCCTGCAAAAGGAAATGCGGACCTATCAAAGCAATTATATGTTCGAGGCCAGATTGTTGATCAAATACAAAGACTTTCTAAACCGTATTGGGAAAGGAAACCTGCCCGTTACCGAAGGGGTTAGAGATGTGACTAAAGATTATCTTGATCAATGGAACAAACTAAAAACCGATTTACAGTTTATAAAGAGCAAAGAAGTTGCTGAATTCAACCAGCTTATTGCAAATACAGGGCTTCCCCAGATTTATACCCCTTAATCAATTTTTGCTTCATAGTTGTGTGTTTAGTCGAGAAGGCCCCTTTGTTGGGCCTTCTTTTTTGTTTTGTATACATTCTGATGATTGTTTTGGATAGAATGGAATGTTTTGATAAGGTTATTAAACCAGTTTAAGTAAAATCTGTTGCGATAACCGTAATTTTGAATAAAAGGTTATTGGAATGGAAAACAAGCAAAAAGTTGTGGTCGTAGGAGGGGGATTTGCAGGTCTTGAACTTATCAAGGGATTGGGCAATTCCAAAAAATACGATGTCATTTTGGTGGACGTAAACAACTACAATTTTTTTCCTCCATTGATTTATCAAGTATCAACAGGTTTCATGGAACCTTCCGCAATAAGTTATCCGTTTCGAAGAATCCTTCGAGATAAAAAAAATGTTCGTTTTCGATTGGGCAGTTTGGAAAAAGTAGTGCCTTTGGAGAACAAAATAATCTTGAGCAATGGCGAGTTGCATTATGATATTCTGGTGATGGCCACTGGGGCGGAAAGCAACTTCTTTGGAAACAGGAATATCGAAAAATATAGTCTTCCGATGAAGACTATCAGCGATGCATTATCCTTACGTAATACTATTCTAACACGATTAGATCGTGCCACCCGTTTGCAAAAAGCAGAGGCGCGTAAACATTTGTTGACCTTTGTAATTGCAGGGGCAGGCCCTACGGGTGTTGAATTATCAGGAATTTTAGCTGAGATGAGTTCTTCAATCCTAAAAAAAGACTATCCTGAACTAGATAGGGAAGATCTAGGAGGTATTTATTTGATCGATGGTCAAAACGCAGTATTATCGGCTATGTCCATCAAATCACAGAAATACACGCATAAAAAGCTTGAACAATATGGAGTTAAAATTAAATTGAACACCTTCGTAAAAGACTTTGACAATGAAAAAGTATTGTTGTCCGACGATACAGAAATCTTTACCAAGAACCTGATTTGGGCCGCAGGAGTCTCCGCAAAGACTTTTGATGGATTCCACAAAGAAAGTTATGGCAAGGGCAATCGTTTAAAAACAAATGGGATCAATCTGGTAGAAGGCTATACAAACGTTTATGCTTTGGGAGACTGTGCGCTAGTATCGGGCGACGAGGCATTTCCTAATGGACATCCGCAATTGGCGCAACCAGCAATACAACAGGCCGAAAACTTGGCCAAGAACTTGGAAAGGAAAGATGGGAGTTGGCAGAATTTTACCTATAAGGATAAGGGGTCTTTGGCCATTATAGGCAGAAACAAGGCCGTTTTGGACATTCCTGGTCAAAATTATTCCGTCAAAGGATTTTTGGCTTGGCTTATTTGGATATTTGTCCATATCATGGGCTTGGTCAATTTTAAGAACCGAATGCGTGCGTTTGTTGACTGGATCGGATATTATATCCACAGAGATCAATACTTCAGAATGATCATTAAACCTAAGGAGCGAGAAGTTTAAAAGTCGCATAGCATTTAAAATGCTTTCGCTTAGTGCTCGAGCCAAGGGGTCTTAATTCATCATACGGTACTCATTGGGCGAGTATCCTACCTTGTTCTTAAACAAGCGAGAGAAATGTTGAGGATGTTTAAACCCGAGTTCGTAAGCAATCTCACTTACTGTTTTTGAAGGATCAAAAATACGTTCCTTGGCCACTTCGATTAACTTGGCCTGGATTATCTCCAAAGCACTTTTGCCCGTTTCCTTTTTGATGAGGTCTCCAAAATAATTCGGGGATAGGTGCTGCTCTTTGGCAAAGTAGCCAACAGACGGGCATCCCAATTCTCGGGCTTTACCTGAATGGATGTAGTTGTGCAGGGACTTTTTAAATTGATAAACCACACCATCGTTCACCGCATCACGGGTGATAAATTGGCGGTCATAAAAGCGTGAACAGTAGCGAAGAAACAGTTCAATGTTGGATACGATAAGTTCTTTGCTATGCTTATCTATATCTCTTTCCAGTTCAAATCGGATTTTTTCCAGGCAGTCGATAATAATTTGACGCTCTCGTTGAGATAAGTGGAGCGCCTCGCTCAATTCGTAAGAAAAGAAAGAGTATTTAGAAATGAATTGTCCAAGATTGGTTTTGAGCAATAAATCGGGATGGAACAATAGGGCATGGCCAGATGGTGTATAATCATCACTATTTTCAATTTGGACAATCTGACCGGGACCTATGAACACCAAAGTGCCTTCTTGAAAATCATAATACTTTCTACCGTACTTTAGAATACAATCGGGGTTTTGCTTTAAGAATATCCCATAAAAATTAAAGCGAAGGGCCTCTATCCCATGCTGGGAGTTTCTTACTAGGTCGTGGAGATTCATAACACTGACCAATGGATGTTGGGAGACTTGATTGAAGCGATTGCAATAATCGTTCACTGTTTCCAAATTGATGACCTTGCTCATAGCCTAACAATGTAGGCAAAACAACCAATAGAAACAATGGTTCTCTTACATCAGATGAGTGAAACCGTAAAAAAGGTAGGCGTTTCTGTAAAATGGGTAAGAGCAGATGCTTTTCTACTGAATATCTTTGAGGTGAGCGGTGGAAAGACAAACGAAAAAATGTGGATGATGATTAAAGCTGAAAACGAAGCCGTATTTTAGATTAAAACAAAATATATTTTATTGAAGACAATGAACATTTTTGAAAGAATGATGCAAGGAGAGGAGATTCTCATGAACGACCCTGATTATACAAAAATTGGCATTGAGGTCAACAATACCATTGCGTTGTCCACAAAATTGAACGCTTCTCAGAATGTAAACGAAACTAGAGAAATATTGAGCAAGATTATTGGTTCTCCTGTTGATGCGAGTACCACGTTGTTCACACCTTTTTATACCAACTATGGAAAGAACATTTCATTGGGAAAAAATGTGTTTATCAACCATGCCTGCAGTTTTTTGGACCTTGGGGGAATTACTATAGAAGATGACGTTATGATCGGCCCGCGTGTAAGCATCACTTCGGAAAACCATCCAACCGACATCAAAACCAGAAAGACCATGGTGCCGAGCTCCGTTCTGATTAAAAGGAATGTTTGGATAGGAGCAAGCGCCACGATTCTCCCAGGCGTAACCGTTGGAGAAAATTCCGTAGTGGCAGCAGGAGCGTTGGTCAATAAGGATGTGCCTCCCAATACAGTTGTTGCCGGAATCCCAGCTAAAGTTATCAAGCATTTGGATAATTAACAGTACCTAAAGTGAAAACGTAATCTTTAATTACTATTTTCAAGAAAATAAGGCCAGTCAAGACATGTTAAGGGATTGATTGGCCGTATAAACCTTTAAAAACTATACCATGGCTACTACCAGTACTCAAATGAACAGACGTTTATTCTTAAAATCATCCACTTTGGCCGGAGGTGGATTGATGATGGGTTTTAGCTGGATAATGTCTTGCAAGGACCAAAAGAAGGCGGTAGGACAGCTAATGCCCGAGGATTGGATAGAGGTTAACGGGTATATTAAAATAGCAGAGAACGGTATGGTCACCATAATGTCCCCCAACCCCGAAGGCGGCCAAAATGTGAAGACTTCCATGCCCATGATCGTGGCAGATGAGTTGGATGCCGATTGGGATATGGTAGTGGTAGAACAGGCTCCCTTGGATACGGATAAGTATACCCGTCAGTTTATCGGGGGTAGTCAGGCCATTCACCAAAGTTGGAAAACTTTGAGACAGGCAGGGGCATCGGCCAAATATATGTTGATACAGGCCGCCGCGGAAAGCTGGGGAGTACCCTTTGATGAAATAGTGACCTCAAAAGGACAATTGTCCCATTCCGGAAGTGGTAAAAAGGCAAGTTATGGGGAGTTTGCCACGGCGGCATCACAGTTGGAAGTTCCCGACCCCGAGACCATCACACTAAAACAGTTATCCGATTTCACCATAATAGGTACCTCTAAAAAGAATGTGGACACCCAAAAAATTATCACGGGAAAACCATTGTTCGGACTGGACCATATTCAAGAAGGTATACTCTCGGCCATGATAGTACACCCGCCTGCCTTTGGTTTAATGTTAAAGGATTTTGATGCGTCTTCTGTCAAAAATATGCCAGGTATAAAAGATGTTTTTGCCATCAATACCTATACGGACGATTACGAATGGCAGTTTTTTGATACCAATTCGTTTTTGGATTTGGTCGTCGTGGTTGGTGACTCCACTTGGGAGGTGATGAACGCAAAAAAAGCATTGGTCCCTAAAATTGAATGGGAATCTAGACCTGATTTGGAAGTGGCACAAGACATGTTTGGTCGCAAGACCTCTACAAAGTTTCCTGCAGGCTTGGAAAGCACCTCGGACCATGACAGAAAGATGAAGGAGATGTCCAATCAAAAAGGAAACGAACGTAGAAAGGACGGTAATCCTGAAAAGGCATTGCGAGAAGCGAGCCATGTTCTGGAACGTTCGTACACAGCACCTTTTCTGGCCCACAACTGTATGGAACCGATGAACTTTTTTGCACACGTGACTCGAGAGAAAGCAGAGTTTGCAGGGCCATTGCAAAAACCGGAATTCACTGAAAAAACATTGTCCGCCAGATTGGATATTCCCTTGGAGAAGATTGATATAAAAATGACCCGTTTGGGCGGGGGATATGGACGCAGATCATACGCCCACTGGTTGGTCGAGGCCGGGATAATTTCCCAAAAGATGAACGCACCGGTAAAACTGATGTATAGCCGGGAAGATGATATGACTTCAGGAATTTATAGACCGGCCTACAGGGCTACTTACAAGGCAGCTTTGGATGCCGACAAAAACCTTACCGGACTGCATTTGAACGCAGGCGGGGTTCCGCAAAGCCCCTTGTATGCCGATAGATTTCCGGCAGGGGCCTTGGATAATTATCTGGCCGAAGATTGGACGATACCTTCCAATATTACAGTGGGTTCTTTTAGGGCTCCCAGCTCCAATTTTATGGCCTGTGCGGAGCAGTCGTTTTTGGACGAACTTGCAGAAGAAATGGACCAAGACCCTATTGAAATGCGATTGGAACTGTTAAGAAGGGCCGAGAAAGGCCCCGTTGGCGATAGAAACGATTACGACCCCACAAGGTACAAAGGAGTTTTGGAGTTGGTCAGGGATAAATCGAATTGGGGCGAGGAAAAACCTGGTATCCATAGGGGAGTGGCAGCATATTTTTGCCATAATTCCTATGTGGCCCAAGTTCTCGATCTGGTGATGGAGGACGGAAAACCAAAAGTGGAAAAAGTATATTGTGCCGTGGATTGTGGCATTGTTATCAATCCCGATGCTGCCAAGAACCTCTTGGAAGGTGCAGTTGTGGATGGGATAGGAAATGCAATGTTCGGTTCCCTGAGCTTTGAGAACGGTAAACCCAACAAGGAAAATTTTGATGACTACCGGATGATTCGAATGAGCGAAGCACCCAAAGATATAGAGGTGTATTTTGTGGACAATCAAGCGGATCCGACAGGGTTGGGCGAACCTGCCTTTCCGCCAATTTTTCCGGCCTTGGCCAATGCAATGTACAAAGCGACGGGAAAACGCTATTACGACCAACCTTTTTTGTAGTTCAAAATATAGCTGCATTTACGATTGGTCAAAATAAAATGATGTGGCTTGATTTGAATTTCTTAATTTTGTCCCATGCAAACAAAAACAGAGAGATCCGTATCCCCGTTCAATCAAGAGCTGAAATTGAAAGGTTTCAATGTATTTAAGATTGAAGAGGACAGTAGTGCTACCAAAATCTACAGCCGTAAGGATTTCTACAAGATATGTTTGACGACCGGGAAAAGTATCATTAACTATTCGGATAGAAGTTTTGAACAGGAAGGCACCATTTTATTTTTTGGGAATCCACATATCCCATATTCTTGGGAGACCATTTCAACCACCTATATTGGTTATACTTGTTTGTTCTCGGAGGAGTTTTTAAATATGTCGGAACGTTCCGATAGTATCCTTAAATCCCCTCTTTTTAGTCTTGGTGGTACACCTGTTTTAAAAATAACTGAAGATCAAAGGTTATTTTTGAATAGTATTTTTGATAAAATGATGGAGGAACAACATACTGATTATTCCTTTAAGGATGATTTGATTAGAAACTATATACACCTGATTCTTCACGAAGCCCTTAAGATGCAGCCGTCCGAAAAATATACGCAGCATCAAAGTGCAGCATCTCGTTTGACCAATGTATTCTTGGAACTATTGGAAAGACAATTCCCTATTGAAACAGCGGATAATCCATTGCGGTTAAGAAGTCCTCAAGACTATGCGGACAATCTTTCTGTACACGTAAATTATCTCAATAAATCCATTAAGGAAGTAACGGGCAAATCTACAAGTGCGCACATTTCCGAAAGAATAGTCACCGAGGCCAAAGCTTTGTTACAGCATACCAATTGGAACGTAAGTGAAATCGCATATGCCCTAGGATTTGACTACCCGACCTACTTTAATAACTACTTTAAAAGATTAACAGGGACAACTCCCAAAGCTATTCGATCATAATATTTGATTTTCTTAATTTTTGATGTGATTATCGTTATTCGAGGAGTCAACCCTCTCAATACCTTTGTGCCATATTCTTTAAACAATAAAGAAAATGAAACGCATATTATTTTTTTCAATCACAGCGATGCTTGTGTTCGGCACGGTGGTCGGTCAATCAAGATCAAATCAAAAATCAAGTAAAATGAGTGGAATAGCAGAAGAATATACCTTTGAGTTGAGCGATAAGGTATCTAGACAAAGTGTAACATTTACCAATCGTTACGGGATAGCACTAGCAGGAGATTTATACGTTCCCAAGGCTTCGGAAAGTAAAAAGTTGCCTGCCTTGGCCATTAGTGGTCCATTTGGAGCAGTAAAAGAACAGGCGTCTGGATTATATGCCAATCAAATGGCGGAAAGAGGGTTTGTGGTTTTGGCATTCGACCCTTCTTACACTGGAGAAAGCGGTGGTGAGCCAAGGCATGTGGCATCGCCCGACATTAATACGGAAGACTTTAGTGCCGCCATCGACTTTTTAGGACTACAGGAAAATGTAGACCGTGAAAAGGTGGGAATCATCGGAATCTGTGGTTTTGGTGGTTTTGCCTTGAACGCAACAGCAGTGGACAAACGTGTAAAGGCCGTTGCTACGACCAGTATGTACGATATGTCCAGAGTGAACACCAAAGGCTATTTTGATTCCACCACACAGGAAGAACGTACACAAATGTTGGAGCAAATGAGCCAACAACGCTGGATAGATGCCGAAAATGGAACACCAACGCTTTCAGGAGCAGGTTTGCCGAATGAAATCAACGGAGATGAACCAGAATTTGTACAAGGCTACTTTGATTATTATAAAACCGATAGAGGCTTTCACCCAAGGTCAATTAACTCCAATAGTTCATGGACAGTTACAACTCCGATTTCTTTAATGAATATGCCCATAATGTCGTATATTAAAGAGATTTCACCACGACCTATATTGATCATTGCCGGAGAGAACGCCCACTCCAAATATTTTAGTGAGGATGCGTATGAAGCTGCTAGTGAACCTAAGGAACTGATGATTATTCCAGGAAAGGTCCATACAGATTTATATGATCAATTGGATGTAATTCCTTTTGATAAATTGGATACATTTTTTTCAGAAAACTTATAATTTGAAAAGGGATTGGTTGCTGGTGCCACGGTCGGGTTTATACCGTGGCACTTATTCGCATTCAAACCAGTATCACACGGGCCATTCTATAAAAAATGAATTAAAGAAACATGAAAATATTCTTTATTACAGCAATTGTTTTGGTTTTTGGATGGATGTACTGGTTGTCAATCGATTCTAACAAATCAACAATTAAAGCACAGGATCAAATTATGGATACGAAATTGAAAATATCATTTGGCGAAACCCAACTTACCGCCACTTTGTTCGATAACCCCACATCACGGGATTTTATCTCCATGCTTCCTATTACCACGGAATTGGAGGACTACGCCAGTAATGAGAAGATATTTTATCCAGAACATAAATTGGCAGATAGTGGGGCTCCGGCCGGATACAATCCTTCCAAGGGAGATATCACCTATTATGCCCCATGGGGAGATGTAGCTATTTTCTATAAAGATTTTAGTTATTCAACTGGACTCATTAGCCTAGGGAAGATTGATGAAAATGGTGTTGATAAACTAAAAAATGCGGATGGCCCAGTGACCTTTGCTTTGATGCAAGAATAGTATTTAGGTCAAAACTTTATCCAAACCGGCTAAACTCATTAAAAGAAGAATACTAATTTTAAAGGTAAAGTAGTTTAAAAACAAGTCCTTATGAAAAATCTTTTAAAGGTTACAATATGGTCCATAGGTATTGTTTTGATGTTGGTAATGCAACAATCCTGTGGTTTGGATGATGGGACAGACCCAACTATAGAGGGGCCTGAAGGTTCTGAACAGGGAAGTGATGATGAGGAACCGGAAGCTCCAGAGGAAACGTTGGACCCGGTGGAGACCAATGAACCCAATACGGATTATTCACCGGCCTTTGAGGGACAAACACGCGTTTCAGGTGTTCTTACGGAAGCAACGTTTACAACTACGATTTTTGCAACCGGATTGTCCAGTCCTTGGGGGATGGCGAATCTTCCTGATGGTAGAATTTTAGTGACGGAAAAATCAGGAACCATGCGATTGGTATCTGCTTCCGGAACGGTAAGCGGTCCGATTATGGGTGCCCCCGCGGTAAATAGCTCTGGTCAGGGAGGTCTTTTGGATGTGGCAGTAGACCCAGATTTTGAGGAAAATAGAATGGTGTACTGGACATTTTCCCAAAATGGGCCCGATGGTACGGCAACTGCTGTAGCCAAGGGAAGATTATCGGATAGTGAGGACGAACTGGAAAACGTTGAAGTGATCTACACCGCCATTCCAGAATTTGAAAGTACGGCGCATTATGGTTCACGGCTGGCATGGGATGGGCAAGGAAATTTGTTCGTGAGTACAGGCGATAGGTCAAGTGCGGTTACTAGACCAGAAGCACAAGAACTTGATGCTGCTTTGGGCAAGGTGTTACGGATAACCACCAATGGAGAACCCGTTGCCGACAACCCGTTCGTCTCACAAGCTGGAGTTTTACCGGAAATTTATTCTTACGGACATCGAAACGTTCAAGGTCTGGCCATTCACCCTGTAACCGGTGACCTTTGGGAGTCCGAACTCGGACCAAGGGGAGGGGATGAGGTGAACTTGATTGAAGCAGGAGTAAATTACGGTTGGCCGACCATTTCATATGGTTTAGAGTACAACGGTGAAGCTATTGGTTCGGGAATCACCCAGCAAAATGGAATGGAACAGCCTGTCTATTATTGGGACCCTGTGGTATCACCAAGCGGAATCGATTTTTACTCGGGCAATGCAATTCCTGAATGGACAAACAATCTGTTTTTGGGAGCACTCAGCGGTCAGCATATAGTTAGGTTGGTGATAGAGGATAACATTGTGGTAGGTGAAGAGCGACTGCTGGAAGATGAGGGTCAACGGTTTAGAGATGTTCTTGACGGTCCAGATGGTGCACTTTATGCCCTAACCGATGGTGATAATGCAGTGATTTACCGCATAGGTCTCTGATAAAAAACTGAAAAAAATAAATTGTAAAAGGAAAAAGAAGAAATGAAAGTAATTATAATAGGAGCAAACGGGAAAATAGGAAGATTGATAGCGCAAAAAATGAGCGCATCCGATGAATTTGAACCCACAGCTCTTATACGAAAGGAAGAACAGAAAGCATATTTCGATTCGATAGAAGTTCCGGTAATCGTGGAAAGCATAGAAAATTCAGAAGAAAAGATCGCAACGGCCATTAAGGGATTTGATGCTGTAGTATTTTCCGCAGGTTCTGGAGGTTCCACAGGACCCGACAAGACGATAGAGGTTGATTTGTTTGGCGCTGTCAAAACCATTGAGGCTGCCAAAGCGAACAATATCTCACGTTTTGTAATGGTAAGTGCGGCATTATCGGATGATCCTTCAAGCTGGACAGCGCAGGGTATGAAGCCTTACTATATTGCCAAACATATGGCGGACAAAGAGTTGAAGCGAAGCGGTTTGGACTACACGATTCTCCGTCCGGTAATGTTAACGGATTATGAGGATGCAGGTAAAATAACCATTCAATCCGACCCTCATCAGTTAAATAAAGAAATTCCAAGAGCTGCCGTAGCTGAGACAGTTCTTAAAGTTCTTCCTAACAGCAATACCCATTCAAAGATTTTTGAAATGAGCATGGGCTCTTTAGGTATTGGCGAAGCAATAACAGAATTTGTCGCCTAGTCAACCCATATGAATCATGGTGCCCCTGTTGATCCGAAGTTTGATGCTCCTAACTTTTGATTGGATTTTAATGAATCTTTTTAATCGAGGGAGGACATACCCATTGAACTTTGATTTAGGAATACCGGTCCACAATCATGTAAGTCGTTTGAGCAGTTCCTCCTTACGTCTTATTGCGACCTCTATCTGGTTGCCATCGATTAAGGTAATGTGGCCACCTTTCCCCTTACTATAGGACTCAACAAATTTCAAGTTCACCAAATGTGATTTATGAACTCTGAAAAAGTCATTGCCCTCAAGCATTGATTCAAAAAATTTTATGGTTTTGGAAGCGGTTATTTTTTTTCCTGCTGAGGTATATATATTCGTGTAGTTGACATCCGATTGAAGGCGTATGATGTCCTTGGCATCTAGCATGGTATATCCATCAACAGTTGGAATGGCTATTCTTTTGGATGTTTCGCTACCTTCCTTAAAATTATGAAACAGGATATCTATTTTTTTCGATGTATCCTTTAGTCCCTTCTGCTGTCTTAATCTTTGTAGGGAACGTTTTAGGTCATCTTTATCAACGGGTTTCAGGAGATAATCAAGCGCGGAGAATTTAAAGGCTTTTAGGGCATAGTTATCGTAGGAGGTGGTAAAGATGATTTCAAAATCGATTTTTTTTATTGTTGCCAAAAGATCAAAACCTGTCTGGTTTCCTAGTTGAACATCGAGAAAAAGGATATCAGGAGAGTTTTCGGCAATAATTTGTTGTGCGTTTTCAACAGTTTTGCAACAAGCAATTATTTCGATATCGGGCGCTTCGGCCCCCAACTGTTTTTGTAAACGGTTGATGCAATGTTGCTCATCATCCACAATAATGGCCTCTAACATATCTTTTTTAAAATTGGAGCTCTAAAGGAAGCTTTATTTCCACACGGAAACCTTCTGCTTTGTCCATTAGTTCTATAGAGCCTTTAGTGTTCTTTAAATGATTTATTATATCGATCCTACTACTTGTGATCTTGATTCCGTATGAGTCTTTTGTCTTCTTCTCTTCCCTATTTTGTCCTGATCTTCCGACCCCATCATCTTCCACTATGTATTTTAACATTGTCCCGTCTTTTGCGATTCTAATATCAATATTTCCCCCTCCTTTTTTAGGGGCAATGCCGTGCCAGATGCTATTTTCAATAAAGGGTTGTAAAATGAGCGGGGGAACTAGGACATTGTCCGGTTCCAAACTGTTGTCCATGGAGACATGGTACTTTAACTTATTATCGAACCTTAAGCCTTCGATCTGCATGTAGAGTTTCATTAACTCAATGTCCTCCTCAAGTGTAATCCATTTTTTTTCCGAATTTTCAAGTATGGACCGTGTCAATTTGGAAAACTTGACCAAATAGTCATCTGCCTGCTCAATGTCGTTTTTTGATATAAAATCGCTGATTGAGTTCAGGGAGTTAAAAATAAAATGGGGGTTCATTTGAGAACGGAGCGCCTTCAACTCGGTCTCGGCCACTTTTGCATTGAATTCGGCCAATTTTCTCTTTTCCAGTGCATCCCTTCTCCTTTTGTACAGCAAATATCCCATGATTGAGAAGACTAATAAAAGTATGGCTCCGATCAGGTATCCGTTCTTGACCAGTTGTTGTCTTTTGATTTCTTCCTGTGCCACCGCTTGTTGGCGCTCCATTTTAAACTGCATCTCCTTTCGGGTCAATTCCGATTTTTTTTCCTCGTTTACTACACTGTCCCGTAGTTGAACATGCTTTTTGAAGGCATCGAGCGCCTCTGGTAATTTTCTGTTATGCTCATAGACTTCGCTAAGGACTTCCCAAGAGTCGGATTGCCACTCCACAGCATCAATCTCCTTGGAAAGAGCCAATGCTTTATTTGCATTTGTTTCGGCCAGGTCATAGTCATTGAACAAAAGGTATATTTTACCTATGCTATTCAAAGCTGAAGCCTCAATGTATTTACTTTTTATTTGCTCGGCTAATTCGGCAGCTTCCAAATAAAGGGAAAGGGCTTTTTGGTTTTCATCAAGTTTTTTATAGGCCAGAGCAAGATTGTTTGTGATTGCAGCTATAAATAGATCGTTCCCTTCAAGTTTGGATAAGGACAATGCCTTCTCCAAATAGGAAACCCCTTCTTCGAACCTTTCGGTGTCGTTGTAGATTATGGCAATGTTGGAAAGTGCCTTGATCTCATCCGCCCTATTTCCCATTTCCTGTGATGTGGTGAGATAGGAATGATAATTTTCCAAGGCCAGATCATATTCTTTTAGATCAGCGTGTATATTTCCGATGTTGCTCAACAAGCTTGATTGTAGTTGTCGGTCGGTAGTTTTGTGACTAAGGGCCAATGCTTTTTGATATTGATCGAGAGCTTTGATATTATCTCCAAGGACATAATGTAGGTTGCCCATTTGACGATGGGACAAAGCTTCACCCAATGTCCAATCGGTTTTTTCGGAAATTGATATTGCCTCTTCCATAAGTGGAATGGCCTCATTGGGGTCGAAATAAGTTAATTTGTTGGCCAGTTCAATGAGTAGTCCTGCCCGGATTGTATCCATTGTGGAATGTCCCTTCAATTCATTTTTTAGAGAATCGATTTCATTTCCCTGTCCAAATGCTCCAAACGGTATTAAGAGAATAAAGAGTAAGTAGAATGCAATTTTGTTTGGTTGATGCATGTGATGAGGTTAGTTGAAACCAAATTTAAGCCATTTGTTACATTAATCCGCTGTTATGCCCTGTTTTACGGATATTAAAAAAATGGTTACGGAAAAATTTAAAATATGTACGTTAAATAATTGGTCTTGGCATGGTGGCTTGGTTCTATATAGTTTAGAGCTAGCTATATCATCAAACCATTGACTATAATGAAGCATATGTTTTCAATTTTTCTGTACCTCCACTTAATTTTCCTTGTCGTTGGTTGCAGTTCAGATGATGGGAATTCATCAGAGGAAGGTAATCAGAACGAGGTTCAGGGCACCATACGACTATCGGGAGAGGAAACCTCGGAACTTGGGGAATCCTTGAAAGTTGGCAATATCGAAGTAGCCAATGCCACTCTTTCCGGTACGGACAAATCGGTAATATTATTGTCCGAGAATATTACTGTAGTTGATAACGAATTTGTGTACAGCGATGATCAGAATGGATTTGTGATTGTAGCAGCAGATTTTTCCACCGGAGGTTCTCCCGATGTGGACAAGACCGTTTCCATGACCATTGTGAGGAACGGAGAGGAGTTTAGACATGCCTGCACCTCGCCCTATCTCAGTTTTTTTACGGATTGCGGAGAGGGGTTCGCTGTGGATTTTGAAGGGAAAAAGGTCACTTTTGAAAATACGACGGTGATCAATACTGAAGATGAAGCCATACTTACCTTAGATGGTACCGTAACATGGGAGTAAAATTCACAGGACTTAGAAGCGGGATGAAATTCAAGGTGATTGTATGTTTATTCTTGGGTTTGGTGTCCCACGCTTTTGCACAGACAAAAGGTTCTATTGTCTACGTACCGCCTTCTGATGATTTTGTTTCCATCGAGCTCCAAGAATTTAAGGGACTTCCACGGCTGGGCGTTATGGACAACTATGGTGCCCGGAATGTAAACCCAAGGGGAGGCGTGCGTGTAGGGGATAGGAACTCCGCACAGCTTGAAAAAAGCAAAATGGTGGCCGATGGCAGAAATGCTTTTTCACTTCTTGTCAGTTTAAAATACGTAAAGCCATTTATGGGTGATCTGGACAGGCAAAGTTTAACGACGGTAAAAGGCAATATGTCTAAAACAGAGGCTAATTCCGCTTTTCTACAGCGATTTTTATTGAGTCAAGTAGCTCCAAACCTATGCTTGAACGATGATTGCAGAAATACAGGCCGCGGCAACAATGAATTTGAGAGACTTCGAAACTACAAGACTTTTGTAGACAAATTTTTAGAACCGCTTCTAAAGTGGAGCCAGCAGGTTTTTATGAACGGAGAATGGTTGATCTATCATGTTTCCACGCTTAACATTGGTGGTAATTATGACTTTGATAGGGGAGGTTATTGGGTATATCACTCCTTGGTGCTCAATGATATTTTTCCAATGCGGCAAGGTGTGATGAAACGGGTGGTATTTGAACCTTTAAGCCCTTATGAACAAGCACTTGTAAACAAGTTGGAAAATCCTAAGGGCGCTCCGTTTTTTCTACAAATGGATGCGCAAACGGCCGAAGATTTCAAAAAGAAGGGAAACAATCGATTATATCTGGTCAAAAAAATCAAGTTGAGACCTTTGGATAAAGAGTTGGGAGACCCAACAGAGCCAATCGAGTTCGGATACAGCCATGAAACTCCAGACTTAGAAATTTATACGGACCAAGGATTGACCGAGCATTACAGAACACTTCTCATGAATGACCTCACTCTTAAAAATTAATGTATGGAGCAGCGTATATGGATTGTTCTTTTGCTTTTGATACAAATAGTCGTACACGGACAGTCGCCAGAAATGGTGTTTGAGCCACCTTCGCCTGATTTTATATCCCTTTCCTTACAGACGCACGAGGGAGAGCTTCGTTTTGGCAATCAAGATGAATATTTTCTGAAGTCCGATGGAACCTATTTCAAACTTGGGGATGATGGTTATTTTGAAACGGACAAACGCTCCAGCCATAACAGGGCCAGTAGACACGCTTTTGTGGAACTGCTTAAAATGAGGTTTAAAAAGGAAATGTTCAATGCAATGGACAAGACCTATTTTACCGAAAGAAAACAGAATATGTATGAAGAGGAAATTAAATCCCATACCGCCCAACAACATACACTGACCTTGGCCAATGCCCTCTGCAACAAAAAACAATCCATTCGCTTGTTTTGCAATCCAAAGGAGGAGGACTGTACCTCTGCTTTTCCAAAGGATGGGTATTATAATGAACCGAGGAATATTAAAGGGTGGGGAGGAAGAGGTGCTTCGGAATTTCAAAAATTAAGGGCATATACCACATTTGTTGAAGAGTTGTTCCCATCCGTGGAACAATGGGCGGATACTTTGTATCCGGATAATACATTGGAAGGGTATTATGTGGTAAAGGTGCAATTGGAACAATACGATTTTAAGGCTGGAGGATATTGGTTTCACACCCACCAATTTCATAACCGAGGTTTTTTGTTGTCATGGTATGATCTACAACCGGCCAATTCTTCCGAACGTAAATTGCTGCATCCCAATGGTTCTTCCCTATTGTTGCCAATGGCACCGGACAAGGCAGAGGATTTTTCCGAAAAGCACCAGCAAATTTTTCTAGTGTTCAAGGTATCCGTATCCCTAAATGGGTTAGAAAATTATCGTGCCGACCAACTCAAAACCACTTTTAGTTTAAGCAGCCCGGTAATTACAATATACTCTGATGATGCCCTTACAAAGAAAGTGGCCGAAATGGATATTGGTTCGGTGGAGATTAAAACACGATAATTTGCAGATATGAAAAGATTAAGAATACACATGATTCTGGTGATGGGACTTGGTTGCATGATAATGCCCATATCCCTTCAAGGTCAGTTTTTAAAAAAGCTGAAGAAAAAGGTAGAGGACAAGATTGTCAATAAAGCCAGTGAAAAAACCGATGAACTTTTAAATGGGGAAGGTGCCCGGAATGATTCGGGCAATGTCAAAAATACCAAGGAGACAGAAAACGGCACTATTGGGGATAATGCATCGGCAAATGGTTCAAAGCCCACTATCCAAGACAATAATATTATCACCCATAAAGCCCCGAACAAAGACTTTATTGATATTGTGATACAGTCTCACAAGGGATTGCCCAGATACGGCGACGTCTATTATTTGAGAGGTAAGACGGCATCTACCAATAGCAAAGCCTATAAAGCTTTACTGGAGCTGAAATATATGAAGGAATTATTGGAGCAGATGGACAAGTCCAAGTTAACAACGTACAACTATGCGCAAGATGATACAAAGATCAAGTATTCCAATAAAGCACAACATCATTTGTTGATGCTCGGTAAGGATGTGCTTTCCGATGAACGTCTGCAAGAATACTTTTGTGATGCTGAGGCCAAATCGCCCTGTAACTTCTACAATACCTCTGGAGAAAGAAGCTTGGTGCCCAGTTGGGGAGGTACAAGAAACAACGAATTTGCTCAAAACCGAAGTTATACGGCATTCATACAAAACCATCTTGAAGCCTTGGAAGCATGGAGCAATACGTTTTTCCCCAATGATGAGCAAATCGCCTATTTTGTTGCGCGGGGCGCTGTCAATGGAAAGTATGATTTTAAGAATAAGGGGTATTGGATACAAAACATATTTTCCATCGGGGGTGATTTTATTTTGCACAATACCAATTTTATGCCCTATACTGAAAATGAGAAAACTTTAAGGCACAGTTCCAAAAGTCTCTTCTTACCGGTAGAACCTTCAAAAGCAAAAGAGTATGCCCTTACCCATGTTTCTCCTGTTTTTGTGGCTTTTAAAGTGAAGGTCTTCCCAAAAATTATTGCACCGGACCAAATACAATGGGAATTCCAATTGGAAGATAGCAATGTGGAATTTTATAAGGATGGTCTCCTAAGTCAAAAATTAGGTGAGGTTGATATGAAAACTGTAACATTTAAGGATTAGAAGATGAAAATTATTCGTTCCAAACAAATTCGACCGTTGATGGTGATGGCATTCATACTGGCAATGCCACAGTGTACCAATGCCCAGTTTTTTAAAAAATTGAAAAAGCAGGCCGAAGAAAAAATAATGAAAAAGGCCGATAAAAAAGTTGATGATCTATTCAATGGTAACAAGAAAAGCGAAGATCAGGAGGTAGGGCATCAATCTGGAAATGTGGACAACGGGAGCAAAGGGGGGAATGCACAAGAAGCGAACAAACCGGAAGAAAAAATCTTGTACGACCATTCAGATTACCTTGTTTACAAATCGCCAAATCCTGCGGCGTTCAAGGATATAGTGATTCAAAAATTTAAAGAGCTTCCAAGATTCGGGGCCATTGATTCATATATGGACAGGGACAATCCCAAAAAAGTGGATCTCTCCAAAGATGCTGCGGATAAAAGAAATCTCACAGGTTTGGGGTATTCCGGATTCCACCACTTGGTACGTATCCATATGTTAAAAGAACATTTTAAGGTTATGGATAGGACCGCGCTTACTGTTCGTACCAAAGGGAAAACCATAGAAAAGGAGGCAAAATCCAGTTTGGCCCAAAAAGTATTAAAGGAGTTTGCCTTTACCATGGGTACGGATGCCCTTAAAAAGGAATACTTTATGAACGATTGGAGCGGAACCGGAAAAAGTGCTTTGGTGAGGGAATGGGGAGGCCATCAGGCTGATGATTTTACCGAAAACGAACGATATGTCGATTTTGTAGAAAAGTATTTGGATGAAATATTGGAATGGAGTTCGGATTTTTTTTCTGATGGTTCACAGGATTTTCAATTGGTGCATGCCATTAAGTTTTATGGTCAATACGATTTTGACAAAGGAGGGTTCTGGGTACAGCTTCCCATTGAACGACAGTCCTTGGAAGTTTCGTCCTTGGGCTATTTCAACGAGTTTTCTCCCAAGACATCTTACGGGAACCAAATAGCGAACACTATGGCCCAAGTAGAATATATCAATGGATACGTATTGTTTAAAATGGACCCCGGCAAGGCCGAGGCCCTCATCAACGACAAAAGTGTACTTCTTCAACTCACCATGAAGGTTCGGTCGGTATTTAAAGCATTTGAAACAAGCAATCCATTTGTTTATGGAGCCGATTATACCTATCATTTCTTGGATCCGACCTTAGAATTGTACTCAGATGCATTATTGACAAAGAAGATAGGCGAAATAGACCTGGAGAACTTGATTTACAAAGAACCTGATTGAGTTAACTCCAGAAATATTTCAAAACCACGAAAGCACAATTATTTACCATTTCTTGTTATATACCTCGGTTAAGATTTCGGCCAATTTTTCTTCGAATACTGGTTTTACAACATATCCGGTTATTTCTTCAAAATTCTGAGCCCTTTTCAAGTCACTGGGATCGTCGGAAGACGTTACCATAAATATATCCACATTTTGACTGGGAAGTGATGGTTTCATTTTTTTAAATTCCGCTAAAAATCCCCATCCGTCTAAAAAGGGCATGTTTATATCCAATAGGATTACCTCGGGCAAGGGTACGTTTTCCTTTAGGCACATAGAAATGTATTCAATGGCCTGTTCCCCGTCCGTAAATGTGTTTATGGCAATTTCCTCTGATAAATTGCTCAATATCTTTTTGGTTACAAATAGATAGACTTCATCATCATCGACTAATAAAATTCTAGGTTTTTTCATATCCTTTTAAATGTAATTTTAAACGTTGTTCCCACGCCTTCTTCACTTTCTACCTCCAATGTGGCGTCCATGGCCTCTAATTGGGATTTTATTAAAAATAGCCCCATTCCCTTGCCAGAGATATTCCGGTGGAACCTTTTATAGAGCTTAAAAATATTTTCCCCGTGTCTATCTAGATCAATACCGAGGCCATTGTCCTTTACATAAAGCACTTTGTGGTCGTTTTCCCAACTGCTTTCAAAGATTATATGGGATGGGGCGTCTGGTTTTCTATACTTAATGGCATTGGACAGGAAATTCTGTAAGATGCTCTTCATATAAAATTTGGATGATTTGATGGAATGCCATGCATCCAGCTTGTAAACGGTCTCAAAATTTTGTGCTTCATTATCCAAAAGGGTTTCCACAAAATCTTTCTTGACCTCTTGTAGCAATAAAAGGAGGTTTACATTTTCTACCTGTAATTCCTTATTGTTCAAAATAGAAATATAAGTGCTTACATCCTCTGTAAGTGTATTGATGTTATTGGAAATGGTTTGCAACTTGGGAAAAAGTTCCATAAAGGTTTGCTGATTTTTGGATTTGCTCAACAGATCTACAATTATGGACATGCTGGTTACCGGTGCTTTTAGATTATGGGCCACAACATAGCTGAAATCTTCCAGTTGTCGGTTACGTACCTGAAGACGTTCATTGGAAAGCTTTACAAGCTCATTGGTAGATTTTAACTGGGCCTGACTGCTCAATAATTGTTTGTTTTTTTGCTGAAGTTGGGTGACGAAATTCTTTTTTTCTCTCTGAGTTCGGGAATAAATAAAAGCAATCAAGGTGATTACGATTAAGGTAAGGATGTTGAATAGAATCAGATTCTTTCTAATGGTCTGCAATCTGCTTCTTATATAAGAAGGAGGGATTTCCTGAATTATGGCCCAATCGTTATCGGTAACAATCTCTGCCATATCGGTGTAGCGGTTCATTCCAACATCCTTTTCAAACCCCGTTCTTACATTTTGATGTACCCATAAACTGCCATTTTCCATAAAGAAAGTATCTCTCGGAAAAATCAATTTTTTGAGTTCTAGTTTCTTTTTGATTACGGAATCTACATGGCTCATACTGGCCTGATGAGGTAAAACATTATCAGAAAGATTGGTGGTGATTATGTTTCTATTATTATCCAGTAGATAAAAATTGTCGCCGGAAATCCTGGTCTTAAGTAAATCAAAAATTTTGTTCATGTTAAAATTGATTACTGCCAGACCAACTTGGGCATTGTTGATGTCATATATAGGGGTCACTCCTCGAATAACTGGTTTATGTGGAGTTTCCAAGACACCATTTTCCCTGTTGAGTTCTATGGATGAAACATATACTTGCCCCTTTCTTAAAGAAAGCCCTGCCTGAAAATAACCTCTATCCACTTTATTTTGCAGGTCGGAAGGGGCCATACTATCTTGGTCTACTTTTTCATACCTCACTAGTTCGTTGCCATGAAGGTCGATTAGCCGGAACTGTTCGTACACATCCAACCCCTGCATGGTTCTTATGTAATTATTTAAAAAATCAGGGTTTAATTGGTTTTTATTAGAGAAGGATGCTGGAAATGTAACACCCGACCAAAAAGAGGTGATATCTATCAAAACCATGCTTTGATCTATCAAATTATAGCTTTTGCTCAATATATTTCGTTGCTGTATTTGGCCCATATTGGCAATGAGGCTTTTCTTTTGGAGATTGCCCCAAACAAGTGTAAATATTAAGAGGGGGATATAAAGTGCCGCGGCTGTTTTAATAATCCTATTCCACATAAGAAGGTATTTTAAACAAATTGATCAAATCAACTCATTGAGGTGTTGTATTTGTAAAAATTTATCTATGTTTTTTGTAGGAGAACTATAATCAAGATACATAGATTTTATCTTATACTAAAATTTCACGGATATATTTGGTTTTAAAATGAAGTTGTTTCAAGTATTTCGAAAGAACCGATATAGTCTATTTTTATTTGCGATTACCTATTGCCGTTGAGGTAGGCTATAATTGGAATTGGTGATGCCCAAAGTGGTATTTGATGTTTTTTTATACTGATATCCAAGATTTCCCAATGCAGGTCATCGAATCTTTCTTTTGTTCATCCACTTCAATTAGAAACATTATGCTAAACCAAGCACCTTTAAGTAAGTACATTGATTTACTTTAATTCCAGTTTAACATTTTATTATACAACGTTTTGGTGAGGGAATCTGTTCCTTTGTATATTTTCGATTCATAATACATTTAGCGTATGACGGTTTGGATTATCTTCCTGTTGGGCATTCTTGTTTTTTTAGCTTTGGATTTGGGAGTTTTCAATAAAAATGCCCACGTGATAAGCGTTAGGGAGGCATCAATATGGACTGCGGTCTGGGTTTCTTTGTCCATGCTGTTCTCGGGAGTTATCTATTGGCTATACAATACCGGTAAAATAGATAATGTTGATGGCCTCGAACCTATGGAAGCCACAATAGATTACATTACCGGTTACCTTATTGAACTTTCCTTGAGCATTGACAACATTTTTGTTATTGCTGTAATTTTCACTTCTTTTCAAATACCACAAAAATATCAGCATCGTGTTTTGTTCTGGGGAATTCTGGGTGCCATAGTTTTTAGGGCCCTAATGATATTTTTTGGAGTGGCGCTCATCAAAAAATTCAGTTTCACGACCTATATTTTTGGAGCGTTTTTAATATTTACGGCCATAAGAATGGTTACTTCCAAAGAAAAACCTTTCGAACCCAAAAAATCTTTCCTCTATCGGAATCTTCGAAAAATTATGCCCATCACTTCACACATGGATGGACAAAAGTTTTTTGTTAAACTACGACACATTACGGCGGCCACCCCGTTGTTCATGGCATTGATAATTATTGAATTTACTGATGTTTTGTTCGCCTTGGACAGTGTTCCGGCTATATTGGCCATTACGTCCGATCCTTTTTTGGTATTCAGTTCAAATATATTTGCCATTTTGGGTCTTAGGTCCATGTACTTCTTTTTGGCTCACATAATCAATAAGTTCCAATACCTTAAATATAGTTTGGTCGCTATCTTAAGTTTTGTGGGGATTAAAATGATTTTGGCGCACCATGTTAAATTTTCTCAATGGATTTCATTAGGGTTTATAGGAGTTGCTTTGGGACTGGGGATTTTGGTTTCTTTCCTAAGGGAAGATAGGGCAGATTAAAAAGGTCTTTTTAAGAGATTGAGCACAAAAAAGCCCCCAAATAAATTTGAGGGCATGTCTCAAGAATAATTGAAAACGGTTATAGTCTTTCTATTTCCTTTTTCAAAGCTTCTTTGGAATTTCCTGTCTTTTCCTGAAGTTTTCCCAACATTTGGTCAAACTTTCCTTCGGAATATTTCAGGTCGTCATCGGTAAGCTCACCATATTTTTCTTTGAACTTTCCTTTTACCTGTTTCCACTTGCCTTCTAATTGATCATTGTTCATATCTGTATAATTTTAAATTAATAATTATACATCCAATGTATTTCTTTCCATCGCGGGAGATCGCCCCGGAAACTTAAAATATTGACGCAAAAAAAAGTTTAGCTTTTCTACTGTTACTAAAAGGCTGATGATGTCTTTAAAGACAATAAAAAAGTCAAATGGGGCAAGCGTAACGCCTTGATTTTTTAAATTTTGAAGAGGCGGGATATGAAATCTTACAACAAATCAAAAATTAGTGTTATGCCAAATCCACAAATAAAAAATGAAGAACAATATGAAGCTCTGAGGGATAAGGGTTATAGTAAAGAAAAGTCGGCCCGAATCGCAAATACACCAGATGCCGGAAAAAAAGGGGGCAAAGCAAACCCTTATGAAGAATGGACCAAGCAAGAGCTTTATAAAAAAGCCAAGATGATAGGTATAGAAGGCCGTTCAAAAATGTCGAAGAAAGAGCTCATAGGTGCTTTGAGAAACCACTGATAAAAGCGATTTCAATTTAAATAAGTTTATGAATTATATCCACCCAAAAATAATCCGCCAGATTTTTATTCTCCTTTTAATTATATTGATTGGAGGATTGATCATGTTGGAAATGGCGCCCTATTTTTCGGGAGTGCTCGGAACCATAACTTTGTTCGTATTGTTGAAAAAGCCCATGAAAAAAATGGTGGACAAAGGATGGAATCCAGTACTGTCTGCCAGTTTATTAATGGTAATGTCCTTTTTCATTATACTATTACCGATTTCGGGAGCCTTGCTCATGTTGGGAAACAAAATCAGCAAGGCGTTGGATAATTCGGAAAAGCTCACATCCATCATAAAATCGCAAATACAGTATTTTGAAAATTTAGTGGGGTACAAATTCAGCTCACAAGTAGATGCTTCCGCTGTATCCGAATGGCTATCGGGAAGCCTACAAGGTTTGGTGGGCGGCACGTTCAATACCGCAATCGCCATATCCATAATGTACTTTCTCCTTTTTTATATGCTCACCAATCAGAAAAAATTATATAAAACTCTTTACGATTATATTCCGATAAGCAATAAAAACTTAAAGGTAATAGGGTGCGAGATAAGGGATATCGTTAGGGCAAATACATTGGGTATCCCGTTGGTGGCATTGGCCCAAGGGTTAGTTGCTTTGATAGGTTTTTTGATATTTGGAATCGAAAACCCATTTTTTTGGGCTCTCATGGTAACCATTGGCTCCATGATTCCCTTTGTAGGTAATTTTTTAGGAACCCTTCCGGTCTTTATACTCTCCCTGAGCAATGGGGAAACCTTTCAAGCTTGGGGGATTCTGATATATGGGATTGTTGTGGTAGGCTTAACGGATAACCTCATTAGATTGTACGTGCTCAAAAAACTGGACGATGTGCATCCACTGATTACCTTGATAGGGGTTATTGTGGGAATACCGCTGTTTGGATTCATAGGCCTGGTTTTTGGCCCTTTGCTGATCAATCTGTTTTTAGTGATCGTAAGGATATACAAAAGGGAGTATGGCAAAGAAAATCTTTGATAAAGTGTAAGTTAAAAATCAGAAAATTCACGATTCCTCATAAAAAACGATGGGAGTTCTTAAACGCAATAGCGTCAAAATAATAAGGTTTAGCAACAACCGATTTGAATTGATAAAAGTATACTTAAATAAAAAAAGAGCAATGAAAAAAGAATTGGAACAAATCAGACTAGGTAACATAGCGGATACCAATCACGAAATTTTTGCTTTGCTAAAGCAAAGATACAGCCCCAGAACATTTAGGGAGGAGAAAATTAAAAAAGGCCAATTGAATCAACTTTTTGAAGCTGCACGATGGTCCGCCAGTTCAAATAATTTGCAACCATGGCGATTCATTTATGCCGAAAAAGGGGCCGAAGCTTTTGACAAGATTGTGGACTGCTTAAGTGATTTTAACAAGAAATGGGCTCCAGAAGCCCCTTTGCTAATGTTGGCCATTTACAAAGAAACAACGGATGAAGGAAAAGAAAACTTCCATGCGCTGCACGATTTGGGGCTTTGTTTGGGAAGTATGTCCGTACAAGCCCAATATTTGGATATAGGACTGCACCACATGGCCGGTGTGGATTGGAAAAAAGCCGAGAAAGAATTCAATGTACCGGACGGATACCATGTTTCATCCGCTATTGCTGTAGGATATTATGGTGGACAACTGGATAAGCTGCCCAAAAAACTTCAGGAAAGCGAGCAGGCCGACCGACAAAGAATACCTCAAGAAGATTTTGCATTTAAAGAGGTTTGGGAAAGTTGAATCCAGGTTAAGCCGCCCAAAAGTAAAACGTTATACCAGTACAATGCCTAGGCAGCAAAGTCCGGTGTTTCAAAAAAGAGCCCCGAAAGAACAATTCCAAATATGATGAGTATGAGTATAGCCAATATGATTACAAATCCTAGCTTGGTAATACCGCTTTTTTGGAAAATATAGTTTCGTTTGGGGCTGTTTTCATCTTTAACCAGTTCCGTATTTTCTTGAGGCTGTTTTTGATCTTTCTTATTCATAATGAGTCATCTTAAAGTTGATGGCTAGGTTATTCCAATAAAAATCATTGGTAGGGTGAAGCTATATGTTTTTGTTTTTTTGCCTTAGCATATTCAAAAAAAATATTGACTCAAAAAGAGGAGAGCAACTCAGTGTTCTTCCATTGAAAGGCAGTAAAAAGTGTATTTTGGTGTTCTTTGTACGGATATTCTGATTAAATGGGTCAACAATCATTTTTTCTGAGATAGTCTCCGAACTTTATTTTGAAGTATCTTTAGTTAAAAGGATGAATTCTTGCTCCCCCCGATAAAGCCATCCCTAAATCTTAAAATCAAAAGGAAATGGACTATTCGCAATTACTGGGGAAGAAACTTAATGATCTTCTGGAAAAAATATACGGAGCCGAAAACGGATTCGAAAGAGTAGGGAAATTGGCCGATAGTCCCTCTTTAAAAAACTTTTTTTTAGAAAAGGCGAAGGAACGCTGTCATTTTGGGCATGAGCTGAAAATAGAGATGATGAAGTTCAATCAAGAAATAAAGGAAAACGTAGGGTCTGCAGGAACATTGCAACAGGGATGGATGGATTTTTCCATGAACAGAAATGAGTCTGTTTTTGGGGAAGCGATATTGGCTGAGGGAGCAGCACTTGATTGTTATAGGGAAGTATTGCAGGAAATAGATTTGCCTTCCAGCCTAGAGGCAATTATTCGGCAACAAATGAACAAAATCTCCAATGACCTAAACATCATAAAAAGATTGGGGAAGATTGCACAATCATAAAAATCGCATAAGAAAGGTTAAATCAAAATGGTAAAATTATTTTGAATGGCCATTTTTGACCTGAGTGTGGTATTCTTTTGGTGTGATATTGTACTTTTCCTTAAAGAGCTTGGAAAGATAGCTTCTGGAATTTATCCCTACCTTATAACTTATTTCAGTAATGTTCATATCGGTATTTTCCAGATATTCTTTGGTCTTTTCAATCCTGTAATTTCGGATGTATTCGTTTACCGATGCATTGTAAAGCCGTTTGAACCCAAGCTGTAATGTGGTTTGGTTTAGTCCCACTCTTTTTGCCAAACTGACAATATTGTCCATTCTGTTGAGTTCATCATGGATTATTTCCGCAGCTTTTTCAATTTTGGCCAAGGTGGCCTGCCTTAGTATTTTATGTTCCCCAGACCCGTTCAGATCATCTAGATATTGTTGTAACTGATGTGAAAGTATTTCATATGCCTTGCCTTCCTGATATACAGTCTTCATAAAATCAGTTAGATCACACTCTGTAAATTCTTCCATAAACTTTGCAATTTCCAGACTGTAATGGGACTTGTGATAAAACAGTTGGGTACCGTTCAGGTCACGGAAGAGATCCATCAAATCTGTATTCATTTCGGAAAGAAATTCACTGATCTTATCCTCAAAAAGTTTCCTGTTGATCTCCAAACTATAAACACAAATGGGTTGATTGGCAGGAAAACGGAATATATGGTTGTTGTGTGGCGTGCTCGATAAAATAGCGTTCTCCAATCGTTGTATTTCATGCTCACCATCGGTTCCTTCAAACTTATGCAGAATTGGGCACTCTCTGTTAAAAATCAATTTTAAAGGGTGTACCAATCCTTTTTTTAATTCCAGTACCAGCTCTTTTTTTAGGCGGAAATCAAATTCCAAAACACCCACTCCGTTTTCAAAACAAGTACCCTTAATAAATCCGGAACCCAATTTGGACGGTAACCGTATACAGTGTTCGTTGTTTTCTTCCTCGACCCCTATTTTAAGATTATCGGCCAGGTCGTTGATGAATTCTTTGGTGTCCGTATCACGTATTTCAAATGTAACGCTCATTGCTATAATCTGTATGGCTAGGCTATGGCCGGGCTATTATCAACTTGTAAAAAGAAGATTGCCAAAGACACTATTATTTAGTTTTAAACTGTTAATTACGTATATTTTTCAATTATGTGCCAATTTTATTTTTTAAATGGGTCAAGAATGTTAGTTTCTGTGTCAACTAAAATAGTTGTATTTTCTCATATTTGATGAAAATGACATGAGGTATGGAAAATGAAAACGCAAAACATGAAAAGGATTATATAAAAGCATATCAGGAAAAGGGATATACTGCCAATTTTAGGTTCGAGGAAGGAAAATTGATTGCTTCCGATTCCAAAACAACCTATTCACCGAATGACATCCATATTGTTGCTGATCATCGTTATGAAGGAATGAGCAACCCTTCGGATATGTCGATTTTATATGTTTTGGAAACCAATGATGGAAAAAAGGGTACCCATTTATTAGGGTATGGCCCCAATGCCGATCTGGATGCTGCTGAATTCTTCAAGGCTATCCCTGAAGAGAATGTTTCCGATAAGGCAAGCATTGATTTCTAAACCCCTCATTTAACTATAATAGTGTATCATCAAAACCTTCCCATAATACGTTACCATACTTACACTACTTATTTTTCTTCTAAAATGTATGGTGTGAACATTAGTTCCGATGAACAGATGTATTTTCAGTAAACATAGTGTATTAAATTATTAAATAGGACTTCAAGACATCTTCCCTCCCTCTATACGGTAAGTTCAATATTGGCCAAAAACACCGCAATTGTGTTAAATAATTATTTAAATTTAGTCTATACTTGCAATGGCTTGCCCTGGCCTTAAAGAGACTTTGCCAAATTATGCAAGAGAAAGATGAAAATTAGTGTCAAATATGATTTAAATATCACTTGTAAAACCATTTTAAAGGAGCAATTGGATAAATTGAATATTCCTCACGTGCTTCATGGTACAGGTGAGATAGAGATAAAGCGGGCAATTTCCGATGAAGAGATGCAGGAATTGTTCAATAATTTGAATGCATATGGTATTTATGTCCTGAACGACCAGAAAACAGCCTTGGTGCAACGAATAAAAAATACCATAAACGAAATGTTGGAAGATGATCGGTTGAAATCGCAAAAGGTTTCCGAGTATCTTGCCGATAAATTGAACTATTCCTATACCTATCTCTCCAATCTTTTTTCTGAAACAACCTATACATCAATAGAGAATTTTGTGATTCTCAGAAAAGTTGACCATGCCAAAGACCTTATGGCCGACACCGACCTAACATTAACAGAAATAGCCTATCGTTTAAACTATAGTAGTGTAGCGCACTTGTCCGGACAGTTTAAGAAAATAACGGGATTGACACCTACCAAGTTTCAAGAAATATTGGAAAGACGAAGGGGTACTAGAATACAACAAACTATATGAATAAAATTCCTGCCAATTCAGGCAAACAGATTTTAAATGTAGCCCTTGCCGATGATGATGAGGACGACCGCTTGTTTTTCCAAGAAGCTATTGAGGATATTTCCATCCGGACAAAACTATCATTATTGAGCGATGGACAGGAATTGATGGACTATCTGAACCTTCCGAACATTATTCTACCGAATTTGATTTTTTTGGACTTGAACATGCCCATAAAAAATGGAATGCAGTGTTTAAAGGAGATTCGTTCAAATCCAAAACTCAATGATGTGTGCATTGCCATATATTCAACTTCATGTTCCGAAAACGATATTGAGGAAACTTTTGTCAATGGAGCCAATGTTTATTTGAACAAGCCCAATAACTTTAGTAAATTGAGGGATTCCATAGAGAAGGTTTTGCAGATCAATTGGCAGTACCATACCTCTAACCTCAATCGGGATAATTTTTTGTTGCGATTGTGATCAAAATTGAGCAGCATATGTTTTAATTATATGCTACTTATAATAAAACCTTAAAATAGGTTACTGCAACTACTAATGGATTTTAAGATTTTTCGTCGCATAGCCCAATCACCCGTAGTGGACAGAATCGCCTTGGCATTGGCCATAGTATTGCTTCTTTTTATTACCACCGTATTGTTCAAACAGATAAGGGATTTGGAGGTTTCCGCAGAGATGGTATCCCATTCCTTAACGGTGGACAAAGAAGTAAATAAGTTGTTCACCCAATATGACTTGATGGAGTCTGCAGAGTTCAGATCTGTGATTTTAAAGGATTCAACTTTTGAAGAATCATACATAGACCATAAGTTGCAGAATGATAGAACCTTTGATAGGTTGTATGGACTGGTCAAGGAGATGCCCTACCATCGGAGAAATTTGGATACGGTCTCAAAGTTAAAGGATAGCCTACATACGACCCTGACTGCATTACACGGTAAGGTAAAACCAATGGAGGCAGATTCAACCGCCATGGTGTATGTGGAGAGAGCAGCTTCCATCCTAAAAAAGCTTAGGGGATTCAAGAGGAATATGCTGGCGAATAACGAGAACTTTCTTCAGGACAAATTGGTGACCTATAGGAGGCTTACCTTTCTTACGCCGCTAACCACATTGTTCCTTGCCCTGTTTTCCATTGTTATGTTCACTATAGCATTTTTCAGGTTACGGAGGCATAAAAATAAAATTCAAACCTCTGAGGCTTTGTTGCAGAACATTGTTCAGAGTACCGATAACATCATGAACTATTATGAGCCCATTTACGATTCCAATGCAAAGGTAATCGATTTTAGGGTAGCCTTTGCCAATATATGCAACAGGGACTATTTGAACCTAGAACCAGATGAACTTCTCGGAAAGCCGATAACCGAGGTTTTTCCGTTTATTCTCAAGAACAACGAACTGCATCGAATGATAGATTGTTTTCTTGAAAACAAGACCATAGATTTCGAACGTCAGGTTACTGTGGAGGGCCAACAATTTTGGTTCCACACCTTTGTTAGGGCAATGGATGGGGGAATATTGGAAGTAGTGCGAAACAATACAGAGGAGTACAATGCCAAGGAAAAACTACTAAGGGCCAACCAAGAACTGGAAGTTCAGAACTTTATTATGTCCGAGGCCAAGAAGGTGGCAAAAATTGGAAGTTATACATGGTATTTAGATACAGGGGAGGCAGAAATATCCGAAAACTACTACCGAATATTGGGGTGCGAACCAAACGAGTTTAAACCATCACTGGAACGATACAGGAGTTTTGTGCATCCGGACGATTTGAAGCAATATGATGAATACGGGGAATGGCATAGGGCAAAAAAAGAACCACGGGACCATACATACAGAATCATATCTAAAAGCGGAGAAGTAAAACACATACGTACCAAGGGCCAGTTTATACAAAAGGATGGTAGAACTGTAATGATCGGTGTAGTACAGGACGTATCCGACCAGATAGCTGCAGAAAATACATTGCGGATAAAGAATTTTGAACTAGAGCGTAGCAATGTGGAGCTGGAGTCATTCAATAGGGTGGTAAGCCATGATTTACAGGAGCCCTTGCGAAAAATCCAAATGTTTATATCCCGTATTGATGGGGAGGAAAAAAATAAATTGTCCGAGAGGGGAAGAGTATATTTTGATAGAATAGACAAAGTAGCGGCCAGGATGCAATCCTTGATCCGTAACCTATTGAACTATTCTCGAATAGATAGTACCCACGATGATTTTGAGGTAGTCGACCTGAACAGTGTTATGAAAAAGGTCAGCGAAGAAAATGCAGAACGTATTAAGGCTGAGGATGCAGAAATTGTTTGGGATAATCTGCCCATGGTACATGGAGTAGGCTTCCAACTTGAGCAACTTTTCGGCAATTTGGTGTCCAATTCCTTAAAATATCGAAATCCCAAAGTGGCTCCCAAGATAAGGGTTGCATCTGAAATGGTTGGCAATGACCAGATTGCTGAAGAGTTCTTGAAACCTTCCAAATATTGCTTTAAAATAACTTTTTCCGATAATGGGATAGGCTTCGATGACACCAATGCAAAGAAAATATTTGAAGTGTTTCAACGTCTTCACTCCAAAAACCAATATTCCGGCACGGGCATAGGATTGGCCATTTGTAAAAAAATAGTCGAAAACCACCATGGCTATATCCAAGCCTCAGGTGAGAAAGGCAAAGGCTGCGTTTTTACCATCTACCTGCCTGTTTAGTCTGAAACACATTCAAAAACTCTATCAAAAAACTTGTTTAAGAGCTTTTTAACACTATTTCCGGGCATATCAAAAAGTTCTATAACAGAATCCAAAAGTTGTATAAAATAGTTTGTGGCTTGGTTGATGATCTTTACAAAACAAGATTTTTCATTATCAATCAGTAATAGAAAAAAACAACCTAAAACACAATAAGCCATGAAAACGATATCCCTAAAAACAGCAAAAATCCATCAAGTATTCGAACAATTGCAAGCAGATTTTGCAGGTAACCTAACACATGATGCGGAGGAGCATATTCTCGAAATAGACAATCCATTAGGGCAAGGTCTCATAAAAGGCATTTCTTTTAAAGGAGGCATATCCTACATGGAGTTTGACATGGAATTCACGGAAGATGTTATGTTAGTGGCCAGTTCTACCCAATATACCCCAATTTGTTTTGCCTATTGCTCACAAGGTCAAGTGTCGCACAGCTTTGGACCCAATGGCGAAAGACATGAATTGGAAAATTTTCAGACAGGTATCCTAACAAGCAAAACGTTACAGGACAATGTTCTCTATTTTGAGAAGGACATGCGCCTTAAAATGATACTTGTTATTGTGAGTCCTACCAAAAGAGCGGGAAACGAAAATCATTTAAACCATGAGCTACAAAAACTGTTCTTTAAGAATAATGTTGTGGACAATTTTGCATACATAGGTTCTTACAACCTAAAAGTAGCGGAAAAGGTACGTCAAATAAACACCGTATCCGTGACCGGAATTGCAAGAAAACTAATGATTGAAGGATTGGTGCATTTAATCTTGGCCCTAGAGATTCAGCAGCATTCCGATGACCTTAAGAATGCGACGGTACAAGAATCTTCATTGACCAAAAAGGAAAGAGAGGTTGTAAGGGAATTGTCCGTCTTTATCAACAACTATCCCGAAAAACAACTATCTGTAGCATATCTCTGTAAAAAAGGAGGTTTATCGCCTTCCAAATTGCAAGAGGGCTTTAAAATGATGCACGGAACCACGGTAACGGACTATATAAGGGATGTTAGGGTACGATTGGCAGAGAATCTAATCAAGACCACCGATATGAACATCTCCGAGGTTGTTTACAGCATTGGTTTTATCAGTAGAAGTTATTTTTCAAAAATCTTTAAAGCAAAATATAACTGTAGTCCCAAAGAGTATAAGGACAAACAGAGAAGCTTTGCTATTTCAGCATAAAATAATTACAACATTAATGTTGTATCTCTATATATTCATAACATAACTATGTTATCCATTTATTATTAAAGTATCCTTGCGGGACTTATTACCATTAAAAAAAGCTCTCTTTACGAGAGCTTTTTTCTTAACCTACTAACAGTTATTTTTATTATTCTTTATTCTGCTGTTTTTTAATAGTATTCTCATCAATATCAAATTTGTTCGTATCGATATTGGTGTTACCAGTAGGGTTTGTTGGATTATTCTGTTTTACTTTTCGTTTAAATTTTCTTTTATCTGCAATACTCATAACTATTTTTTTAAAGGTTAAAAATTCATTTGGATAGTACCGCTTCCCAGTACCGTTCATCATTAATATAAAGCACAGACGACGGACTTTTTGACGTTACTGATTGAAAGATTGCCGTATATGGTGGATGTATGTCGGCAAAATCATGAATGTGAACACATTGAATCGAGAATGGGAATATCGCGATTTAATTGATTACGTCCAACATCTTATCTAAAGAGCAAAGCCAACAGTTGTATTTCGGTTAGATTTATGAAATTATCCATATACAATGACCAAACTAAAGTTTAGGATGATGGTCGGAGCAAGGCCAGTAAAAGAAAATATGATAAAAACACTTTTTGGCCGGATGATATAACTGAATCAATAATACATAAAAACAAAAACTATGAACAAGAGAAATTATATGAAGAATGAGGAAGGCCTCCGAAAAGTACGGACTTTGATAGATGAACAGAAAACTGTGATGATGGCCAGTAATTTAAATACCATACCATTTTCGGTATGCCCGATGACCGTTCAACAAATGGATGAAAAAGGAGATCTTTGGTTCTTTGTTTCCAAGGATAGTGGACTTTTTATGGATATCGAGGAAGACAACCGTGTTCAGATAATCTATAACGATGATAACAAGCAGCAATACTTGTCCATTTTTGGAAATGCCACACATATTATATCCGAACAAAAAAAAGAAGAATTATGGAACCATCATTTGCTCAATTGGTTCGAAGGTAAGGAAGACCCCGACCTTACACTTATTAGTGTTAATATGGAAAATGCCTTTTTTTGGGATAACGAGAACAGTAAGTTAGTACCTTTCTTTAATGCCGAGGAAAGCAATGTGTCCTCCAGTTCCGGTGAAAAAGGATTTGTGAACTTATAGAACGTATATTCGGATGCCAAGATCAAACCATAAGTTTGATTCTAGGTAAAAAAAAGGTCGGTAGAAATACCGACCTTTTTTGATAGCTATGTGTTACATCCTATTGAAAAGGAACATATTCAAATTTCTGCCCACCGATAGAGGCATCTGCCATAAGTCCCGCTTTAGGCATGGCAAATACGACCACGCCATCGTCATAATCTGCGTTTTTGGAAACTCCGGATTTTACAGCAATGGCAGAAAGGTCGCCCGAAAAAGCATAGCTTCCGGTTTTAAACTCGTTTAAAGCGTCTTCTGTTTCAAAAAAGATAACTTCGGTCAAAGCCTGGCCTCCTGCTTGGAGCCCGACATCAATCTTTTTCATGTCGGCCATTCCTACTTTCTTCCCGTTCTCATATACCACTCCGTTTCCCGAAGCACCTCCTAAGATAAATCCACCTTCACCAACATTTGGGAAAATTACATACCCTGTGGATGTCTCAAAGAACTTTTTAAGTCCAGCATCTTTTGCAATGAGCTGTTTTTTAGCCTTTTTGGCATCTTCAATAATTTGTTTGTCCTTGCTGTTTTGGGCAAAAGTTCCGAAAGCAACTAAAAAAGCTGCCAATACGGTTATTGTTTTCAAAGTTTTCATAATGTGTTTTTTTATTAATATTTCATTTAAAATAAAACTGGAAACATCCAGCTCTTGTTACCGTTTCAAGGTACTGGAGATTGAAAGGGAATAGTTGCTTTTTCCAAGAAAAAATTGATTCATTTCTAATTGATTAACAGTAGTTTATATGTTCATTTGAATCAAGATAATTTTCGAACGGATAACAACCATGTTCAAGAGAAAGACATATTATTTTTCTGTAGAATCCTAAAAAACAAAATGATGAAAAAGTATGGTTTATTGCTCGCATTATCCATTTTGATGGCTCTTGCCACTTCCTGCCGGGAAAAAAAATTGAATCACCCAAAACAGGGAGAGGAGCTAAGGGAGGTCAAAGAAAGTCAAACCGAAAGAATGGAAAAGTACAAGGAGTGGTCCGAATCCGATAAAGCAACAGATAGTACCGCCATAAAGACTGATTCCACGAATCAAGACTCCATTGATTAAATGGCAACCTGTTTACCCCAAAAAGTGGTTGTTACGCTTTATGCCGTGCTGTTTGTTTTATTGATTAGAGGAGACTATTTCCCCAGTATCATTACGTTTGGAGACTTTACTGGCAACAATACTGATGATGAAAATCTGTGTCACGTGAAAAAGCATCAACGGCAATAAAATTATCCCTATCGAAAAAGAAGCGGGAAACAAGATACTCGAGAAAACGGTTCCATGTACCAAGGATTTTTTGGTGCCGCAAAACTGTGCTGTAATGGTGTCCTCTGTAGAAAACTTAAGTAGTTTGGAAGCCCGGCCTATGACAAAGTAAATCAAGAAGAATAGGACAAGTACACCTGAGTAGATTAGGACCAGTTGCTCCAATTTCACCGAGTCAAATATTCCATCTTCAAAAGAGTGCACAAAACTTTTATATATGATCAATAGAATCACCAACTTATCAAAAAGGGTCAGATAACCATTATATCGTGTAGCAAACCCGCCCAAATATCGATGTAGTAACAATCCAAGAAATACGGGTAATAGAATCTGTAATATCAAACTGGTATAGACATCCAATAGGCTAAAATCACCTGATTGATGTTCCAAGAAAATGCCCATCCACAGTGGCGTTACCACAATGCCGATCAATCCTGATATGCTTGCATTGAAAATTGCCGCAGGAATATTCCCCTTTGCAATGGAAACCATCACCACCGAGGAGGAAACGGTAGAGGGGAGTGCGGCCATAAACAAGAAGGCAAGCCAGATATGTAAATAATCACTCGACTTGAACAGTGGGTAGAAAATAATCACCAATAATGGGAAAATTAGGAAAACGAAGGATTGCACCATAATGTGCAAACGCCAATTTTTTAATCCGTGCCTTATTTTTTCGGGATTGAGTTTTAGTCCATAAAAAAAGAAAATGAGCGATATCCCGATTCCTGAAATAGTATCTAAGGGAACTGCACTTTCCCTATTGGCAAGACCAGGGAAAAAGTAGGCTAGTAGTATTGCGAGGATTATACCTACCACAAATTTGTCAATTTTGATCAATCTTTTCATACGTTCTCTTTGGAATGCCGGCTATTGATGCTTGTTTTTTAATGGTTGGTTTCAGTATACGTTATAAAGAAGGAAAGCTATTCATGGCCAAAAAACTACAATGAAGATGATGTTTTGGCAATTACGGCATTTTCGTTAATGTCCTTCATAATCTCAGCGAACAATCTTGCCGATTTTATACGGTCATCGCTATCATACATCATGGAAGAGACAATTACTTCATCGACCTGGGTTTGCCCAATAAATTTTTCTACCTGCTTTTTTACGGTTTCCTTGCTTCCAACAAAACTGTAGCGAGTCATTTGCATAATGGCAGGATGCTGTCGTACCTCCTGTAAACTAGTGCTCATCTCCGTAGGAGGTTCTATAAACTGCGTTTGCGTGCCGGACAATATATTTATGACCATTCTTAGAGCCGAAGTGTATAAACGCTCGGCTTCCTCATCCGTATCGGCGACCACTGCATTGATCCCAGCAATAACGTAAGGTTTTTGCAAGGCTTCGGAAGGTTGAAACTGGTCTCTGTAAATTTCAAGCGCATTGAAGAGCTGTGCCGTGGCAAAATGACTCGCAAAGGCATAGGGTAATCCTTTTTGGGCGGCCAATCGGGCGCTACTGGTACTTGAGCCTAAAATATAAATGGGTACATCCATTCCCTCGGCCAGCGGAACCCTAATTTTTGAATCTTTGTTGGAGGGCGAAAAATACTGTTGAATCTGTTCAATATCTTTTGGAAACGAATGGGTGGCCTCTATAAACCCTGTATTTATGGCTCTCGCGGTAGGCTGGTCGGTCCCTGGAGCCCTTCCCAGGCCAAGGTCAATACGGTTTGGAAATAAATTGGCCAAGGTGCCAAAGCGTTCGGAAACCACAAAAGGGGAGTGGTTGGGTAGCATTACTCCACCAGAACCTAAACGTAAGGATGTGGTGGCCTGCGCCACGTGTCCAATCAATATTTCGGGAGAACTACTGGTGATAGCGGGCATATTATGATGTTCGGCAAACCACATTCTTTCATAGCCCAACCCTTCCGCTTTTTGGGCCAATGCCACCGTATTTTTATATACTTGGTTAATGGTGCTTCCTTTTGGGAGAACAGCCAATTCTAAAATAGAATACGCAATTTTTTTTGAATCCATATATTTATATGTATCGATATATTTTTGAAATAAAAATTATAGCTTTTTGAGTGATGACAAATAACTTTCCATAACCTCATGGTTTAGGGTATAAAAGTAGAACCTACCTTCTTTTTGGGGCTCTATCAAATCGGCATCTACCAATTTTTTTATGTGATGGCTTACGGATGGCTGCGATAGGTTCAAAGAGGCGGTGATAGTACTGCATTCCAGTTTGCCATCGCAAGACTGGATGGCCTGGACAATTTTTAAGCGATTAACATCACTGAGCGCTTTCGAAATCCGTTCTATTTGTTTTAAGTTCAAAATGCTATAATATATTGAAACATGTAAATGTATCAATAAGTTGAAAAGCAACAAACCTTAGTTAAGGTTTTTAGTATAAAAATAACTTTTGGTGAAGACAATAGGCTAATCCAAACAATGATAAAACAATCCGAGATACCAATGAAAAACTATCCTATTGCCTCCTTTTTCTTTCCAAAAGATGGTGGGGAAATTATTTTATACCAATTTCATTTTAAGGGGATCCCAGTGCATAATCTTCTTATCAAAATAGCTGGTATTGCAGGCTAGGGCAGGTGCAGCGGCCCTAAAACCAAACTCCGCGTCTTCCACCACCTTTTTACCGTCTCTTATGGCATCAAAGAAATTGGTAAAATGATCTAAATGGTCGCTATAGCCATCTGGCGCTTTGTGGATAACGTCGCCTTTTGGATGTCTTTTTTGCTGTGCTTCCGTCCATTTGGCGTTATATTCGGCCTTCATGCGCTCTTGCATAGCTTCCGGAAAGGTGAATACGGAATCGTATCCTCCAAAACCTGGAGCCTCGGGCATTTTGCTGTAACTGACAATAATATCATTACGGTCTATGGTGATGGTGCCTTCGGAGCCTATCAATTGGATAACTTCTTGACCTCCCGTACCACTGATAAAGTTTACCCGTAGGTTTAATTGAAACGCCGGGTGCTCTTCGCTTTTTGGGTATTGCATTACACCGGACATCACATCGGGCATGTTCCTACCATCGTTCCAATAGCTGAACTGTCCGGTACTGTAGATATCTTCCGGTCCTTTGGAATTAGTGATGAAATGTGTGCCGCTCAATAAATGAATGTAGAGGTCACCGGCCACACCTGTTCCAAATTCTTTATATGCTCTCCACCAGAAGAATTTTTTTGCATCGAACTCCATTTTTTCCGTAACCTCTGTGAATGTATCCCAATCTGTGGTTTCCGCACTGGCATCATCCGGGATGGTGTATTCCCAAGACCCTATGGAACTTTGGCGGTCCCAGGCAGCTTGTACCATATTTAGGTCGCCAATTTCACCGGCCGCCAAAAGCTCTTTGGCCTTTGCATAGCCCACGCTGCTCACTCGTTGGCTCCCCACCTGAAAAACTTTACCGGATTTGTCCGCGGCTTTCATCATTGGGTAACCTTCCTCAATTTTGTGCATCATCGGTTTTTCCAAGTAAATGTGCTTGCCTTTGGCAAGGGCATCCAATGTAATTTGGGAGTGCCATACATCGGTAGTACAGATAAGAACGGCATCAATATCTTCCTTGTCCAAAAGGTCCTTGTAGCTTCTAGTGACAAATAGGTCCTTTCCGAACTCTTCTTGGGCCCGTACCAATCTACTTTTATAAATATCGCAGATACCGGCAAGTTCAACACCGGGAACCTGTAGGGCAGTTCTTAGATCAAAATGGCCCTGTACACCGTATCCGATAACACCGATTCGTACCGTATCGTTATTGGAAAATGTTCGGTCATATCTTAAAATGCGTTCCTCAGCTTTAGCCTTTGCCGCAAAGGATGCAAATGGTGTGGCTGCTGAGGCCAAAGTTGTGGCCCCGATTTGCCGTAAAAATTTTCGTCGTTTGTTTTGATTGTTGTTTTTCATGTGCTTTGATAATTAGAGGTTTTTTAGTTGACGGAATAGCTTACAAAGGCCAATTTTTTGCTGTCTGGACTCCAAGAGGGGACATTTATGGTGCCTTGTCCACCAAAGAAAACCGGTGTAATATCCTTTATGTCCTTTGTTTCAACGTTCATCAACCTTAGTTTGACCTGCTTTCCAAATAGATGGTTTTGTTTTTGGTCAGAAGTGTATGCAATATACACAATCCATTTTCCATCAGGAGATGGGTGCGGGAACCAATTTGAGTTTTCGTCAAAGGTCAACTGCTCCTGTTTTTTGCCATTGGTGTTCATGCGCCATATCTGCATATGACCAGATTTGTAGGAGTTGTAGTAGATGTACTTTCCATCGGGCGAATAGTCCGGGCCATCGTCCAAACCTTCGGCCGTGGTCAATCTTTTTTCTTTGCCGCCATCAACGCTTATGGAATACACATCGTAATTACCGTTTCGCTCGGCACAATAGGCCAATCGTTTTCCATCGGGCGACCAACCGTGCCAAAAGGACATTACTTCCGAGGTGACCCTTCTAGGTTTACCACCTTCAATAGACAGCACATAAATAGCCGACTTATAAGCCTTTGGCGAGGGGTCGTTTACATCGTTGTGGCTAATGGCCAACCATTGGTTGTCTGGGGAAATTCCATGATCGTTATTGCTCTGGTCGGCAAAATCGGTGTCCAATTGTTGTAAATCCTTTGTCTCGAGGTCCAAGGTGTACAATTTCCCTTTGCTGTTAACAATCAAATAATTATCAGGATGCCAGTTAGGTGCTTCAAAGTGATTGTTTATAGTGAGAACCGTCTCTATTCTACCGGTTTCAATATCCACTGTTTGAATATAACTGGTGGTGTCGATTTTGTTTTCTGGTGGATGATTGTAAAAGTGGTTCGACTGTCCTACCAACTTCCAATCGCCATCAAATTTTTCCAAAAACCGTACTTCATTGGAAAGGGTCTCCTTACCATCTGTACCGACCAAAACTTCATCGTGTGCTACCCAGGCAATATTTTTGTCAATTCGCATTTTGTGATTGGTATGGAAGGCAAACCCGCCCTTGCCCAGCATTTCCGATGGTGGGTCTATAATCGTTTTTGTGGGAACATCGATTGTACGTCCATCCGCAGTGGATACCAATATACGGCTGTAAGGTCGCTCCCTCCAACAATCGGCATGGGCCTCCTTGTCGCCCATACGCCAGGTAAGCCCTTCTTTTTCAAGTAGCTTGATGATGGCAATGGAATCGTTCTGGGCATAGATGGATGAACAGAGGAAAAGTCCAAGAAAAAACAGGGAATACTTTTGGAACAGATGCAGTATATTGCCCAAAGTGTATTCCTGAAGTTGAAAAAAGTGCTTCATGATTACTTTGTTTAGTTTTGTGTGCATGATAAATATACATTTTATTTTCTAAATAAAAGATAATAGGTTTAAATTGTGATAGTGTAGCATCGTTATGCCGCATAACTAATAGTACTTTTGTATATGTACAGGCTGCCTCAATAGCATAATTATGGATAAGTTTCGAACAGGGGATTATATTGCACAACTATCGATTGACTGTGTGATCTTTGGGTATAAAAACAAAGAATTAAAGGTGTTGATCTCCAAGCTAAGTTATGGAAAGGATTTATGGAGCCTTCCTGGGGGCTACATTCTCCAAACAGAAAGTATCGATCAGGCCGCTTCGCGAATCCTAATGGAAAGGACGGGATTGGACAATATTTATTTAGAGCAGTTTAGGGCCTTCGGAGGTCCTGATAGGATCATTGGAAGTGGGTATAGGGAAATGGTAAGGGCCGGACTAAAGGATTTTGATCCTAAAAAATTCGATGATGAGGCCATTGATTGGGTAACAAATCGTTTTGTTTGTATTGGCTATTACGCCTTGGTGGATTTGAACAGGGTGGACCCTAAAATAGGAGAGTTTGAGGAATTTCTAAAGTGGGTGAGCATAGAGGACTTGCCAGAAATGACGCATGATCATAATGAGATTGTTGGTGAGGCCCATAAATCCCTTCGACAAAACCTTGATGAGAAATTGATCGGTTTCAATCTTCTTCCTGATGAATTTACCATGCGGGAAGTAAAGGAACTTTATGAAGCCGTTTATGACAAGGAATTCCCCATGAACAATTTTCAAAAGAAAATATTGGGCCTTGATGTATTGGAACGACTGGGCAAAAAATATACAGGAGCCCAGAATAGGGCTCCTTATATTTATAGATTCAAAAGTTAGTGCAGTTACTTTTGCAATAGATACTTCTTTTAATTTTCTTTCGTAATCAAAGTGTTTTTAGCTTCGTTTTTTGGACATCGCCAAGAACAGCACGCCGCACAATAACCAAGCGGGCAAGGTCATAAAGGATAAAAAGACATCAAAGGTCACCGAGATAAAATAACATAGTCCAAAACTGATGGCCCAGGCCCAGAATACGGCCCTGTTAAATTTTACGTTCATTTTTTCGGCATAATCTATTATGATGTTGGCCTTTTCTCCGTAGAAGTGCTCAAACACAATTATGGCTCCCATAGGTGCCAATATAAACCCGTAAAGCGCTACAAAATCCAATAGTTTCATGGCAAAGGCAGGGAATAGTCCGGCCAACGTGGCCACACTGCCCGCAATGATGGTTACCCAAAATGTGGATGTTTTTGGTATAATGGCCTGGAAAGCCAGACCGGCCCGATAAATGGTCGGATTGGCCGTTGTCCATCCTGCCAAGACCACGGCAATGGCACCAAAAATTCCCAAGGCGTTGTAGGCCAATGGGCCGGGTGCAACATTGGGAGCACTTCCTCCGGCCAATGCGGCCTGAGCTTCTGGGGATTTAAGGTAAACGGCGTACAGCAATGCGGCTGCGATCCACGCCATATAATGCCCTACGTACATACCAGCTGCGGTGGTCCAACCCGAGCTGGCCTTTTTCGCAAACCTAAATACCGAAAGGTCGGACATGCCTACGTGCATCGCAGCATTGGCAAACCAAGACCAAATGGTAACATGCCAAAAAGTATATTTTATCTGCCCGGGAAAAGGTTCTCCACCTTCGCCCCAAATGTTCCAAAAGTCGGAAAAGCTGTTTACATCAAGGTTACGCAACGCCACGATGCCACTGGCCAAGAATGCCAATACAATGATAGGGGACATATAGTTGGCCGCTTTTGAAACGGTCTCGTATCCTTTTGCTGCAATTAACGAAATTACGGCCCCTATGACCAATACGATAACGACCCATGTAATACCGTTGGGCATGGTGTCCGTCAATTTTGGCATTTCCATGTCAAAGGGAATTCCAACGGCCGTGGCCGAAACGGTGATCATGGCGCCGGCAAGAAAACAGAAGAGAATCCCATTGGCCAGATTATATCCAATGACCAATTTTTTTCCAACAATCTTTTCCAATTGATAGTATAGGGTAAGACGATACTTTACGGCTATTTCTGCCGTCAAGAACCTCCAACTGAGCACGGCCAGAAGATTTCCTAAAAGCAGTCCCACAATAAGGTCAAAAGCACTTACCCCCGTGGTCAAAAACAAAGGGCCAATCACGAATTCGGTACCTGCGGCATGCTCACCGGCATACATGCCCAAGAAGCTTTTCCAACTTTTTAATTTGGATTGTGGAACGGGCTGTCTTTCATATTCTCCACCAGCTATTTCTTCAACTTCTTCATCGATGTTATATTGGCTCATATAGGTTTGGTTTGTTCGTTAATTTTTATGTGCAAGTTTGTTAGATCAGGTGCTTGTGCAGGTCTTCAATGTTCTCGCAACACAATTGATCCATAATTTGTTGTAGTTGTACCTTAAGGATGGTCATGGTATGGTCGCCTCCTTTGTTTCCCATGGCTGCGGCACCGTACATGAAAGAACGCCCCATGAACGTGAATTCCGCTCCCCGTGCAAGGCAACGTGCCATATCGGGGCCTGAGCGCATACCGCTATCCATCATTATGGTTATTTGATCTTTATATTTTTCAGCTATTCGCGTCAAAGGGGCAATGGTGGATTCACCGGCATCCAACTGTCTTCCCCCATGGTTGGAAACAATGATGCCATCAAACCCTAAACGGATGGCCTGTTCGGTATCCTCTTCGGATGCCACACCTTTCAGGACCAATTTTCCTTTCCATCTATCCCTTATCGGTTTAATACGCTCCTCGTTCAAACGACCTGAAAAAGTTTTGTCCATAAATTTGCCCAATTGCTTAAGATTCAGTCCTTCTGGGGTATATGGTTTTAGTGTCTCAAAAGTGGGAATGCCATATTTTAAGGTCTGCATGGCCCAACTGGGCTTGCCCAAAACCTGTAGAATATTGGCCATGGTCATTTTAGGTGGCAATGCCAATCCGTTTTTAAAGTCACGCGGGCGGTACCCAAAAGTGGGGACGTCGCACAGCAATACCAAAACGGGGCAACCGGATGCAGCGGCCCTGTCGATGATATCGAACCTTACGGCATCTTCCGCCGGATTGTAAAGTTGAAACCAGGCTTTGCCCTCGGTCAGCTCACTGGCCCTTTCAATGTCCATGGTGGTCACGGTGCTCAATATAAAGGGTACGTTATGCTTATGTGCAGCTTTAGCAAGGATTTCTGGTGAATTTGGCCACATTAATCCCTGCAGACCAACCGGGGCCACGCCAAATGGGGCATCGTACTCATGTCCGAAAAGTTTGGTCTTGATGGAGGCACCCTTAAAGTCCTTAATGTAGGTAGGTTTTAGGGTTATGTCCCTAATCTCAGAGGTGTTGCGCTTAATGTTCACATCCTCGTTGCAGCCACCATCCAAATACTCAAAAGCAAAACGCGGGATTCTTTTCTTGGCTTTTTCCCTAAGGTCATCGACGGAAGGGTACCGGGTATCGAAACTTTGGGCCATATTAATTTGTGATTAGGGGTCTATGTTTTTTTAATGCGTAATTCTTTTTTAGGAATTTTTGGTCCAGTTCCACATTGGATATGACAATGGCCGCGCCAAGCGCCGAACCTAGGGAGGCATCGGTGGTTTTCACCTTCATATGGTTAAAACCCTGTGCCAATAGTTCCACAAAAATTCTATTGTTGGCAAACCCTCCATCAATGTACAATTGCTCAATAGCCTCCTCTCCGATAGCCCTTTGGATACTATCTATCTGCAACTCCACCAGCTCCATCAGTAATTGGTGATAGGCTTCTTCATAGGAATTAAAGTCAAATGGAACGAGATTTTCCAAAGCGCCAACATCAAGACTGGACCATTGGAATTTATGAGAAAAATTCTCCTTGAGACGGTGGTACAATTCAGAATCAAAATCAACCGATTTGTGATAATCCTCTACAACCCCGTAGAGCTCCGATAGTTCCTTTATTTTGATGTTGTACTCGTTCCCTAAAAATAAACGGGCGGCCTTAACGGGCTCTCCGTTTATCCGCATGTAATTGATGCAATTGGAACGGGTGTCCGTTTCCGTTAAAGGTTCTTTTGAAAATGGGTTTAGGGATATGCTCCATGTGCCTGTGGAGAGCAATAGGAATTTTTTATCGATACTTCTTATATACGGCAAAAGGGCCGATGAGCTATCGTGAATTCCGACGCCGACCTTTATTTGGTGGCCCATCAAGTAGGTGTTGATACTGGTCCCCGTATCTACAATGGAAGGAAGTACCCTGTGCAACTTCTCTTTATAGACCCAATCGTGATAATCTTGTTTTTCGTAGTTCCAAAGGGCGGTATGGCACCCAACACTGGTATATTCACTGACCGGAATTCCTGTAAACAAATAGCTTAGATATTGTGGTAGATGAAGCGAATATTTGATTTTTGAAAAAACGTCCGGTTTATGGTGTTTTAACCAATACAATTGGATGCCGGAATTAAGCATACCTTCCTTTGTAGTTCCTGTTGCCCTGCAAATTTCTATTTCCGGACCGTAGGTATCGTAAAATTGTTCGATAACTTCTTCCGGAATGGGTTTTGTATAATTATAGAGTGGGGTAACCACTTTGCCTATATCGTCCAAGTGCACAAAACTGGCACCATAAGATGAAAAATTAACGGCACTTACTTTATAATCCTTGGATTCTAAGATGTTATGAAAAGTAGTTTTTATCCATTCTTGGAGTTTTACAACATCTTCTGTTGGGTGGCCATCCTCATCTTCAATAGGTTCCAAATAGGTGTAATCCCGATGGACCTCCTTAAAGTCAAGGTCAAAAAGAAAGAATTTTTTATTGGTCTTTCCTATATCAAAAATCGCGATTACCTCTTTAGCCATAGATAAAAGTATGAATTACAATCCTGTTGCCATGGTGTGTTTGCCTCTCTCGTCAATCAATTGTTTGCGGATATCAAGATATCTGTACGTGTCCAATGGATTTAGAGCGCCTCCTTTTGAAATCCGGGCACGTTCCAATAATGGTCTTACATCGGTATGGTAGGCATCTTGGAGAATCTCTTGACATTGTGAGACATCATGATTCTTTTGTGCTTCACGAAGTGATTTTTGGTCCACAAGAAGTGCCTTTGCATAGGAAGACCTGATGGCTTCCAACGATTGCATTAAATCTTCCAAAGGATCTTTTAGGTTATGGCTGGCATCGATCATCCAGGCGGGGTACGGGTTTTGTGGATTGTTCTCCATACCGTAGACCAGTTCGTTAAAGATCAAGAACAGGGAATAAGGCTTTATGCTTCCAACGGTAAGATCGTCGTCCCCATATTTGCTGTCGTTGAAATGGAATCCTCCCAATTTGCCCTTCATCATTAAAGTGGCCACGATCTGTTCTATGTTGGTATTGGGCAAATGATGTCCCAGATCTACCAAGGTATAGGCCTTTGGACCACATTCGTTGGCCAACATAAAGGAAGTTCCCCAATCTTGGATCACCGTGCTGTAAAAATAAGGTTCGTAAGGTTTGTACTCGATAAAGAGCTTCCAGTCCTCGGGCAATGTCTTGTAGATTTGCTGTAGACTGTCCTGTGTGTTCTTGAGTACGGTCTGGAAATTGTTCTGTCCCGGAAAACTGGAACCGTCCGCCAACCATACGGTAAGACTTTTGGAGCCCAATTTCTCCCCTAATCGGATGACATCTATATTGTGCTGTATGGCCTGCTGACGTGCATTTTCGTCGGTGCTGCAAAGTGAACCGAATTTATACGAATGCTCCTGATCGGGCTGGTCCTGGAAGGTATTGGAGTTCATTGCATCGAACTTAAGATCCAAGACGTTGGCCAGTTTTTTAACTTTTTCAGCATCTTCAGGAACATCCCAAGGAATATGAAGGGAAATGGCCCCTGCCGACTGCGTAAGGGCATGGAGCATTCCAACATCTTCGATTTTTTGTTCCAAGGTGCCAGGTTCCCCATGGTAGGAGAATCTACCAAAACGTGTTCCACCGGCCCCTAAGGCCCAACTCGGAATGGCTACTTGAAAGTCGCTGATTTTCTTTAATATATGTTCAACATCGTACCCTTTTTTGGACAGCTGGTTGGCCAAAAAATCAAAACTTTGATCATGGTTGTCAAAGTTGTTCTGGTTGTGTGATGCGATTTGTTCTTTATTGATAATCATAGGATGATTTAATCTTTAAAAACCGCAGGCCCATGTGATGACCTGCGGATAATTTGAATTAAAAATAACTAAACTCAAAACCTATCTAGTGAAGGCATTTGCCATGCCGCCATCCACATTGATAATGTTTCCAGTACTTTTATCCAGAAGCCCTACAAAGGCGAACACACCGTTTGCGATGTCTTCTGGATATATAATTTCGTTGAGCAAATTTCTTTTGGCGTAATGCGCAGGAAGGTCTTCAACTTTAATGCCGTAGGCTTTGGCCCTTCCTTCGGCCCAATCGCCTTCCCAAATTTTGCTGCCCACGATGACCCCATCAGGGTTTACCGTGTTCACACGGATTCCTTTGCCGCCAAGTTCTGCGGCCAATAATCGAACCATGTGCTGTTGCGCTGCTTTTGCAGTTCCGTATCCCACGTTGTTAGGCCCGGATACCAGTCCATTTTTACTTGCAATACTGATGATGTCCCCACCAAGGTCCTGTTTTTCCATAATGGCAACACCTTGCTTATAGAGTTCAAATTGACCTTTTACCAGTACATTTTGAAGCAGGTCCCAATCTTTTTCGGTGGTCTCTCCCAAAGGTTTGGAAATGGCCAATCCAGCACTGTGGATCACAAGGTCCACACCGCCAAACTCCAAACATGCGCTTTTATAGGCATTTTCGATGGACTCCGAACTTGTTACATCACAAACAGCGTAGCTGGCCACGTCTCTTGGGTAGGTTTCAACGGCTTCTTTCAATCTGTCCTCGGCAATGTCCGTCAATACCACATTGGCCCCATGCTCCGCAAGTTTGTCCGCAATGGCTTTACCGATTCCTCCACCTGCACCGGTGACCAAGGCAACTTTTCTTGATAACGGTTGTTCCTTGGGCATACGCTGTAACTTGGCCTCTTCCAATAGCCAATATTCAATATCAAAAGCCTCTTGTCTAGGCAATGAAGTGTAGGCGGAAATGGCCTCTGCTCCACGCATCACATTGATGGCGTTGATGTAGAATTCACTGGCTACCCGGGTTGTCTGCTTGTTTTTCGAGAAACTGAACATACCCACCCCTGGGTAAATGATGATGACGGGGTTGGGATCCCTCATTGCAGGACTGTTATCATGCTTACAGTTCTCGTAGTATTCCTTGTATTCTTTTCGGTATTGCTCAAAGGCAGGCTCCAATTTTTTAAGTACTTCCTCTGCATTGGATACATCTTCTGAGGCATCCAAAGTCAATACCAACGGTTGTATTTTGGTTCTCAAAAAGTGATCCGGGCAAGAGGTCCCCATTGGGGCCAATTTTTCCAAATCGTTGCTATTGATGTATTCCATGACCACATCTGCATCTGTAAAATGGCCGATCATGCGGTTTTCAGAAGAACATAGTCCACGAAGAAGCGGCATCAACTGTGCTGCTTTCTCTTTTCTATCTTTAGCGGGAAGCGACTCTACTTTTTGACCGCCAAATACCTCGCCCTGTTCCTTGATTTTCTTTTCAATATAATCTGAAGCTGTTTCAATAACCTCCAAACTGTTGATGTAGCATTCGTATGAAGTGTCCCCCCAAGTAAAAAGGCCATGGCTTCCTAGCACAATACCTCGTATGCCAGGGTTTTCGTCAAGGCATTTTTCCAATTGAAGGCCCAGGTCGAAACCAGGTCTTTGCCATGGTACCCAGCCCATGGTGTCGCCCCAAATTTCCTTGGTCACTTTTTCACTGTCCTTGGCTGCTGCCACTGCGATAAGTGCATCCGGGTGAAGGTGGTCTATATGTTTAAATGGGAGCAATCCATGAAGGGGAGTATCAATGGATGGGGCCCTACTGTCCAGATCATAGATGCAATGGTTGAAAAGGCCTACCATTCTATCTTCGTCGTGCAATCCCTTATAGACTTTTTTCAGGTTTCTCAATCTTTCAGTGTAAAGACTGGCAATTCCTGAACGGGTCAAGGTTCCAATATCTCCTCCGGATCCCTTGATCCACATTACCTCAACTTCCTCATTGGTAAGAGGGTCTTTTTCAATTGTCTTGCAACTTGTATTTCCCCCACCATAGTTGGTAATCCTTAAATCGGAGCCCAAAATATTGGACCTATATAGGAATAAGGCCACTTGGTCGTCGCCAAGTTCCAAGGCCTTTTTTTGGTCCCATAGATAATCCACGTGTTTAAAAGTCTTAATCCCCATCAGGTATTTTTTTTATTATTGTTGTCGGTAAATGTACTTACCCAATTTCTATTAAGTGTTCTGTACTGTACCGTAAAAGTTAATAAAATGCTGGAATTGATAGATATAAAGGAGGAATCAAAGGTTCCAAAGTACAAACAAATCGTTGATTCCATTTTAGCGGCCATTGAAAATGGCAAGCTCAAATTGGACGACAGGTTGCCTTCCGTGAATGAGTTACTAATAGAATTTGATATATCCCGCGATACTGTGGTAAGGGCTTACGACCACTTAAAGAAGAACAAAATTATAGAGTCCGTACCTGGAAAAGGCTATTATGTAAAGAAAGATGGGTTGGCCTTGAAAGCAAAAGTTTTTCTTCTTTTTAATAAGTTAAGTGCACATAAAAAGATTATTTATGATGCTTTTGCCAGAACTTTGGGGGACAATGCTACCATAGACTTTTTTATCTATGAAAATAATTACAGACATTTTAAGGAACTTATCTTGGAGTCCAAGAAAAGGTCTTACACCTACACACATTATGTTGTGATCAGTCATTTTGAAGAAGGTGGCGATGATGTAATCAACTTTATTAAAGATGAAATTCCTTTGGAAAAACTGATCGTGCTCGATAAAAGATTGGATGGTCTGGCCAATACCGTGTCCAGCATTTATCAGGATTTTGAACAGGATATATATTCAGCATTGGTTGCACTTAACCCTAAACTCAAAAAATATCGACAGATTAAACTCTTATTAAGAAAGAAAACGTACCATCCAATCGAGATCAAAAAAGGCTTCATAAAGTTTTGCGCTCAGTTTGCTTACGAATTTGGAATCATCGAAGAAATTGAATCCAGTGAAATTGAAAAAGAAACAGTCTACATTAACCTAAAGGAAAGCGACCTGGTCATTCTGATCAAGAAAATAAAGGAGACCCATTATGTGTTGGGACAAGATGTCGGTATCATATCCTATAATGAGACTCCTTTAAAAGAAGTTCTATTGGATGGTATTACGGTAATTTCAACCGATTTTGAGAACCTTGGGAAAAAAGCTGCTGAAATTGTCTTGAAGAACCAGACCATCTACACGGAAAACCCTTTCCATGTAATTCAAAGGAGCTCCCTGTAGTCCAATGGGTGGCCTAACCTCTTTATCAGAACAGTACAGAACGGGATAGTTTTCTTTAGACCTTATCTTATCGTTGCATTGGGCCTGAGATATGGGAACGTATGGTTTGTTTTTACTGGATTCAAAATACATAGGCCTCGGGATACTTGCACAAATCATTTATATTTAAAATATGAGAAGATTTCTACCACTACTTATTTTATGTACTACTTTAGTTTCAATGGCCCAACGGAGACCCAGTACAGAACCGGAATGGACGGCAAATTGGATAACTATGCCAAAAATAGATACTCAAGCTGCAGGCTCTTTCCTTTTTAGAAAAGACTTTGCTCTGGAATCCGTACCAAGCGAGTTCACAATACGTATTTCAGCTGATAACAGATATAAGCTTTTTGTGAATGGAACCTTGGTTTCTGTAGGCCCCAATTGGGGAGATATTAAGCATTGGAACTATCACACTTTGGATATTGCCGAGCATTTAAGGGCAGGTGGAAATATTTTGGCAATAAAAGTTTGGAATGAAGCCGAAATGCGAGCGGTGGCACAATTTTCTTATAAAACTGCATTATTTGTACAAGGTGAGGGCGATTTGGAAAAAATAGTGGATACAGATGGCAGTTGGAAAGTCACCAGGGATCAAAGTTATACCCCTTTAAAACAGGATATAAGAGGATACTATGCAGCCGGTGCCGGGGATTTTATAGATATGAACAAGGCGTTGACGGGCTGGAAGTCTCAGAGCTTTGATGATAGCTCTTGGCAATCTCCCGATACTGTTTTTGAGGCGGTGCAAAGGGGAGGTGGAATTAGGTATCAAGAAGGTTGGCAGTTGACCCCTACAATCTTACCGGAAATGGAATTGACCACGGAACGTTTGGCAACGGTCAGGAAGGCTGAGGGTGTGAAAGTCCCGTCATCTTTTCCGGCAAAATCTGAGGATATTAAGGTGAAGGCCAATTCCCATGTCAAAATACTATTGGATCAAGAATACTTGACCAATGCATATCTAACCTTGCTTTTTAGCGGAGGCAAGAACAGTGTGGTTACCCTTTCCTACGCCGAAGCACTTTACGACAACGTGGGTTCCAAAGGGAATCGTAACCAGATTGAGAGAAAGGTAATGAAGGGGAGAAAGGACAGTATTGTTTCCAATGGAATGGAAGGTCAGGAGTACACTTCATTGACCTACAGGACCTACCGATACGTAGAATTAGAGGTGGAGACCAGAGACGAGCCTTTGGTAATCAATGATATTCATGGGACTTTTACAGGATATCCGTTCCAGATGAAGGCCAATTTGTTCACTGATAGAAAAGAACTTTCTGATATGATGGAAATAGGATGGAGAACGGCCCGGCTTTGTGCGGTGGACACGTATATGGATTGCCCTTATTATGAAAGACTGCAGTATGTGGGGGATACCAGAATCCAGCATTTTGTATCCTTTTATAACAGCGGGGATGATCGGTTGATCAAAAATGCCATCAATCTAATCGATTATTCAAGGCAACCGGACGGATTTACCTTGAGTAGGTACCCGGACAGACAGGATCAAGTGATACCTACCTACTCCCTTTGGTATGTAGCCCTTCTGTACGATTATATGATGTATGGCAGTGACACTGAATTTATTGAAGAGAAATTAATGGGTTCTCGACAGGTACTCAATTATTTCATCACATATTTGGATGAAGATGGTTCTTTGAAGAATGTTCCCGGATGGAATTTTACAGACTGGGTCCCGGAATGGGAAGGAGGAGTGGCCCCGATGGCCAAAGACGGTTCATCGGCCGCCTTGGATTTACAAATGCTCCATGCCCTACAATATGGTGTCGCTTTGGAGAAGGAATTGGGGAAGCCCGAATTTGTGATCTTATACACGACAATGGTCGATCAGCTTACGGAGACCATCAAAAATAAATATTGGGATGCGGACAAGAAGATGTTTGCCGATACCCCGGAAAAGAACTCGTATTCACAGCACACCAATTCTTTGGCCATTCTTGCGGATATAGTGGATGCCGACCAAAAAAAGGCTATTGGAAAATCACTGTTGGAGGATGATTCCTTGGCTCCAGCCTCCATTTATTTCAGCTATTATCTCCATCTGGCTCTTAACGAGGCCGGGTACGGCAACGAGTATCTGGATTGGTTGGATGTCTGGAGGAAAAACATAGCGTTGGGGCTGACCACTTGGGCGGAGATTTCCCAGGTGGAGACTACGCGATCTGATTGCCATGCTTGGGGATCTAGTCCCAACATTGAATTTTTCAGAATTATTTTGGGTATAGAAAGTGCTTCACCAAACTTTAAAACGGTTAAGATAGCACCAAATTTGGGAGATATAGAAAGGATTGGTGGTGAAATGCCACATCCGGCGGGAATGATATCCGTAGATTATGAAAAGACAGGTAGGAAGCTAAAGGCAACCATTACATTGCCTGAAGGTGTTTATGGTGAATTTATTTGGCAAGGTAAATCGGCCAAAATAAAATCTGGAACTAACAATTTCAACATTTAAATAACCATATTTTAAGTTACGAAACGAACAACAACTGTTAATAGGAGTTAAACCCCATGATTGGTAGGAAAGCCAAAACAAATAAAGATAGATAATCATGGCCTCCGAGGCATTGACCAACACGCTTTTTGTCAAGACCAATCCTTTTTATGTTCTAGAGTGAAATCCATTGTATAGGAAGGAGCAATCTTCATAACAGTACAGGATGGTTATGTGGACGTTCTTTATTATTCTTGTATTTGATCTTTGGGTACTCTAATACTAGGTTTCTGTCCAATAAACAAGCGTAAGGCAATATTGCCTATTAATCATATCAGGTTTTTTTAATATGAAGATTGCATTATTTCATCATTTAACAAGGCAAGTCTTTTGTTCGCTCACCATTTGTCTTCTCATTGGAATTGGGGCAAGGGCCCAGCAAGTGGATAAAATAAATGAGAGATTGTTGACCTCTTGGGAAGCCAACTGGATTACCCATCCAGATATAGCCGGAAATGAGTACGGTGTGTATTTCTTTAAGAGAACCTTTACACGGGTCGGAGATATTCCAGAGGAATTTATTGTACACCTGAGTGCGGACAACAGGTACAAATTTTATGTGAACGGAACATACGTGGCCAGCGGACCGGCCCGAGGGGACCAGTTGAACTGGCGTTTTGAATCCTTAAATATTGCACCTTACCTAAAAAACGGAGAGAATACGTTGTCGGCAGTGGTCTGGAACTTTTCTGATTATCGACCCCTGGCACAGCATACGGTAAAAACAGGCTTTATTCTTCAAGGAAATGGAGATGCTGAAGAAGAGGTAAACACGGATGAAAAATGGTCCGTAATGCAAAGTAGAGCACATGAACCAACGCAAATAGACCAAAGAATCTATCTGATTACTGGTGCAGGGGAAGGCTTTGATTCAAGCGAGTATCCATGGGGATGGATGACTGAGGGATTTAAATCGGAAGAATTTGTACCGGCGAAAAGTATTTCCAAAGGAACTCCTAAAAATGGAGTTGCTGGATATGGCATAGTTCCATCGCATATACTTGTTCCAAGGAATATTCCATTAATGGAGGAAAAGTTTCAACGTTTTGAATCTATTAGAAGGACTTCGATGCAGAAGTCGGTGCCCGATTTTATATCAGGAAAAGAAAAACTTATCGTTCCTTCCCATACCAAAATTACTGTTTTGTTGGACCAAGGACATTTAACCAATGCCTATCCAATTGTAAGCTTTTCAAAAGGAAGTGGTTCACAAATCGACATCACTTACGCTGAGGCTCTCTATGATGCTCAGAGGCAAAAAGGGAACCGAAATGAAATAGAAGGCAAAAGCATCGAGGGCAATATCGATATCATACGTCCAGACGGTCAGGAAGGACGGGTTTATGAACCGCTTTGGTGGCGAACGTTCCGGTATGTGCAATTGGATATCGAGACCAAGGAACAACCATTGGTTTTGGATGATTTTGCATCGCGGTTCACGGGATATCCCTTTAAGCAAGTTGCAGAGTTCGGAACCAAGAATCCTTTATTGGATAAGATATGGGACGTAAGCTGGAGAACACAGCGTTTATGTTCGGGCGAGAATTATTTTGACTGCCCCTACTACGAGCAATTGCAGTACATCGGGGATACCCGTATACAAAGCTTGGTTACTACCTATGTTTCCGGTGATTCAAGACTTTATAAAAATGCTTTGGAATCCTTCCAGCACTCACAGGAATCTTTCGGTCTCACCCAGAGCCGTTACCCTAGCAACGAGACACAGTTCATACCAACCTTCTCCCTCATATGGATAACTATGCTGCACGATTATTGGATGCTTCTGCCAGATGAAGAATTTGTTGGCAAAATGATGCCCAATGTACTCAATATTCTCAACTGGTTCGAAAAGAGAACTGGGGAATCCGGGCTAGTGGAACAGAACGAATGGTGGATGTTCGTTGACTGGGTGGATACGCATGATTGGGTTCGAGGGGTGCCTCCCGGTGGCGAAAAAGGAAACTCAATACTTATCAACCTGCAATATGCCTATACCCTTCAATATGCCATCGAAATGTTGGAAGTTTTTGGTCATACGGGGCAGGCCGATGTCTATCGAAGTAGATTGGAAAACATAAGGGCTAAAGTAAAGGAACTCGCTTGGGATGAACAAAAGGAATTGTTCAGTGATACTCCGAAGGGTGAAAAATTCAGTCAGCATACCAATATTATGGCCATACTTGCGAATGTTTTATCTGGTGAAGAGGCCACTTCTTTAATGAAAAAGGTGCTAGAAGATGAGTCCTTAGCAAAAACCAGCTATTATTTTTCCTTTTATTTGACCGAGGCACTTAGGCATACCGGAATGGAAGAGAACTATCTTAATCTTATGGGCAGGTGGGAAGAAATGCTCGACAATGGCCTCACCACATTTGCGGAAAAGCAAGAACCTACCCGTTCGGACTGCCATGCCTGGAGCGCCTCCCCAATGTATCATTTTCTGTCAATGGTCTGTGGAATTCAACCCGCTGCGCCGGGATTTCAGAAGATACATGTAGAGCCTCATTTAGGAAAATTAGAAGAGGTCAATGGTAAAGTGCCGCACCATTTGGGCGAAATAGAATTTGATCTTAAAAAAAGAGGGCAAAATGGTCTCAAGGGCAAGATTGAGCTTCCAAAGGGGCTAGATGGCACCTTGATCTGGAATGGTCGTAACCTGGCACTTAAAGAAGGTAAGAACGACATCCAAATCGATTGATTATTTCAATATGACTTTATTTTAAAATTATCTATTTCCTGTCTGACAGGAAAGTTCCTGACGAATTTTATTACCTGACACCTCAGGATGCTTAACCAAGTCACTGCTGTTACCTTAGCACGAAAGTTTCAATTTTTACTCATTTAAGAGTCTTTGGATTTTGAAACTGTTGACGAGAACGTAACGTAAAGATATAAGCATATGAGATTAAGTAAAGTATTATGGCCGGAAGCACTAAAACTAGGAATGATGATGTTGGGCATGGTTGTTTTTGTAGGGTGCAACAGTAATGGAGGCAATCTTGAAGATGATGATGTTCAATCCGATATTGGCAAGCAGAACGAAGATGTTAATGAAGAAGATTCACTAAGCTCCGTTGAATTTGTAAAGGACACTGGGTTCGCTAATGGTATTCGCTTGCTCGGTACCGATACCTCTGACATTAAAGCCTTGGATTTTATCTACCCCTATTCAACAGGAACGGAGACAGCTAGTTGGAAACTTGCCGAATGGGGCAGTAACCATGCCTTTGGCAATGTGGAACAAGAGGTGAAGGGAGATTCAATAATCTATGCCAATAAAGCAAAGCGGGTAGTATTCATAAAGGAGAAAGCTCAGGATAAACCACATGTACTTTTGGAAGTAATAGCTTCCGAAGATTATACTTCTGTTCGTAAAGATGGAGAAGATTGGCCCCATTTATTATTAGAGCAGACCATGGCAGATGAAATAGCCCTAGAGGATATGGAGTCCCTTGAATTGAACATGGGCCTTTCGCTTGTGTATGACAAGATGATGATGGACCCTGCTGAGTTTGACGAAAGTCTTCATACCTCTCAGGTTTCACTTTATTTGACCATCAGTGATTCGACCGACTTTTTTTGGTTTGGAGTACCTGTATTTGACCACAGGAATCCGGACGGAATTCCACTGTATGCTGCTCAAGATTTGGGTAAGGATGATGCAAGTAAAAAATTCATTGTGAGTATAGCGAGTGAAGAATTTTTCCCAGGAAGTTTGCAAAATTCCGGAAGTATAGATGTAGACAAAGATATATTGCCGTACATTAAAAACGCTTTTGAAAGAGCCAAGAGACAAGGATATTTAAAAGATGCGCACTGGTCGGATATGTTTATTTCCAGCTTTAATTTTGGATGGGAAACCACAGGGACTTTCGATTCCGGTATGTTGGTACGTGAACTTCAACTTACGGGCAGGTATCGTGCCGGAAACTAGTTTACAGTAGGGTGCAGGATGGTACTGCAGGGACTTTAAAATAGTTTTGTAACTGGACTGTTGCCGTAGCGGTACTTATCTAACCGCCACTTATAAAATAGAAATGTAAATCAAGTACTTATGAAAATTAATTCAATTAAATATAACATTCTGATTTTGTTGGTAATATCTGCTTTTAACTTCCAGTTGTCAGCTCAGGAATACCCAACACTATGGAATGAAATCGTAGATTTTAAGGAGTTGGACGCTTCAGACTCGATATCAAAAAATCGAATACTTTTCGTCGGAAGTAGTTCCTTTAAGTTCTGGAAAGATGTCAATGACTACTTTCCAAATCATCAAATTATAAATAGAGGATTTGGAGGGTCCACCTTGGTTGACGTAACTAGATATTTTTATGACATCATTGTTCCGTACAACCCAGACCAGGTCGTTATCTATTGTGGTGAAAATGATTTTGCTTTTGACAGCGACCTTTCGGTAGAAGAGTTTTTTTTGCGTTTTGAGACCTTATACGGCATGATCCGTGTAAACTTCCCAAGAGCCACAATAAACTATTTATCCATTAAGCCAAGCCCTTCTCGGATGAATATCTTGGATAAATCCATTAAGGCAAATAAAATGATAGCCGATTATTTGGATAATAAGACAAATGCATCATACATCGACATATTTTACCCAATGTTGGACGAAAGAAGAAATATCAAAGAGGAAATCTTTTTGGAAGATCGTCTTCATATGAATGCCAAGGGCTATCAGATTTGGCAAAAGGTTATGGCGCCTTACTTAAAATAATAGTCTATTGGTCAGATTTCAATATATGCTGGTCCATATAAACACAGGCGTCTAGCGCCTGGACAACTTCCCGGGATGTGGGGGGTGTGGTGTGCGGTGAGGGCTTCTACCGCATAGGAGCAAAATACTTCTCCTATCAATCTATGCTGTACCATAAGGTTAAACATTGGCGCCTTGGTTGGTCATTATCCCGGGTTTTCTTCTTTTTTTTGATTTTTCTCCAACAATATCTCGATTATTTGAATCTATTCAATGCTTTTGCTAAACCAGTTCAGATAAACTGTTGGTTTTACCTACAATTACGCGCCGTACAGGCACTGTTCTTTATTTGGAATCTTTCTATTCTTACCACCTTATATCTCGATATTTGAAGTAGTTTTTTTCCTACTAAATCTTTCGTAACGCTTGTGTTAAAAGCGTTGGGACAGAGTGACATTGACGCCTATGAAATAAGGTCAAAAACTCTTTTATCCCATTTGTTTAAAGGGAACAGGATGGGGCAGGATACTTGGTCTATTCCCATTATATAGATTTGGATCAACTTTTTTGAACAATTCACAATTAATGCAATATGAAAATACTAAAAACAACATTCTGCTGTCTGTTCATTGTAATTTTAGCAATACAAGCAGCAACAGCACAAGAACGAATTGAGGTTAATGGTAAAGTCATCTCAGAAAGTGAAGGCTTACCGCTATTAGGGGTGAATGTTGTGGTAGAAGGAACCACGAACGGAGCCGTTACCGATTTTGATGGTGAATTCACCATAACAATGGATCCCGAAGGGACGTTGGTGTTTTCTTACATGGGTTTCTCTACTAAAAAGGTCCCGGTGTCGGGAAGGCAATCAATTACCGTTGAGCTATCTGAAAATCAGAATAGATTGGATGAGGTTGTGGTAATTGGGTATGGTCAACAAAAAAGAGCTGATGTGACCGGTTCCATTTCCAGTGTAAAGGCGGAAGAAATTTCCCAAAGTAAAGTATTGTCTTTCCAAGAGGCTATACAGGGTAGACTTGCCGGGGTGCAGGTTTCGTCTTCCTCCGGTGAACCAGGGGCAGCCATGAATATTAGCATTCGTGGTGCCAATACGGTATTTGGTAGCTCTGCACCACTTTATGTTATAGATGGAGTTCCCTATGATGTCAATAACGGAGAGGTTGCCGATGCCAGTGTTGGTAACGGTACATCTTCTAACCCATTGGCGACATTGAACCCATCTTCCATAGAGTCGGTTGAAGTACTTAAGGATGCTTCTGCAACCGCCATTTATGGAGCTCGTGGAGCAAACGGTGTCATTATAATTACAACAAAATCAGGAAAAGCAGGTGATACCAAGATAACCTATGATGGTTTCGTTAGTTTGGGTACTGTAACACGAAAACTACCCGTGCTTAATGCCGAAAGATACATCGAGTATAGGGCCGCACTCAATCCTGAGACCTTTTTGTTTTATACGGATAGTAATCAAGATGGATTGTACAATTCGGATGATATTCCAAGGGATCCTTATGAGCTGCCCATGCATGATTGGCAAGACGAGATGTTGAGGACCGCTGTTTCCCATAGCCACAATATTTCAATTTCCGGTGGGGATAACAAGGGAACCACTTTTTCTGGTGGGATTGGAGTGTTAGATCAGGAAGCGATCATAATCAACAATAACTTCCAACGATACACCATGAGGCTCAACCTTGACGATCAGCATAGCGATAAGTTAAAGATGGGGTTGAATTTCAATATGGGTTATTCGGAACTAAACGGCGCCACACAGAGTGGTGGAGGTTCAGGAATATTCAATGGAGTTGTTCAAAATCTTGTGATATCAAGACCATTGGAATTTTTCGCCCCCAATTGGGATACCGATGGAAGATATATCAATCCTTTATCGATGATCGATAATGCGGAGAAAAATGTTTCTTCATTGAGGAACAACCTATATGCCTATTTGGAATATGCATTGATGAAGGACCTAAAAATCCATGTCTCGGGAGGTGGTTTTCTCTCCAGCTCCAAGGGAAAGGAATTCTATAGTAAGTATACCAACTGGGGTAATTTGGACAATGGTCGTGCTATGGTGCAAGAGGCCAGGGCAAATTCATGGAACGTTACCAGCAGGTTGAATTATACCTTAAGACCCAACCAAGATCATTTGCTGACGGCCATGGTGGCTTTTGAAGCAAATAGATATAGCTGGGAGAATATGTTCATGGAGGTCGCCGATTTTGCCGATGAATCGACAGGGGTTCACGACATCAGCAAAGGGAGGAGGATTAAAAGTAATTCTACGGGTAAGGACATTATAAACAGGATGTCTTATTTCGGAAGGTTTAACTATCAGTTTAAAGGAAAACACTTATTGACGGCTACTTTTAGAGCCGATGGGTCAGATAAATTAGGCCCAAGTAATCGTTTCGGATACTTTCCATCCTTCGCCTATGGTTGGCAGTTGCATAAGGAGCCATTTCTATCCAATGTAGATGACTTGAGCAACTTAAAGCTCCGTTTGAGTTACGGTATTACGGGTAATGATAGGATTCCTTCCTTTAGGTACTTAGCACGAATGGTGAACACCGATTATGGGGGAGATTTGGGGCTTGCACCAGACTCCAGGGCCAATTATGGTCTAAAGTGGGAAGAGACCTCACAGTTCAACGCAGGTTTCGACCTTGGACTGGTGAACGATAGAATTAGCATTACATGGGATTATTACTATAAAGTTACTACAGATATGTTGATTGCCGCATTGGTGCCTAAAAGAAGTGGTTTCCAGCAGCAATGGCAAAACCTTGGTAGGGTAGACAATGATGGTACCGAACTTCAGATTTCGACCAGAAATATTGAAGGAGGAGATTTTAGATGGAAGACCGATTTCAATATCAGTAGCAATAGAAATATAGTGAAAGATCTTGGAGGCGTAGATTTTATTCCTGTTAATATTGGAGGAGGTTGGATTACCAACGCAGGTAGGGTAATCGAAGGGGAATCCTTGGGTAACGCTTATGGCTATGAGTTTGATGGTGTGTATCAGATATCAGATTTTAACTGGCAGAACGATAGCGATGCGACAATTCCGCACGAGCAACGTGATTATGTCCTGAACGAAGGTGTTGTTACCGTAGACGGGATAAATGTACAGCCTGGATCATTTAAGTTCAAAGATCTAAACGGAGATGGAACTATTGATGTGGACAATGACAGGACATCTATAAGTAGAAGCTTCCCCAAGCACTTTGGAGGTATCAACAACACCTTTAATTACAAAAACTTTGACCTTTCCGTAATGTTCAACTGGTCTTATGGAAATGAAATATTCAACGAAGCCAAATATAGGCTAGAGGGAGGGGTGTCAAATACCTGGATGAATATTTCGGAAGACTTTTTTAGTAACAGGTGGACGCCTGAGAACCCAACAAATCAGTACGGTACTTTTGCCGACGACCTTTGGAACAGAACTTCTTTGCTGGCTTCTAGCTATTATGTCGAGGATGCTTCATGGTTAAGGCTTCAAAACATTTCCTTCGGATATGCCCTTCCTGGAAAATGGATCAAGGAAATGGGTATAGATTACGCCCGTATATACTTTACCGGAACCAATCTGTACACGTGGACCAACTACTCTGGATTTGATCCAGAAATCCATTCAGGAAACTCGCTTTTGCCCGGGTATGATAGATTGACCTATCCAAGGACCAAAACATTCACTTTTGGAGCCAGTTTCACATTTTAATAACAGCAAAAAAATTCAATAGAGATGAAAAATAGAATACTAAAGAATATTGTTGTCTTAACCTTCATCGGTATTTATTGTAGTTCGTGCAGTAACGATTTTTTGGATACCAAGCCACTATCCTTTACTACGGTGGAGAATTTCTATCAAACAGCGGATGATGCGGAATCGGCACTTATAGGTTGCTATAGTGCGCTCAATGCCCAATCTGTACAAGGCGTTTGGCGAGGTAATTTCAATTCAAGTATGACATTTATGTTAAGTGCAGGGACGGATGAATTGGTTACCAGAGATGGATTAACGGCAATTGGTTATGCCCCCTTCGGTAATTTGGCTGTTACAAGCCAGACACCAACAATCGAGGAGCACTTTTTTACCATGTTCGTTGGAATCAATAGATGTAACTATCTCTTGGATGCCATAGAGGATACAGAAATGGGAGAACAGCGTAAAGCGGAAATTATCGGGGAAGCACATTTCCTAAGAGGCCTTTATTATATGTATTTGGCCCAAATGTATGGAGGTGTGCCAGTATATACCACAGGGGAGCATGATGAAAATGCCTTGCGGGAGCCTTTGGAAGTAGTTTACGCTCAGATTATATCCGATTTTGAAACTGCCTATTCCAATCTGCCAAACAGAGCGGATATTCAGGGAAGGGCAAATAGATGGTCAGCCGCAGGTTTCCTTGCGAAAGTATATACCTATTTGGCCAGTTGTAAGACAAATGGAGTTGGTGCTGATTTGGGATTTGATCTAAATAGCTTTGACTGGGTGGATGCTGATGACTTTTATATCCGTGCAAGAGATATAACTAACGGAATCATTGCACAAAGTGGATATGAGCTGATAGACAATTATGATTATTTGTTCAGGGAGACCACTAATCAATTTCAAATGGAGGAATCCTTGTTCTCTTCCGTGTCAAGTAGTAGCTCAATTATAGGGAACTACCATGTTTGGGTCCAATGGATGGTGCCACCGGGGAACACTACTACCATGGGGGGCGGTTATGGTTGGTTCCGCCCAACAGGAGAGATGTTCTATAGGTACAATGCTTTGGACATAAGAAGAGCGCACAACCTTTCCAATTCATTTTCCGGTTCTTCCGTTACCGAAACTATTGAGGGAGAAACGTATTACGTGCCCGACCCTGCAGACGGTGTAACCGCAGGTTTCTATTCTGTGGCGAAATACCGTTATGTGGACCCCTCGAGCAAACCGATAGACATTAGCCAATCCATGGGCAACTATCCTTTGTTGAGGTATGCGGATATTTTGCTGCTCAACGCCGAAGCACTTTACATGACAGGGGATGAGGCAAGCGCACGTGAAAGGCTTACAGAGGTGAGGACTAGGTCTGTGAGTGACGCATCTCAGGTCGATATCTTGGACGATGCTTACTTTAAGGCTGATTTTTTGGAAGAACTTTTGGATGAAAGATCTAGGGAATTTGCCTTTGAAAGTCAACGAAGAATTGATTTGATAAGGTTCGGCAAATTTTCCGAAGCCATTATGGGCCTTGATGAAAATGGAGGAAGATGGAACGTTGCAGTTCCCATTATGCAGGCGAATTTGGAACCCTATAAAATATGGTTCCCTATTCCGTTGACCGAAATAGAATTGAGCCCAATAGAGCAAAACCCTGGTTACTAGGGAAGGACATATTTAAACAAAAGATTCATAAGCAATAACATTATTATCATGATTCAATCTAAAGCTTCAATATTATTATGTTTGTTGGCCTTTGTCACCTTGGTTTCCTGTGATTCCGATGATGTGGTAGAAGATCTTAGGGTCGACAGTGTAATGCCGCCCCAGGCTATGATAGGGGATACTATTACCATTCGGGGAAACGGTTTTAAAGGACTAAATACCACCGTAGTAGGTTTTGAAGGAGGAATGTTGGGACAGGTGGTCGCAGCCGCTCCTACGGAAATAGATGTAATCGTGCCCATGGGAGCACGGGACGGTGATATTCAGGTGAGAACTGGTAAAACCGCTATTGTAAGTACTGCATTCGAGCTTATTCCCTCTCCGCCATTTATTTCAGATTTGGCACCTTCACAAGGACGTGCAGGCTCAAGTTTCACTATTTTAGGAGACTTCTTGGCCAATAATTTGCTTGTTTCGGACAGTATCCAACATATCGAAGAGGTCTCTGTACTTTTTGGAGGGCAAGAACTGGAAATCGATAGTCTTAGTTTTCAGAGTGTATGGGTAAAGGTGCCAATAGATGCTGCCGACGGAGAGTTTATGGTCCAGGTGGAGCGCGATGGGCTTTCTTCGAACCAAGTTACTTTTGAAGTGGGAATACCGGCCATAATCGATGATTTTAACCGACCCACTACAGAATGGGCCGACTTGGAAACCATACCAAACCCTATTGGTTCCAACTGGGTGATAGGAAGTGGAGAGTGGATGATCGAAGGACCTGGTGGAGACAACTTTATTTCAGCTAGAAGAGTTGTAGCAGGTGATAACCTTATGGTGAACATGCCTTCGGTGACCTCAAACCAAAACGGTATGAGCTATAGCCTTGGTGCAGATATTTATATACCTACAACAACAGATTCCACGCTTGGAGGAATTGCCTTCCACGTTCAAAGTGAAGATGATTACTATGCATTCCGTATTGGAGGAGGAGGACTGCTCCAGTTGATCAGGGTAATAGATGGAAATGCCAGTGCAGTATTGTCCACTTCTGGTTTTGCTGCGCAATTACCGGGCAATAATACCTATAGGTTAGAGGTCAGCTCCAGTGCTCCATATACTTTTGATTTAAGAGTGCTTACGGCAGAAGGAGGGGTAATCGTTGAAGGAACAGTTGTAGATGATCAAAGTACCTTTGTTGGTGGTGTAGCTGGTTTCTACTCTACTTATTTAAGTTATCACGATAATTATTATTTTCTTTCCGAGGAATAGGATTAGCAGGAATTATGGGGCCGAAAGGTTTGTAATCCTTCCCCGGTTAATTTTGAGTTGTGTATAAAATACCGCTCTGGGAGGTTTTCTTCCAGGGCGGTATTTTTTATGTCTTGTTGATATCGCTATAAATTCATTGGCGAAGTAGAATATATGAAGTAGGAGTGGTTCTTTCGTTATAGAGGGGCATATTCTGACATACTTAAATCATTGCACGGGATTCCAATTTTTCGGTTTTTGTAGGAGAATGATTTTCTTGGTGCTGGTTAAATCAGTGGTCTTTTGAAGGCAAAAAAAAGCACCCTGCCATGGGTGCCTTTTTTTTGGAAATGATATTCAGGAGATCAATTGTCCATTTTCTCAAAACGTTCCATGATTTCTTTCCAGTTGGTAAAGATGATGTCTTCTTCTTCCAAAAACTCTACCACAGCTGGGTCAGCGAACATTTGGGCTTCCCAGCCCCGTTGCTGCCAAGAGTCGGTAATGTTCTTTAAGTTTTCCGTAGGTTCTGATGGATGAAAAATGATTTCGGTAAGCCCGATAGGAAAGGAAAGAATCGTTTGTTTGAACGCCTCTATTTTTTCTTCGTAGGTTGGGGCACCAGGAACATATCCGAAGAAATCAAGTTTGGGTAAATCATAATCCTTAATCAATTGAATCATTTGATCGTCAATTGGGTAGCCCATATCTCTAAAATGTTGGGCAACTTTAGGTTGTGTCAGGTCAATGGCATTAGCTGGAATCCCATACTCCATGGCTAACCTAAGAAATGCTTCAGTGTAATCTTTATCGGCATATAAAGTTCCCATATGGGTGTCTATGTGGGTCGGCCTGTGTCCCCATTCGATTGATTTTTCAATCTGTGCCCGAATCTCGGTTTCAACTTCTTTGGCGGTGGCATGTTGCACTACTTCTGGAACGGAACGCCAAAAGTTACCGGTCTGGTCCATTAAACCTTTAACGGAATCTTTAGGACTTACCGGACCCCATCTATGTGTTTCCCATTCGCTTGTTAGGGTAAGGTGAAGACCAATGTCCAATGTTGGCTGTCCTTGTACCCAGTGAATAAACTCCTGTGAATTGGGGCAAGGTATCATAACTGCCGCGGATTGAATTTGTCCTTCTGTAAGCATTGGTTTTACCGAAAGGTTCGCTTCTGGGCACATGCCAATATCATCAGCATGTAGTACCAAAACCTTTTTACCTGCCGGCCAACCAAGTTTTTCGGCCCAGGTTTGTGGTTCTTTGATCTCTTTGGCCTGTATCCCAGGTTCTTTGTTATCTTGATTTTTGTCTTTACATGCTAGGGTCAACATGCCCAAAGACAGGAATGTTGCCATCAGCGGAAGTTTGCGTTGTATCATTTTTATGTTGCTGGATTAAATTATTTTGATTTCTTCATTTTCTGGTTTCTGCCTGCGAATAAACATGACAATAAGATGGTCAAGTGGACTTTCTGTTTATAAAATAGAAAGGGTTTTTCACGCTTTCGAACTTATTGTCCAAAATCATGTCTGCAGCAGTCTCTCCCATTTTAGCGAAGTCGGTTGAAACTGCCGTGATGCCCAAAAGTTCTTTAAGTGGAGTGTCGTTATAGCAGATGATACCAACATCCTTGCCCAACTCCAACGAGCTTTTACGGACTAATTTGATCAGGCTCACCAAGTCCGATTCTTCAATGGAAATATAAAGGTCTCCGGCTTTAAGTTCCATATCCTCATAGACCTCATTGATTATCTCGTATTCAAATCCATATTGAATGCAGAATTGCTTAAAGCCCCTTGTAATTCTCATGGGGTATGGGTAAAGGGAATTCTCGGGATATATAAGAATCAGGTTTTCATATTTCTGGATGATTTCAAGGCCATCCACCAGGGCTTCAAAAAGATCTTCTTGAAAATTTTGATATATTTTTGCAGCATTTTCCTTGGGATTGGACTTAATATTGTCCATTATAATCAATTTATTTTCAGGAATTCTATTGACAGCTTCGAGTGTTTTTTCCGTAAAACTTACATGTTTTAGGTCATCCGTCTTAAAATGCGGCATGATTACAAAATAATCATAAGCGTCAATGTTTTTGTCCAGAAGGTTTAGGAACATGGTTTCATCGCAATGATATACATTAAGGTCAATATGGGCTTGGTTGCCCATCCTATCAATGAACGATTGATATACCTTGAGCTTATAGGAACTCAATTTGTTGATCAGAAAAAACACGTTGATCTTGGATACAAGTTCCGTACTTGAAATATAGGAACCCTTACCTGGGATAGAGGAAATCACTTTTTTGCTCTTCAGCAGGTTATAGGCCTTTTCTACCGTATCTCGTGATAGATAAAATTCTTCGCTCAACTCGTTGATAGAGGGAATTCGGTCGTTCACACTAAAGTTCCCGTTGGCAATGTTCGTTAAAATGGAATTTACGATTTGTTTGTACTTGGGGATTCTAGAGTTCTGTTTTACCTCTATGTAACTCAATACTTTTTTGGATGTCATCGGTATTCTAGGGGGAATTTAAGGTTAATTGCAACGTTTTTATGTCGACTTTGAGAGTGATGGCAAACTTTGTGTTCATTAGACTTTGGATTTGTAAAATACTTATTTTGTTCAAAAAAGATGGCTGAACATTTAATTTTTTGAATCCAAAAATTGTTGTATTGAAATAAACAAAAGATTAGCAATGTTTTGCATTCCCTTATCCCCAGGATGGATTCCTATCCCATCTACCTTCCAATCATTTTTTCCTTTTGGATAATCAGTTTCATTTTTTGCGTAGTTCTCGGGATCAATCAATGTCAAATGGGAAAGGTCGACCAAATCAATGCCCGTTGCCATGGCGGCATCCTGTATTATTTTATTCTTCTCCAGTGAAGGAAAGAATGGAGTGGTAGCGATAATATGTCTCTGGCTATCCGATTTGAACGAATCAATCAGTTTGATATATTGTTTTCCGAAGAGTTCTAATACCGAAGCATTTGCCCCATCCACATTTTCACCCAATTGAAAAACCACAATATCTGGATTATAGTCTTGGAGTTCCTTTACTGTCTGAGCATTCCAGCCCTTGGGCTCCCTTTCAAACGTGGCAAAGTTGGATATCCTCATGCAGACCTTATGATTGGGACGCTTTACCTGAATAGATTGAAATAGTTGATGGGCATAGTCGTTTTCCTTTTTGGAAGCGGCCATTCCGCTATTATGGTGCCATCCGATTCCGGGCGCAATTCCATGATAGGAAAGACTGTTCCCTATGATCAGCAGTTTGAGTTCATTGCCTGTACCGGTGTTACAAGTATCGATATAAGAGGGAATAAAAACATTGTTCATTTGCCCTAACATCTCTTCTTGCCTTTTTTTTGAAGTGTTCGTAACATCTTTTGGCTTTATGGCACAGCTCCAATTAAATAATATGGTTAGTAGGATGATTGCTGTTGGACTTTTCAATTTAGATTGTAGCATGTATTTATGTATTGAACGTTCTCGTAGCGTTCATTCTCTAGAAGTTCGACTTTGATAGTTCTACCGATGCTTCTGATATCCCTCAGATTACTTTCACCCGTAAATTTACCAGACTATTTTTTTTTAAGTGTTCTGTACTGTTAGGTATAATTGCCAAAAGAACCAAGAACTGGACTTGTAACAGAAAAATAAACGATTAGATGAAAGCCATGCCGTTGATTTTGGTTCTGTCTCATTAAATATGAATTAATTTTAGGACTTACCAACAACATTGATTATGTAGGAGGCTTAGCTCATTTTCAAAAACAGGAATATCATATTCATACCGCTGAATCGCTTTACTAAGGTCAAGGAGCTCTACGAGACTGTTTTTATGACAAGGAGTTTCCCATGAAAAGTTTTTAGGAAAAGATATTGGGACTGAATATTCTGGAACGTTTGGGCAAAAATAAACCGACGACCAAAATAGGCCCCCGTACACTTATAAACTCAAGGTATCCACAAAACAAGAAATCGGGATGCTGGCCGATGTCTTTGAAAAATTGTAAGTAAGGAGGAATCTAGCTTTTATAAAAACCGATTTAAAAGGAATCCTAGCCAACAATGAGTGGTTTTTTGGGACAGGATTGTATATTTAATGGATAGCAATCTCTTTGGTCAACAAAGATTGTCCATATGGTATAAACATAACATAAGCACATAAAAATGAAAACAAGATCAATTTTACTAATTGGGGTCTGCCTTATTGGGCAAATCGCAATGGCCCAAACCGAAGTTGTAACCGGAGTAGATGTGGCCGTTACCGATACCGAATCCGGAAAAGTCCGCGGATTTATCCAAAATGGAATATACACTTATAAAGGAATTCCCTACGCGACAGCAGAGCGATTTATGCCTGCAAAAAAAGTAGCATCTTGGGATGGAGTCAGGAGTTCCACTATGTATGGCCCGGTAGCTCCGTTGATGACACCTACCACACAGGTGCAAGATGAATCAGAATTCGTTTTCGACCATGACTGGGGATACACGAGTGAAGATTGCCTTCGGCTTAATGTTTGGACACCTAGCATTGATGATAACAAAAAAAGACCCGTACTTTTTTGGATTCACGGAGGAGGATTTACCGCAGGCTCAAGTCAAGAACTACCATCATACCATGGGGAAAATTTGAGCGCCAAAGGCGATGTGGTCGTGGTTTCTATCAATCATAGATTGAATATTTTGGGCTTTTTAGATCTTTCCGCCTATGGTGATAAGTACAAACATACACCCAATAATAGTATGTTGGATATTGTAGCTGCCTTGGACTGGGTAAAGAACAATATCTCGAACTTTGGTGGAGACCCTAATAATGTGACGATTTTTGGCCAGTCTGGGGGTGGGGCCAAAGTGAATACATTAATGGCCATGCCCAAGGCCAAGGGATTGTTCCATAAAGCAATTAATCAAAGTGGCTCCTTTAGGGGAAGTCTTTCCAAAAAAGAAACAACAAGAGCGATTGCAGCCGAGGTACTAAAGGAACTCTCATTATCGGAGGACCAAGTGGATAGCCTTCTAACTATTCCATTTGATAAATTAAGTGCAGCGGGAAGTGCAGCATTGCAAACAGTGGCCAAACAAATGAAAGCAAAGGGTATTGTTCCCGTGGGAATGAGCCTTAATTGGGGCCCAAGTATGGATGGTACTGTACTTCCTCAAGATTTGATGTCCGATGGGGCATTTGAACTTTCCAAAGACATTCCTTTGATGTTGGGAACTACCAAAAATGAATTTACCCCGTTTATGAACGGACGCTTTTTTGGTGCATCCGAAGAAAAAGTGATGGCACATATCAAAGAAACGTACAAGGACAAGGCGGATGATTACGTATCAGCTGTAAAAAAGGCATATCCAAACGACACAAGACCTTCAGACCTTTTGGATATCGATGCTACTTTCAGACCTGGGGCCGTTTTCCAAGCGAATAAAAAGTCGCAATTGGATAATGGTGCACCTGTGTACATGTTTATGTTCACATGGCAGTCCCCGGTTTTTGATGGGAAATACAAGGCACTACATTGTATGGAACTCCCATTTGTTTTTGATAATGTGGAACGGGCCAGACAAATGACTGGAGGCGGTCAAGAGGCCCATGTTTTAGCCGATAAAATGAGCAGTGCGTGGATAAACTTTGCCAAAAAAGGAAATCCCAATCATGATGGATTACCACAATGGCCGCAATACAATCCTCAGAATACAGTGACCATGTTTTTTGATAACAACTGCGAAGTTAAACCACAACACGACAAGGAATTCTTGGCTTTGATAGCTAAGTTATAAACCGATCCTATATCTAAAAAAACGAAACAATGAAATTATTTTCAAAAACAATTGCTACCCTTATATGGGCGGGTCTTCTTATGTTTATTTCTTGTGGTTCCCCAACTACAGAAATTGAAAATCTCCGGGTGGCCTATGCTGAAAGGCCCTTGGCCGTTGAAGATGAAAATCCATTGTTCGGTTGGCAGATGAAATCCGAGGTAGTGGGGCAGCAGCAGCAAGCTTATCAAATAAAAGTTTCCAAATCTGATGGCAACCAAGTTTGGAATAGTGGAAAGGTCGAGAGCGGTATTTCCAATAACATCTCTTACAAAGGGGAACCTTTGGAGCCAGAGACGGCCTATACTTGGGATTTAACCGTTTGGGATGCCGAAGGGAAAATCTATAATCAAGAATCCAGTTTTGAAACTGGGTTGATGAATCCTGAAATATCCGCCTGGGATGGTGCACAATTTATAGGCACCAATACTTTGACCTTGGATGCCACGTCTGCATTGCTCTTTGATATAGAAACTGATTTTCAGATTATGGAAGGGAATACAGCGTCTCTTATTATTGGAGCCAATGATTTTAGGTTCAATAATAAGTTTCAGAATATCAATAACATGGGAGGTGAAAACTACCTCCGATTGGAAATTGATATTTCAGGGGTGGGCAGTTCCAAGGGTGCACTCTTGAACATCTACCGTGTTGGTTTTGATAAGGACGATTCGGCCAAGAAACCTTATATGACCATTTCCAAGGCCAACTACCCTCAAACCAATATTAATACATTGATTACACCGGGCAACAAATCCCAAATGAACAAACTCAAAATCGGAGTTAATGCTAGCAATATTGTAATCAAAATTAATGGGGAAAGGTTGCTTTTGGAACCTGAAGACCCCAACAACCCCATACCTCCACAATTTAGGGAAGTAGGTTTTTCGGTTACAGGTGCCGGTGGAGGAAACTTTTTGACATATCCTCATATAAATTCAATAGGTTTTGCTGCAGAACCTGGCACAAAGGCAATCTTTAAGGATTACAAAATTTTGAATGCTGGAAAAAGTGATCCAAACAATAGTGAAGTCTTTGGAAAAGATATAGGGGCCACTTATGCCATATTCAAAGATTTTGAAGGTCTTTCCATTAATCAAGACGGTATCATCGAATTAGGGAATACTACTGATACAACCTTGATTCAATATGCAGACCCAAGTCATGGCTCCGCGACCATGTTGCGCTCAGAATTTAATACAGGAAACAAGAATATCGCCAAGGCAAAACTGTATGTTACTTCAATGGGTTCCAACGAGGTATATGTCAATGGTAATCGAATTGGTGAAGATTGGTTTGCACCCGGAGCAACCCAGTTTCGGGAAACTTTGGGGTACTACGCTTACGATGTCACCAAAAACATTAATCAAGGGGAAAATGTGATTGGAGCATTGGTTTTTCCTGGCTGGTACACAGGTTATATGACCTATACACCTGCAAACTTCAATTTTTTTGGAGATACCGAAGCTTTGTTGGCCAAATTGGTCATCACTTATGAGGATGGGAGTGAACAAACTGTGGTTACTGACCCAGATACATGGAAAACATTTACAGAGGGTCCAGTGGAATACGGAAGTTTTTTTCAAGGGGAACGCTACAATGCCCTCAAAGAAGAACACATTGCGGTTGATGGTAAAATAAATGGCTGGGCCACCACGGCATATGATGATTCAAAATGGGCCAACGCAGAAGAAGTACAATCAAGGGATTGGATAGATTTTGAAATCGTGTCCCGTTACGACCGACCTGTACGGGTTGTGGAAGACCTTCAGTCGACGGAGGTAATGAAAGTACACAGTGAAGATGAAAGGACATACACTTACAATATGGGTGTCAACATGGTGGGCGTTCCCTCCATTACCGTTCCCCAAGGATGGCTCAAAAAAGGGGATACCATCATTTTGAGGTATGGGGAACAAGTCTACCCTGGACTAGATGGGGATGAACCTCAGTATATTGATAGGTATGGGTATGAAAATGGTAAGGGTATTGCAGGACGTATCCTCACGGAGAATTACAGAGCTGCCATGGCAACCGATTTTTATATTGCAAAGGATGATGGTCAAGTGGTGATTCAACCAAGAACAACTTTTAGGGGCTACCAATATGTGCAGGTCACTTTGCCCAGTCATACAGGGCCATTGCCATTGGAAAATGTAATAGGACTATCGCTATCTTCGGATGAACTGCCCTCGGGGACTTATGTGGCCACTACTACGGATGGAGCCACAGGGGAATTAGCAAACCAACTCTTTAAAAATATACAGCGTAGTCAATTGGGGAATTTCTTCACATTGCCCACCGATTGCCCACAACGAAACGAGCGTATGGGGTGGACGGGAGATGCACAGGCCTATACAAGAACGGGAACCTATAATTCCGATACCTACAATTTTTTTAGACAATGGATGGTGGCCTTGCGCGATGACCAAGGCGTTGGAAGTGAAACCGAGGCCGCCGGAGGAATCGGAAGTACGGTACCCACCTACAACATGACTGATGATACGAGCTTTGCCAATGGAACCACATGGGCCGCAGCCGTTTGTATGGTGCCTTGGCAGTTATATAGTCAGTACGGCGACACCAAGATCATAGAGGAGAATATGGAAACCATGCGACTTTGGCTGGATGGTATGGATCATTATGATTTTAGTGAAGAATATACCTATCTATCCGCTAAAACCGACGGACTTGCCGATTGGTTGGCCATGGACAACAATACTCCGCCAGAGTTGGTTAACAATGCCATCTATATTTATATGATGGAGGTGACCGCCATTATGGCCGATGCCATTGGAGAAACAGATTACGCCAATGTATTGCGAGACAGGCATCAAAAAGCAAAAGGAGAATGGAACCGATTTTTTGTAGATCCTGTATCGGGAAGGAGCAAGAATCCTGAAGGACTGATAGTGCATTCACAATCTTCATATGCGACCCCGCTTAATTTTAATGTGTTCAATAATCAAAACAAGCCAAAGGCCGAAGCCTATTTGGCAGAACTTGTAAAGGAGCCCTCCACCAGTAATACAAAGCCTGATGGAACTAGGGTAACCTATCCCATGAGGGAAGGCGCCTTGGGTGGTTTTGGCATGAATAGCGAGCAGGTTACCGAAGATTTTCTACCCTACACCATAACCACAGGTTTTTCGGGCACACCGAATATTTTACCATCTTTGAGCCGAGGAGGCAAGGTTGATGAAGCGTACAAATTGTTTTCAAGTACCGATTACACTTCTTGGTTGTATCCCGTTACTAAAGGGGCAACTTCTATTTGGGAGCGTTGGAACGGGTTTAAGGCTGCTTTCAAGGAAAACAACGAAAACAGGATGAATTCCTTCAACCACTTTGCCCTGGGTGCAGTTGGCCAATGGATGTACGAGTTTCAATTGGGCATCACTACCGACCATCAAAATGGAGAGGCTGGTTATAAGCATTTTGTTTTACAGCCACAGGTAGCCGGTACATTCGAATCCCTATCAGGTAGTTATGAATCAAATTATGGGAAAATATATAGCAGTTGGACTTCTGATGGCCAAGGAAACATGATATCTTACAAAGCAACTGTCCCGGCCAATACAAGTGCAACGCTTTATTTGCCAATGGGAACAGAAGGAGAAGATTCCTTTAAACCGATTAAAGGTGTTGAATTTAAAGAAATAGGGCAACGCCATGGAATCAAAGTCGGCACCTATGAGCTTAGTTCCGGTACATTTGAGTTTAATTTGAAGGATGGGGCAGTAAAAGTCAAGACTTTTTAGGATATTCGGATAACCGATCAGGCCAACATTAGTATAAGGTGAATGTGGTAATTTTAATGTATTCACCTTATACGATGTACATATTGAAAGGCTTGGCATACTGACCAAATACATTCCTTTACCAAAAAAAATCTTTAGTAGTAGACCTATTTAAAGATTTTTTTATAATTTGTTAACGTTTTTTGGTACAATTTCAATTGGTTTTTTACTAAATCCAAAAGGTGAAAACAATTCTTCTTTTATAGAGAAGACCTCTTTGGGGGAGGTTTACATCATATGTCACTTTCGCGTTTAAGGTATTCGCTACTTGATTTAGTTTGATCTGTAGCGTTTCTGTGGAGAAATAGAAAAGGCATATAACTAAGTTTATGTTGATTCCTTTTTGCTTTTCCACATTAAAATGAGAGGCGAAAAAATGGACCAAGACAATTTCAAAAATGAATCTTACCTAATTGCGCAGTTAAAGAGTGGCTGCAAAGAGGCCTATGGTCACCTTTTTAAATTGTACCATGGGGAGCTTTGTAATTACATGACAGCGATTTCCGGGAATCCAAAGATTGCGGAAGATATAGCGCAGCAAACCTTCATTAAAATATGGGAGAACAGAAAAAAACTTTCCTTATCCAAAGATAAACTGAAAAGATACCTCTTCAAAGTAGCTTATAATCTGTTCATTGATTCCCAAAGAAGAAAGAAAAAAGAGTTTGAATTGCTCGAAAACCTTAAACAAGAAGCCTATTTAGAACTGGTCGATGCAGATACATCCCTTTTTGAGGAACGACTCAAAAGAGTTGAGATGGAAATAGATAATCTGCCCGAGCAGTGCAAAAAAGTCTTTATCATGAGTAAAAAAGAAGGGCTCAAGTATAGGGAAATTTCCGAGCAGCTGCATATTTCAATTAAAACGGTAGAAGTACATATGGCTAAGGCCATGAAACGCTTGAGAGCACAACTCACCTCATTTTTATAAGACTTTCCCTGCCCAAAATATGCTCGGCATGTAACATCTGTTGTCTAAAAATTCTTCAAAATAGCAGGTTACTTCATATTTAAAATGTTAAAAAAATAAATTTATGTAAGGGTTTTTTGAAAAAGTTGCGTCTCTTCTAAAAGTGACAATATTTTTCAAATGACCAAAATTGATATCAGAAGAATAATTACCAGGTATATCAACCAAGAAGCTTCTCAAGAAGAATTGGCCATTTTATATGAATGGGTAAAGAAGGGAAACAATAAAGAGGTTTTCAAAAAATTAGTACAAGCAGATTTTTTGGTCAACTATGAGGATAAATCTTGGCAAACTGAAGAAGCTTTTGAAGACTTCCTACATACAATCAAGAAAAAGGAAACCGTGAGGGTTCGGCCCTTATATGCCCAAAATCATATATGGAAGTATGCAGCGGTTATAATGATCACTGTCGGCTCCTCATTGTTCTTTTTGTTGAACCAAGAAACAGTTGTTAACGTCCCAGTGGATGATGCCCCTGACCAGATAACACTGCAATTGGACAATGGGGAAGTACTTACCATTGACCCTGAATCCGATGCCACTATACAGAGTAAAAATGGGAACACGGTGGTATCTATGGTGAAGGGTATGCTGTCCCAAAAGCAAGAAAAAGGAAAGAAGGATAAGGTTAGTAACAATACAATCAGGGTGCCATTTGGGAAAAATTTATCCATAACCTTACAAGATGGTTCGGTTGTAATGCTCAATTCAGGGTCTAGTATCACTTATCCATCAAGTTTTGAGGGAACCGATACCAGAGAGGTGAAACTGAATGGCGAGGCATTCTTTGAAGTTGCCAAAAACCCACAAAAACCATTCATCGTAAAAACGGAGGGCATGTATACCCAAGTATTTGGGACTGTTTTCAATGTTTCCGCATATGAGGATGATGGTCCGGCAGAAGTGGTTCTGGTAGAAGGTTCCGTAGGTGTGGGCAATCCGGCCAACTTAAATTCAAGGGATATACAAATGCTCAAACCTTCGCAAAAAGCAACCAGTGTTGTTGGCGGCGACACGGATTTTATGGTCGAAGATGTTGATGTTGCCTCATATATATCATGGACCAAAGGAATTTTAGCATTTGAAAATGAATCCATGGGACAAATCATAAAAAGGCTACAGCGCCAATACAATATAAAAATTTACAATACATACAAGGAGTTGGATGAGCGGAGGTTCACCGGAATGTTCGATGAAGAAAATATAGATCATGTGCTAAGAACCATACAGGCCCATACCCACTTTAGCTATGACAAGAACGATAATGTAATAACAATTAAAAATCCTAATAAACAGTAGTGCCTATGATGTGAAAACCAATTAAACCAAAAAACAATTACTAACTAACTAGACTTTTCAATTATGAAAAAAACCAAAACTAAACCTGCCATTGTACCAAGGCTGGGCAAAAGATTACTGTACGGATTTTTCTTGCTTTTCATGTTCGGCCAAGTAAATGCCGCATCCTGCGCTCAATACGATAAGGTGGAGAAGAGCTTTTACCAAATAAAATTGGGCGAGGTGTTCGAGACCGTTACTGAGTCCACTGGCTATAAATTCTTTTATGAAGCCTCTGAGGTGGATGTTGACCGAAGAGTGACCATAAACGGTAAGAACCTTTGTATACAAGATTTTTTAAAGGAAATATTCAAGGGGACCGACCTGTCATTTGAAATCATCGCTAGGCAGATTGTTATAAAGAAGAACAGAAAGTCACTGCCAAGTTTAACCCCACAGAGCAAGGTAAATGCAGAAAATCCTCAGGCCAATCTTACGGGAACGGTATTGGACGAAGCAGGAATACCGCTTGCCGGGGCCACAATAATAGCCAAAGGCACAAGTGAAGGGACAACCACTGATTTTGATGGAAACTTTGCCATTACACTGCCTGCGGGAGTTACCGTGATCCAAGTGACTTATATTGGCTACAAAGCAAAAGAAGTAAATGTGGCGGGGCAAACATCCATAACCGTGACCATGGAGCAGGATGCTGCTGCCTTGGAAGAAGTTGTGGTAGTAGGTTATGGTACCTTGGCCAAGAAAAAGGTTACAGGTTCCGTAGTTTCCATTACCCCCGAAACCATCACGGAAGTACCAGCACTTACACCGGAAAGTGCACTTATTGGCCAAGTAACAGGGGTACAGGTACAAGAAGTTTCTGGTGAGCCAGGAGCTGCACCGAACATTCGTGTGAGGGGTTCGGGTTCCATATCTGCAGGTAACGACCCATTGTTCGTTGTGGATGGAATCCCAATTTCCCGTAACCTTACCTCTTCAAGTCAATTAGGAGGTATTAATAACAGGAGTGCTGCTTTTCAACCACCGACTATTAATCCATTGGCCACATTGAACCCGAACGATATTGAATCCATTCAGGTTTTAAAAGATGCCAGTGCAGCGGCTATTTATGGTTCCCGTGGTGGTAATGGGGTTCTTTTGATCACCACTAAGAAAGGTTCTAATGGGGAAGAAGGTGTTTTTTCTTTTGACTCTTATGTGAGCATGCAATCCGTGGCCAATAAATTGGATTTGATGAACGCACCTGAATTGATTGATTTTACCAGAGATGCCAGAAACAATGCATATCTCCAGGCAGTAGATGGAGCCTCGGTAGACGACCCTATTGGGCCTGGCGACAGGGGCAACGCCAACTATGAATTGCCAGAATCTTTCTTGAACTGGGATGGGACAGATACTGATTGGCAAGACCTCATGTTTCAAACAGGAATAGTGCAGAGCTATAATTTTTCATATGCTTCGCCTATCAGGAACAAAACAAGCTTCTATGCATCAACAGGGTATTTCTCTCAAACAGGCGTTATTGATAAAGCAAAGTTTGAGCGTTACTCCATATTGTTGAATCTGAATTCCCAATTGACCGAAAGATTGAACTTGGATTTGAGATTGGCGCCGACCGTTACCGAGAACCAAAGGGTACCTGCCAACTCTCCATATTTTGGAACGCCTCCGGGAATTGTTTATTCGGGAATAGTCCATTCGCCTACGGTTAGCCCGTACAATCCAGATGGAACCATCAACCAATTGAACAACCAATCCTATTTGGGAGGCGGGACCACCACGGCAAGTAACCCATTGGCCATTATTGAGGCAGTGGACGATAAGATTTTCCAATTTCAGACTAGGGGAAACCTTGGGCTAACGTATGATATTCTTCCCGAGCTGAGCTTTAAAACTTTTGGAGGGGTGTACATCAACTTATTCAACCAAGATTTTTACAGGGCCAACACGCTTTTGTTCAGAAACTCGGCGGATGGAAACCCTTATGGTCAGGCCTCTTCCTCAACAGAGACCAATTGGCTTTGGGAAAACACACTTAATTGGACAAAGGAGTTTGGTGATCATTACATAGATGCAGTTTTGGGCTATACCGCCCAGAGGGACAATTTGTCACTACAACGCGTTCTGGCAAACAACTATCCGGATGATCTAGTACCCACAGTTAGCGGGGGGCAAGTATTTGGAGGAACATCTGTTAAGGAGCAATGGTCCTTGTTGTCGTCTCTTTTTAGGGTAAATTATAGTTATAAGGATAAATACCTTTTTACGGGGACGTTCCGTTCCGATAAATCATCAAGATTTGGACAGAACAACCAAACAGGATACTTCCCTTCCTTTTCGGCGGGATGGAGAATGAACGAGGAGGAGTTTTTGGCCGACTCCGAAACCATATCTGAACTTAAACTACGTGTAAGCTGGGGACAAACAGGAAATTTTGAGATTCCAAACTATGGTGCCGTAGGATTATTATCACCTCAGAACTATAACCTTGGAGGAAACGAAATCAATGGACTTGTACAGAGCACAATTCCGAATCCAAACCTTACTTGGGAGAAATCCGAGCAAGTGGATGCAGGTATTGAGTTGGGTCTTTTCAATAACAGAGTATTCCTTTTGGCAGATTATTACGATACAAGAACAAGAGACCTGTTGCTGAATGTGGCCATATCATCAGTGTCTGGATTCGAGACAACTTTGCGAAATTTGGGAGAGGTGAAGAATACAGGTTTGGAGCTTGCATTGAGCACCAAAAACTTTGTAGGTGATAACTTCACTTGGAATACGGATATCAACTTTTCTACCAATAAGAATGAAGTTCTTTCCCTAAATGAGAGCAATGAACCGATTTATTCTTCAGGAAGTGCGGGCGTAAGGCACGTAACACGGGTTGGAGATCCCATAGGTAGTTATTATGGCTATGTAGTGGACGGTATCTATCAATCTCAAGAAGAAATAGATAATGCTCCGTTGGATACCCAAGCGCCCGATCCGGCACCAGGAGATTTTAGATTTAAGGATATTGATGGTGATGGAGAGATAACCCCAGATGATAGAACAGTTACAGGAAGTTACTTCCCAGACTTCACATGGGGAATCAACAACCGATTGACCTTTAAGAATATCGATTTTAGCTTTTTGATACAAGGGGTTGAAGGCAACGAGATTCTTAACCTTACTTCAAGACATATGAAGAACGGAGAGGCCAACTTTAATTCCTATGCAGTTTTCAACGAGCGTTGGAGGTCACCTTCAGAGCCCGGCAATGGATACATACCAAGGGCAGATAGGGAATCTGGAAACCATGGCAACAACAACAGGCCCTCCTCTTTTCAAGTGGAAGACGGATCTTATATACGCTTAAGGAATGTGACCTTGGGCTACACCTTGCCGACCGACAATCTTTTTGGAAGCAAAATCCAAAAACTTAGGTTCTATGTTACGGGAACAAACCTCTTTACCATTACCGATTACCTCGGTTATAACCCAGAGGTCAGTAGCATTACCACGAATAGTTTAACACCTGGAGAGGATTATGGAGCGTTTCCGCTCACCAAGTCTTTCACACTGGGATTAAACCTAAAGTTCTAACCTAAAAACGGAAAAAAATGAAACGAATTCTATATATAATGCTATGTACGGTGCTAGCTACCGGATGTAGTGAAGACTTTACAGATCTCGCACCAATTTCCAATAGAAACGAGGCGGACTTTTACAACGATCCCGAAGATTTTGAAGTGGCCATAAATGCCAGCTATGCTGGATTGCAGAGCACAGGGACTTACGGACGCGGCTATTGGACAATGTTCGAAATGCGAAGCGATAATACCGACCAAGGACCCGATGCCACTGGATTAGCCCGTCAGTACACCGAGATAAACTCCTTTACAGAAGATGCGTTGAACGAGCAGATAACCTCTGCATGGAGCGACTCCTACAGAGTAATCTCCAACTGTAACGTAATCTTGGATCGTATCCCGGAAATAGAAATGGACGCTACTTTAAAGAACCGGGTAACCGGTGAAGCCCTGTTTATCCGTTCTTTGGTGTATTATCACTTGGCCATTGGCTTTGGAAATATACCGTTGCAATTAACTCCCTATGTATCTGGTGACGAGCTTGTTCAAGTGGACCAAAACACTGTATTGGAGCAATTGATAACCGATTTGACCACTGCCGAAGGCAACCTTCCCGTGTCATATTCAGGAAGTCAGGTAGGCAAGGCAACAAAAGGAGCTGCAGCTACCTTATTGGCCAAAGTATTGTTGACCATGGGAGATAATGGTGCCGCAGAAACTGTTTTGAGACGAATCATCTCCGATTACGGTTACGAATTATTGCCTAACTATTCGGATTTATGGGGCGTTGCCAATGAAAATAATGCAGAATCCATTTTTGAGGTTCAGTACATCAGTGGAGGTATTGGCCAAGGAAGTCTTTACACCAACGATTTTTCACCCAGCACCGATTTACAGACAGGTTCCGGGTTTGGAAGAAACCGTCCAACAGTTTCTATGTTAGAGGCTTACGAAGATGGAGATTTAAGATTTGAACCCTCAATGGGAGCTACGTACGTCAATCTTGAAGGAGAAGTTGTCGAGGCAAGACATGTCAGAAAATACCAATCCGATTTGGCCATAGAGAACGATTCCGACATCAATTTTGTGGTGTTCCGCTATGCAGATGTTCTACTTATGCTAGCAGAAGCCTTGGGTGAAACACCAGAAAGTTATGACTTGATCAACGAGGTAAGAAACAGGGCCGGGTTACCGGATATCGATGCCACTACACCAGGCACTTTTGAGGAAAAGCTGTTACATGAAAGAAGAGTGGAACTTGCCTTTGAGAACCATAGGTGGCCCGACCTAAAGCGCTTTGGTGCCACGGAAAAAGTTATAGAGGCAGAGGATTTTATAACAAGTACGAAAGAGTTTTTCTTTATCCCGCAAAGGGAAATGGATATCAATCCAAATTTTAATCAGAATTAGTATCAAAAATTAATGTTTTCATTCATTAGGTTAGTTTGATTGATCAGTGCACCCAAACCATGGATTTCCTACTTATCACTATGCGCGATAACTGACCTGTAAATGGAATGTTTTTAATGCAAAGGTTTGGTTGCTTCACAAGAGGCGACTAGGACTGGAATTGTAAAATTTTAAAGAAACCATATAATAAAATAGAAAAATGAGAAAGTTAGTAATGGCAGTTTGTTTATGCTTTGCATTTACAACGATTCAAGCACAACAGAAAAAGGCCTTGAATATTCTGGCAATTGGTGCGCATCCCGATGATTGTGATTCCAAGTTCGGGGGAACAGCGGCACTGTTTGCCAAAATGGGGCATAATGTAAAGTTTTTGGCTTTGACCAATGGAGACGCAGGACATTATGCCATGGGCGGTGGCGTCCTTGCCAAAAAACGCCGGCAAGAAGCCAAGGATGCGGCAAAGGCACTTGGCATTGCAGAATATGAAGTGTTGGACAACCACGATGGGGAGTTGTTCCCCACCTTAAACGTACGATTGGAAGTAATCCGTAGAATCAGGGAATGGGATGCAGACATCGTTTTGGGACTGAGACCGAACGATTATCACCCAGATCATAGAAATGCAGGTTCCGTGGTACAAGATGCCGCTTATATGAACATTGTGCCAAATGTGGCCCCGGACACACCACCATTGGAAAAGAACCCGGTTTTTCTTTATATGAGCGACCATTTCAAAAAACCGTACCCTTTTCAAAAGGATATAGCCGTGATTGTTGATGATGTTATAGATACCAAGGTAAAAGGCCTGGCGGCACACGATTCGCAAATGTTCGAATGGTTGCCATGGACCAATGGGGTAGATGTTTCGACCATTCCAACCGGTGAACAAGAACGTTTAAAGTGGCTCAAAGAAAAGTGGATGAACAGAAAGCCGGATGCAAGCACTTTGGAAGCCGTTAAAAAATGGTACCCTAACGTAGATACATCAAAAGTTAACCAAGTGGAGTTCTTTGAAATCTGTGAATATGGAAAACAGCCTACGGATGAAGAGATCAAACAAATGTTCCCAATGTTGGGGTCCAAATAGGTAAATACCACTGACCGCCCAGGTAGCATCCAAATTAAATAACCAACCAATATATCATGGAGACCAGCAAGCCCAAGACCAAAAGATACATCCACATTATAGGACTGGTAATGATCGTATTCTTTGTGATTTCGTTCATAACCAATATCCTAAATTCAATAATCGTGGACGTTAAGGATAGTTTTGACCTCAGTCTTACCTTAACAGGCCTATTGCCGTTTACTTTTTTTATAGCGTATGGCATTATGTCCATACCGGCAGGCTTTTTATCCGAAAAGTATAGTGAGAGGACATTACTTTCAATATCGTTCTTGGTCATGGCGCTTGCTTCCCTGGGTTTTGCCCTATTACCACAATACGGCGTTTTTAGCATAACCTTGTTTGTGTTGGGATGTTGTATGGCGGTGCTTCAAGTAATTATAAATCCAATGTTGAGGGTGGCAGGAGGCGAAGAACACTTTGCGTTCAATTCCGTGTTGGCTCAATTGGTTTTTGGAGCGGCATCATTTTTAAGTCCTTATTTATATAAATACCTGGTAAGCAAGAATAACACAGGTGACACATTTGCGGAAATGTTGCGCGGATGGGTGCCACAGGATTTACCATGGGCATCGCTTTACATCGTTTTTGCGGCGATATCGTTGGTATTGTTTTTCTATGTCTTTTTGACCAAATACCCAAAATTTGAAAAGACCGAGGAAGAAAAGGCCGGAGACACTAGTTCGTATTGGGATTTGTTGAAGAATAAATGGACCATACTTTATTTCTTGGGAATCTTTTGCTACGTGGGCACAGAGCAGGGTGTTGGAAACTGGATATCGCAGTTTTTGAACCAATATCACGGACTGGACCCACAGACAGTCGGAGCCAATACAGTATCCTATTTCTGGGCCATGTTGACTGTTGGTTGCCTATTGGGCTTATTGTTGTTAAAGTTTATGGACAGTAGAAAGCTATTGATTTTGGCAACTTCCATCACCATCATAAGTTTAATTTTGGCACTTACCGGTTCGGAGCAAATGGCGTTGATAGGTTTCCCAATGGTAGGATTCTTCATTTCCGTAATGTACTCCATAATCTTTTCCTTGGCACTCAACTCCGTAAAGGAACATCATGGTTCGTTATCCGGTATTCTTTGTACCGGTATTGCAGGAGGAGCAGTGATACCATTTATCGTGGGAGGCTTGGGCGAACTAATGTCATTAAAATCAGGAATGTTCTTTTTGATAATTCCCTTGGCGTTTATCCTATCCATAGGATTTTGGGCCAAACCCTTGGTGAACAATAAAACCATAAGCTTAAAAAAGGAATAGTGGGCAAAAAAGCAAAAACGGTTTTGGGGGTTGATATTGGCGGAACCAAAATCAAAACAGGGAGAATCTTTGGTGAAGAGGTGGTGCAGACCAGTCTTTCCAAAGTAAACCAAAATGACTCGCTGGAGGATTCGATCTCCAGATTATTGATGACCATTGATGAAGTCATGACCACCGACGTTGAGGCTATCGGTATCGGGGTGCCAGCGGTAGTAGACCCGGATTCTGGCATGGTATACGATGTGCAGAACATTCCAACATGGAAAAAAGTCCCATTAAAAGAACTGGTACAAAAACAGTTCAACGTCCCCGTACACCTGAACAACGATGCCAATTGTTTCGCATTGGGAGAAAAATATTTCGGAAAGGGAAAGCCCTATAAAAATTGTATTGCACTTTCATTGGGAACTGGACTCGGCATGGGGATTTTAATAGACAACAAACTCTACAACGGAGTCTTGTGCGGTGCAGGCGAAATAGGTATGCTCCCCTACAAAGATGGGATTCTGGAGCAATATGCGGGAAGCTTCTTTTTTGAAGAAACTTATGGGGAATCTGCCAAGATACTGTATCAAAAAGCCATGGACAACGATACCGCTGCATTGTCTGCTTTTAAAACGTATGGTGTTCATCTGGGTATTGCCATAAAGGCAATTCTCTATCTGTATGCACCAGAATGTATCGTTCTTGGGGGGTCTATCAGTAACGCGTATACATTTTTCAAGGCTTCTTTGGATGATGCTCTGGATTCATTTGCCTATCAAAAACAATTGGAAAACTTTAAAATCGAAACATCAGATTTGGTGGATTCGCCCATTTTGGGTGCAGCTGCACTATGTCTGTAAAAAATAACTTTACTACACTACACAAATGAGAATAATACTATCACTATTGCTGGCATGTTTTCTGCTCAAATCCTGCTCCCAACCCATAGAGAAAGGGAAACAGGTGGCCATAACGGTAGAAAACAATAAAAAGGGCGCTCCCATAACCTTGGGAATACCTTTCCCAAAAGGAGAATTGAATTCCGTAGATCATCTACGTTTACTCACCGCCGATGGCACGGAAATACCTTGTCAGACCACGGAAGTAAGCAATTGGGGGCCAACGGACGACAGTATCAAATGGGTATGGGTGTTCTTCTTTTCAGAAGATACACAGGACTATGTGCTGGAGTATGGGGATGGCGTGGTGCCCATCCTTCCAGAGAAGAAGGTGGTTTCCATGAACAACATGAGACCTCAGGGCGGAATAGATGTAAATACAGGACCGCTATCATTTTCAATACATAAAAAAGGAAACGGTTTTTTGGATGAGGTCTTTCTTGATTCCAACAAAGATGGAAAGTTTACCGAAGAAGAACTGATCGGTTCATCACCAGAGAAAAACAGAGGATCTTTCTTTGACCTTTTGGACGATTCGGGAATTGATGCGTCCAAAGCAGTGATTAACGAAGTTTTTAGGGAAAAGGGTTCCGGCCCCTTGCACACCATTTTCCGAATAGAAGGGACCTATACCTACAATAGGGAAGATAACAACCTATCACCATTTACCATTTGGTTGCATGCCTATGCAGGCAAGAGCTATATAAAAGTATTGCATACCATGACATATACCGGTATTCCCGACAAGCATAAAAAACAAAAGGGAGAGCACGCGAACATTGCAACGCAGAACAGCGAAATTATTTCGGAGAGTACAGAAGACGATATGGGCTGGACAGAGCCGAACGATCAGATTGCCGCCATAGGACTCCAGTTAAAATATCATTTGGATGATAACGTAAGCGTTTCGATGCCACTTTATGAGGGATCTTGGAAAAATGATGAAGCGGATACCGTTATGGAGGAAGTTGCCGTAAATGATGAAACACCAGTTCAATTATTGCAAAAAGGACCGGATAGACGTAAAAGCATTAGTTTAAGAAGTCTTTATCTTAACAACTTCAGCAAGAAAGGAAAGAACAGTGATTCCGAAGCAGAGTTGGATTTTGAGGCAACCGTCTCCAAAGGTGAAACCAATGTGGCCCAAGCTCAAAAAGCCAAGGGATGGATTAATGTAACCGATGGAAAAAGAGGTGTTGGCCTGGGCATTAAGAATTTTATGAAAGAATACCCAAAAGGTATTGAGGTAGATCCTGTCAACAACATCTTGTTGGGAAGTATCTGGCCCAAAGAAAATGGCCCAATGAACTTTGCCAGGCACAATACAGAGCCAGATGGAGGCATGTTGGACAATTTTGCCCAAGGTATCACCAAAACCACAGAGTTTGTTTATTATTTCCACGATAACGATGCCACAGAATCTGTGGGCGACAAAATGGAGTATGTTACCGAAAGCCCGGTAGCACATGCCACTCCCGAGTGGTACACAAATTCAAAAGTATATGGGAATATGGCACCAGCTTCCCAAGCACACCCAGAGTTTGAAAATGCATTGCAGTATAGATACCAGTGGTGGGCCTATAACCAAAAGAACGAGCCTTGGTATGGCATGTTCAATTATGGTGACGGAAAAAGCTATTTCTTTGATGGCAAATGGGTGCAATGGACCAACAATGAGCCTACTGTAGATTTTATGCTATGGACCAACTTTATGCGTACCGGTAATCCCAAGTATTTTAAAATGGCACAAGCCATGAGTAGGCATACCATGGATGTGGACAACATCCATTGGCCTAAAAAACGAACGTATTACGGAGAGATCAATGATGCCATTGATTTTTGGAATTATGAAGATGAGCCAGAATCCACACCATACCTTGGTATAGGGCGAAGACATGCCAATGAACATTGGTATGCACTCCTGAGTGCCCATGTTTGGATTCAGGGATGGATAGCGGATTATTACCTATCAGCTGACCACAGAGCGTTGGAGGTGGCCAAAATGACAGGAGACACTTATATCAACCGTATTTGGGGAGAGCACGACCTTAGGGGTAGAAGACTATATCTATCTGTGTTAAATCTAGTAGAGTTGTACGATGCGACTAAATTGAAGAAATACAAGGAAGAGCTAGATGATAGGGTTGGTTTAATGTTGGAACTTCAGGAAAGACAAGGGGGCAATTTACTATTGGATAGATATGGATACAGTCAGACCTATGTGGCGCAAGGACTTTATAAATATCAGCAAATAACAGGTGATGAAGAAGTAAGAAAGGCATTGTTGAAGCATGCCAGATGGGTCAGGGACGTACCTCCATTGAACCACGAAATGGAATCTTATTTAGCCACTATTTATCCTTTGTTGCTTGGTTATGAGATAAGTGGTGAAAAAGTATACTTGGACGAAGCATTGGCCAGGGCCGAATTGTTGAAAATAGGTGAGCTTCCAAAGTCACCGGAAGACTATGAAAATGCAGAGGCCTATAGCAAGGACCTTTTGGAAATCTCCAATTTGCCTATGAGCAAGGGACGATTTACCAATTGGCAAACCAACCAAGGGCTCAGGGTATTTGGTTGGACCCACGCATATAATATTCCTTATTTATTGTACTGGATAGACAAGGAGAATATCGATTAAATCTAGTAATCTTCAGAAAGGGATGGTGACGCCGCACATTGGCCGCCGTCCTTTTTTTTTGCACACAACTAAACAACAACAATATGTCATACAAGCGGTTTGGGGCTATTCTTGGCCCTATTCTATTTATTTTGATTCACTACTTTTTTAATGGAGAAGGGCTTTCGCCACAAGGACGGGACATATTGGCTGCAACCGTTTGGATTGGGGTTTGGTGGGTTTTTGAAGTACTTCCGATAGCAGTTACCGCATTGTTGCCCATTGTCCTCTTTCCACTACTGGGAACCATTCCATTGGGTGACACAACCGCGAGTTACGGCCACAAATATGTGTTTTTGTACATGGGAGGTTTTATGTTGGCCATGGCCATAGAAAAATGGAACCTGCACAAAAGAATAGCCCTCCAAATTATAAAGACCATAGGCACAAATATGTACACCATAGTCTTGGGTTTTATGGTCGCGACCGCTTTTCTGTCCATGTGGATTTCCAATACAGCGACTACCGTAATGGTGTTGCCCATGGCAATTTCCATAGTAAAACAATTCAAGGACAACCCCGACACACCCGAAGATGAGAACAAGATATTCAGTAAATTATTAATGCTGTCAATAGCTTATGCCGCATCCATCGGAGGAATCGCCACGTTGATTGGAACACCGCCAAACCTGGTCTTTGCAGGGTTTGTTCAAAAAACTTACGGAGTGGACATCAGTTTTTGGCAATGGATGAAATTTGGTTTACCGGTAGCATCCATACTTTTAATATTGGCGTGGTTATACCTTACTAGACTTGCCTATCCATTGCGTAGATCACGTTTCCCCGGCGGTAAAGAAGAAATCAATAGACTTTTAAAGGAACTGGGACCTCTGGGAAAGGAAGAGAAAATGGTATTGTTTGTTTTTGTTTTGACAGCTTTTTGTTGGATAACCAGATCTTTTCTTTTACAAAAAATCATTCCGAACATCGATGATACCATTATAGCCATTGGGTCCGCCATCCTACTTTTTATTATCCCTGCCAACAGGTCTGGCAAACCACTTATTCAATGGGCAGAAGCCGTACAGATTCCATGGGGGATAATCTTATTGTTCGGAGGGGGGATGGCCATCGCCAAAGGATTTCAAGAAACAGGGCTGGCTGGCTATTTAGGAGGACAAATGGCATTTTTTGAAGGATTGCCCCTCTTTTTATTGTTATTGTTGGTAATCACGTGCGTTAATTTTTTGACAGAAGTTACCTCCAATTTGGCCACCACGGCAATGATGCTTCCAGTTTTAGCTCCACTGGCCTTGACTTTGGGAATAAATCCTTATTTACTGATGGTAGCATGCACTTCGGCAGCATCATGCGCGTTTATGCTACCAGTGGCCACTCCACCCAATGCAGTCGTTTTTGGCTCAGGATACCTTCGGATTCCGGATATGGTACGGGCCGGGTTTTTAATGAACCTTATTTCCATTGCGATTATGTCATTGGCCGTATTTCTATTATTGCCCTTGCTTTGGGATTTTTAAGCGGTGGGTTATTCTTGAGACCGCCTACAACATTGGCTTTAGCACCTCCCAAACATTTTCAGCTACTAATTTTTGACCCTCAACGGTAGGATGGATACCATCTCCTTGATTGAGCTCGGGAATTCCTGCAACATTTTCCAATAGAAAGGGGATTAGGGCAATATTTTCCTGATTTGCCAATGTTGGGAATATGTTTTCAAACTCCGATGTGTATTCCGGGCCCATGTTTGGTGGAATCTTCATTCCGGCCAATATGATTTTGGCATTTGGAAGATCGTTTTGTACTTGATTTATCATTTCCTGAAGGTTCTTTTGGGTCTCTGAAAGCGGAACTCCCCTGAGACCATCATTGGCGCCTAATTCTATGATGACGATATCCATATCATCCTCCAGAACCCAATCCAATCGGTTTTTACCACTTGCCGTGGTCTCACCGCTCAACCCGGCATTGATTACGGTATAGTCCAAACCTAGTGAATCAATTCTTTGTTGGATTACCGATGGGAATGCTTGACCAAGCTCCAGACCATATCCAGCCGTTAGACTATCTCCAAAAAATAGAATCTTTTTGCCGGAGCCAGTAGTTTCTTCCACCACTTCTTCTTCAGCAGAAACTTTGTTATCTTCTTCCTGTTGCTTTTTCTCTCCACAGCTAGCTGCTAAAAGCATCAAAAAATAACAAAACATTAACGACGTGTTGACGGCTGAGTTTTTCTTGATCATGGACAATTTTAGTATTTTGAGAGTTTTAACTAAATGCATGGTATGTCAAAGATATTAAAAGTTCAAAACCTCTCTAAAACATATCGGAGCGGCGAACACGACCTAAATGTACTGAACAATGTGTCGTTTGATGTGGATAAAGGTCAAAGTTTTGCCATTGTCGGGCCTTCTGGCAGTGGGAAAACCACACTGTTGGGCCTTTGTGCCGGCCTAGATACGACCGATGAGGGTGAAATATGGCTCTGTAATGAAAATTTGATGGGATTGGATGAAGATGGAAGGGCACTTTTAAGAAACCAGAACGTAGGATTTGTATTTCAGGATTTTCAATTATTACCCACTTTGACCGCCTTGGAAAATGTTATCGTCCCCTTGGAACTTCGAGGGGTGAGAAATGCTTACGAACAGGGTAGGGAACTCTTGGAAAAGGTAGGTTTGCTGAACAGGGCCGGACATTATCCATCCCAATTATCCGGTGGGGAGCAGCAACGCGTAGCCTTAGCTCGTGCATTCTCCAACAAGCCATCCATTCTTTTCGCCGATGAGCCCACAGGCAACCTTGACGACGATACCGGAACCCGAATAGAAGAGCTGCTGTTCGAACTGAACAAGGAGCAGGGCACGGCACTGGTTATAGTGACCCACGATTTGGAATTGGCCAAAAAAACCGATAAAAGTATCCGGTTGAGGTCTGGGAAAATAGAAGAAACCGTAGGTTGATTATGGGAAAAATCAACGCTGGATTCTTATGGCTTCTAAAAATGGCCTGGCGCGATGGAAAAGCAAGCTATGGTAAACTTCTACTGTTCGTTTTTTCCATTACCTTGGGAGTGGCCGCAGTGGTCAGTGTCCATTCTTTTAGCAGGTTGTTGAAGGAAAATATAGCATTACATTCCAAATCCCTATTGGGCACGGATTATGTCATAGAAAGCGATAAACCTGTAAACGATAAAGTTCAGGGTATTATGGACTCCTTGGGCGGCTCCGATGCCAAGGAAATCAATTTTTTGTCAATGGCCGCTTTTCCAGGTAACAATGGCACCAAGTTGATGGAAGTCAGGGGAGTGGAAGGAGGTTTTCCGTTCTACGGGGATTTGGAGACCGATCCATCATCGGCGAAGAATAGTTATCTGGACAATGGAGCTTTGGTCGATGCCACCACCATGCTACAGCTCAATCTGAAGAAAGGGGATAGCATCAAACTGGGCGCCGTTACCCTTCCTATTGCAGGAGCATTGGAAAACGTTCCGGGCAGCACTTCTGTTTTCGGTGCGATTGCGCCTCCCGTACTTATCCCTTTTCAATTTATAGAGACTACTGGTCTGGTACAGACCGGTAGCCGAATCGAATACAAATATTATTTTAGGGCAGATGAAGGTCAGGATATGGCTCTTTTGAGCGAGAAAGTGGAACCAGTGCTGGATGCAGAAGAAGCCGACCTGGATACCCATTTGTCCGAAGCTAGGCGTCTGGGCAGACGATATGAGAATTTTGGAAAGTTCCTTAATCTGGTCGGGTTTATTGCTCTGTTGTTAGGGTGTGTCGGTATTGCTAGTGGCATGGGCATCTATATTCAAATGAAGATAAAATCCATTGCCGTGCTCAAATGTTTGGGTGCTTCAAAGAAGCAGAGCTATTTGATTTTCTTTGTTCAGATAGCCTGCATGGGTGTTATTGGAGGGCTTTTGGGTACCCTAATCGGTTATGGATTGCAACAATTGTTCCCAGTACTACTAGGCGATTTGATTCCGGTTGAAGTAGAAATAACTTTGTCTCTTCAAAGCATTGTTCTGGGATTGTCACTCGGGTTGGCTATGTCTGTACTTTTCGCGCTCTATCCCTTGATGAAAACACTATATGTATCTCCCCTGCAGGCTCTACGTGTGGTACAAGAGACACAAACCCGCTCAAGAAGGGCCACGGCATTAGTAGGCTTGGGAATCATACTTTTTGTGTTCGGGTTTTCCTATTGGTTATTGGATGATTTGTTAAGGTCACTCTTTTTCGTTGGAGGTCTACTGGTGGTGTTTTTGATTTTGACCGCTGTGGCCCGATTCTTTATGGCCCTATTGAAAAGGTTTTTCCCGTATTCTTGGGGGTTTGTTCCCCGCCAAAGTCTGAAAAATTTGTTCCGTCCCCAAAATCAGACCTTGGTATTGGTACTGTCAATAGGTATAGGCACATTTTTGATAAGCACTTTGTATTTTACCAAGGACATGTTGCTGGAAAAAGCAGCCATTGAAGATAGTGCGAACAGTGCAAATATGATTCTTATGGATATCCAAAGTGAACAAATGGAAGCGGTATCCAATACTATTGAAGCTTCGGGTCTGCCCATAATAGACAAAATTCCCATCGTGACCATGCGGGTAGAAACTTTGAACGGTAGACATGTGGAGGATATCCGAAAGGACACCACTTCGCAAGTAGGCCGGTGGATATTGAACCATGAATTTAGGGTAACTTATCGTGACAGCCTTATCGGTTCCGAAAAAGTACTACAGGGCGAATGGGTGAACAATTTTAACTCAGATGGTGACATTCCGATTTCCGTAAGCAGCGATTTCGCCAATATGGCCAAGGTCAATATCGGTGACCCGGTTTCCTTCAATGTTCAAGGTAGGATTATGAATACGGCCGTACAAAGTATTCGAGAAGTTGATTGGAGCCGATTGCAACCTAACTTTTCGGTGGTTTTTCCTGCAGGAGTTTTGGAAAATGCACCCCAATTTGGCGTGATGACCCTTCGAACACCGGATGACGATACTTCTGCCACGTTACAACAGACATTGGTAAGGGATTATCCCAACGTATCCATTTTGGATTTAAAGCGAATTTTATCCCTTTTGGAAGATATTTTGGCCAAGATTGGTTGGATAATCAACTTTATGGCCTTTTTCAGCATATTTGTTGGTGTTGCAGTGCTTATGGGCGCTATATACAGCAGCAAGCATCAGCGGGTGAAGCAAGGAGCATTGCTAAGGACCCTTGGCGCCAAAACCTCTCAAATATTAAAAATGATAGCCATCGAGTATACCGTTCTAGGATTTTTAGGTGCTTTTATGGGCGTTGTACTGGCGGTTTTGGGAAGTACCTTGCTGGCTTGGATGCTGTTTGAGACTACATTTGTACCCTCGGCCATACCATTTATTGTTATACTGCCGGCAATTACATTTTTGGTTTTTGCTTTGGGCGTCGGTAACAGTATTGGAATTGTTAGAAATTCCCCGTTATCCGTACTTAAAAAGGAAAAGGAATAATTATTCGGACATTACCGTTCTAAACCCTAAATGTTCCTGTCCCGAATCGGGACTGGTGGCCATACGTGCCGAAATTCGATAACTTGCACAATAAGAGGCGCTACAAAGAAACGAACCTCCTTTGATTACCCTTTCTTCCGCGTACGGATTGTTCGGATTAAAAGCGCGGGTCGCCCCTGTTGGATTTTGGGTGGTCTCATTGCTTGAGGCCAGTTCTTCGTAGTAATTGGTGTTGTACCAGTCACTGGTCCATTCCCAAACATTCCCGGCCATATCGTACAATCCAAAATCGTTCTTGGGATAGCTCATCACGGGCGCCCTGCGCTCAAAACCATCTTCCATGGTGTTTTCCACCGGAAATTCACCTTCCCAAGAATTGGCATGGGAGCTCAATTGTGAAATATCGTCCCCCCAGAAAAATTTGCTATCGGACCTACCGGCCCGGGCAGCAAATTCCCATTCGGCCTCGGTGGGCAATCTGCGTCCGGCCCATTCACAATACGCCAGCGCATCTTCATACGCTATATGGACAACGGGGTGGTCATCTTTGCCCTCGATGTTGGTATCAGGTCCGTTGGGGTGTCTCCAATCGGCGCCGATTTTCCACTCCCACCATTGTGAATAGTCGTATAGATTAGGAACACTGGACTTTGTCTTTTTGAAAATCAATGAACCTGGCTGTAAAATGGAGTCATGGGGTTTTTCCGTACCCGCAGGTAACTGTTTTTTCATTTCCTCCCAATCAATTTCCCTTTCGGCTACGGTGACATAGCCTGTTTCATCCACAAACTTTGCAAATTCATTGTTGGTCACTTCATGGATGTCCATAAAAAAGCCATCGACATATACTTTGTGAGCAGGCTTTTCGTGTCCCATGGCCATTCTGTCGTTGGGGACGGCACCTTGCATAAATTTCCCACCGGGAATCCATACCATACCCTCCGGCGCTTTTGCTGGAGGTTTTTGAGGGCTTTCGGTATTGGAATTTGCTGAATTATCCAATTTTTCAGTTTTTGATTTGCAGCCCAATATCAACATAAATGATACGAGGTAAATAAAATTTAAAGGTTTGGAAATCATCAATTTATTTTCTGGAAACTCAAACTATTTTTTTTAGGACGTATCACTACAGCGGAAAAAAATTATTCCCCTTTGTTTTTCATGTATTCTTCGAACATCTTAGCCCGTTCTTCAGGGGCGATTTTCCAATATTCGATCAATGGGTTGTCCTTTACTTTTTCATTATACTCCTCGATGAATTTCTGGTTCAAAGAATCGTTGTCCTCATATTTTGCCCTTAGCTTTTCAAGATCTTCATGCAATTTTGCTTGAACGTCTGCATAATCTGGGTCGCCATAGATATTGTTCATTTCGCTAGGGTCATTTTTTAGGTCATACAATTCCCATTTATCAAGGTCGTAATAAAAATGAATCAACTTGTACCTGTCGGTGGTTATACCGTAATGTCTGCGAACATCATGTTCCGAAGGGTGCTCGTAATAGTGGTAATAGTGTTCGTTTCTCCAATCTTCAGGGGTTTCACCTTCAAGAATCGGGACCAAACTTTTACCTTGCATATCACCGGGGATATTGGTCTGGGCAATGTCAAGAAACGTTTCTGCAAAGTCGATATTGGAAACCAAATCCGTGTTTATGGTGCCTGGTTTTACCTTGCCGGGCCATTTGACCAATAGAGGAGTACGTAAAGATTCTTTGTACATCCAACGCTTATCGAACCAGCCATGTTCTCCCAAATAGAAACCTTGGTCGGAGGTATAGATAACAATGGTATTTTCATCCAAACCTGCCTCTTTCAAATAATCCAGAACATGTCCAACACCTTTATCGACTCCCGCAACACTTGCTAAATAATCTTTCATATAGCGCTGATACTTGAAACGTGTCAGTGCATCTCCCGTTGGTTTGTTCTTGTTGTATTCTTCATTGATGGGTCCATAAATGGAATCCCACATTTTTTGTTGTTCCTCGGTAAAGCCATTCTGCGGTTGGTCGGTAATTTTAAGGTCTGGCCCCATTTTCATGGATTCGGAAATGGACATGTAGTTCATGCCCGCTACTTCACGGCCACCGGAATAATCATCGAACAGGGTTACCGGTTCAGGTATTTCAACGTCTTCGTACATACCCAGTTCGTTTGGCCCTGGCTGCCATGGTCTATGTGGTGATTTATGGCCCAAAAACAGCATAAAGGGTTGTTCTTCCGACTTCACCGAGTCCATCCATTCAATGGCTTTTTCCGTGATAATTTCGGTAGTGTAACCTTCGAGTTCATATTGACCTTGTTCGTTTATAAAGGTTGGATTGTAATATGATCCCTGACCTGGTAAAATATCAATGTAATCGAACCCTTTGGAAGGTGTATCCCCCAAATGAAGTTTACCCAAGACACCGGTCTTATATCCTGCTTGCTGTAACAATTCACCAAAGGTCTGTTGGTCAAAATTGAATTTAGAACCAATAGTGTTGTCGATAAACCCATTTAAATGACTGTACTTTCCGGTGAGGATGGCAGCTCTTGAAGGCCCACAAATAGAATTGGTGACCAAACAGCGTTCAAACAACATTCCTTCCGCTGCAATTCTATCGATGTTGGGGGTAGGGGCCACTTCGGCCAATCGTCCTCCATATGCGCTGATGGCTTGATAGGCATGGTCGTCGCTTATGATAAAAACAATATTTGGTCGTTTTTGGTCTTCTTTTTCTTGCTCCGCAGTTTTCTCTTTGTTGTCCTTGCAAGAAATAAACAAGCAAAGGCCCACTAAGGCGTAAAATAAGTATTTCATGATAATAAAGTTGTTTAGTTTTTAAGGCGGTATAATATACCAACTTATTTGGAATATTAACTCTGACCCCCATCAACTTCAAACTAAGTATTTTGTTATGTATTGTTCATTAGCGGCCATCACCTCGATAAAAATTTCTTTATGGTAGAAACGGCTTGTTAGTATAAACTTGACGTTGAGAGGTGTGGTAGTGTAGTTGGAGCAGTTTTATTTTTAAAATCCATTGAAATTCACGAAATTATATAGGTAGAGTTTTTATTAAACTACGTCCATCAAATCAAGGTAATGGTAAAAAACAATATGGTACGGGTGAATCCCAAAATTGGCCGTTGGCAAAACCTTTGGATTTTTGTCTGTATTCTTTCCGTAGGGGCACTTTACTTTAATTGCTCCCCCAAATATTCGAATCTATCACCTCCAATAGAAGATTTTCAGGAATTTAGGGCAAGTGGCGACACATTGGTGTCCGGCAAATGGTGGGAGGTCTTTAACGATGAGAAATTGAATACGTTCATAGATACCGCGATGCACTCCAACTTAAATTTAGCTGCTAGATGGCAGCAGTTTATAGCTTCCAGAGCTTCAGTGAGGTCGCAGACTTCTAACAGATGGCCCACATTGGAAGCATCCGCCCAAACAGCAAGAACGCTTCCCGAACCCGATTTTGTGGGTGGTGAGAATACACAGTTGGGATTTTTTTCCAGTTATGAAGTAGACCTATGGGGACGAATTGGTACTGCGATAGACGCAGAAACATTTAGGTCTGAAGCCAGTTATTTTGATTACGAGGCACTTTCCCTGTCCCTTTCTGCGGAAATAGCCACCACCTGGTATCAATTACAGGCGGCAAAAGAGCAGTTACAGATTACAGAAGATCAAATTAAAACGAATGAGGCCATCATCAAATTGATTCGGTCAAGGTTTGTGGGAGGCCAAATCAGGGCTGTTGATATTTTACGTCAAGCCCAGCTCTTGGAAAGTACAAAGGAGCAGAAAATAATTTTTGAGACTAATGTTCAACTATTGGAAAACCAGTTGTCTGTTTTGTTGGGCAAGCAACCACAACTCGGAATTTCAATGGAAGAATCTACCATGCCCAATATACCAGAATTGCCCGATACCGGTCTGCCCTTGGAATTGGTACGGCGACGACCGGATGTGAAACAGTCCTTTGCATTATTATTGGCAGCGGATAGGGATATGGCTTCAGCCGTGCAGAGCAAATATCCACGACTCTCCTTGAGTGGTAGGGGGCAACTGCGTTCCAATAATTTTGATAACCTTTTCGATAATTGGGCGTATTCCTTGGCGGGAAATCTTTTAGCACCGGTTTTTTATGGAGGAAGGCTAAATGCGGAGGTAGATAGGACAACTGCCATTAAGGAACAACGCTTGTATGAATATGGCCAAGCCACTCTAGTAGCTTTTAGAGAGGTAGAAGATGCCATGGTGCAAGATGTTCAGCAAACCGCGAGATTGGAAAATATCCAGCGTCAACTGGAATTGGCCGAAAAAAGCAACAAGCAACTACGTGTTGAATTTTTGAACGGCTTTAGCCCATATTTGGATGTGTTGTTGGGACTAGATCAAGAGCAACAGCTCCGAAGAGATCTGGTATTCGCTCAATTGCAACACGTTCAAATCAGAATTGCTCTGTACAGGGCATTGGCCGGAGGATTTGATACCGGTAGAAATATAGAAGACAAACAAAGTAAAGTAGACGAATTATATGAGCAATAAAAAAGTAATTTGGATATGTTTGGCCATAATTGTTGGTGGAATTTTGGTCACCACACTTATCTTCTCCACCGAACCGGAGGCAGAAAGCGAAGGGGCGACCATTGAAACCGCGATTTTGGTAGATGTGGTTACTATGGAGAAAGGAACCTACGCACCCATTATCTCGGCTACGGGCACGGTACAGCCTGTGGAAGACGTAACCTTGAGTCCGTTAGTGCCCGGACAGATTGTTCGCCGAGACCCAGCCTTTACCCCGGGAGGTTTTGTAAAAAAAGGAGAGGTGTTATTGCAGATAGACCCATCGGATTATCGCAATACTTTGGAACTTCGCAAAAGTGAGCTCCTGCAATCCGAAACAGCATTGGCCACAGAGATGGGACGCCAACAGATAGCCGAACAAGATTTACAGCTCATCAATAACGACTCCCTGTTCGGGGATAACCCATTATCCGATAATGAGACACAATTGGTACTTCGTAAACCGCAATTGAATGCAGTAAAGGCCAATATAGAAGCTGCTCGGGCCTCAAGGAATCAAGCACAACTTAATTTGGAGCGTACGACCATCCGTGCCCCTTTCGATGCACATATTCTAAGTCAAAATGTAACCGTTGGCTCGCAAGTCTCCCAAGGGGACGACCTTGGAAGAATTGTGGGAACGGATAGCTATTGGGTAACGGCGACGGTACCCGTTTCTCGTTTGCAATGGTTAAAATTCCCCGAATCCGAGGATGAAAAGGGTTCAGTTGTCCATATCGAAAACTCATCCGCATGGCCATCCAGCGCACAACGCGAAGGCTTTTTGGATAGACAGATAGGCGCTTTGGACAATCAAACCAGGTTGGCAAGGGTATTGGTGCGTGTGAACGACCCTTTGGCTACAAGTAAGGAACTAGAGGGAGCTCCCAAATTGATGATCGGAACTTTTGTCGAGGTAAATATCCAAGCAGATTCCATTCCAAATGTGGTTCGGTTGGACCGTGATTTGGTGCGGAGCAATCAAACGGCATGGGTAATGAAGGACAACCTTTTGGAAATACGTGAACTGGACATTATTCTGACTGACAACGAATATGCTTATGTGAAATCAGGACTCCAAGATGGAGAGAATGTGGTGACCACAAATTTGAGTACGGTTACCAATGGTGTGGAACTCAGAACACGTTCGGAAGAAATCACAGATAACGAAAACGACTAAAAGCTGCTATGATGGACGATAAGGAAAATGATGGAAAAGTAAGGAAGGAAGGGGCCATAGGTTATATGGCCCGAAATTCAATCGCCACAAATCTATTGATGCTGATACTTTTGGGTGGTGGTATTTTTACCATGTATACAATCCAAAAAGAAGTTTTTCCTGAGTTCCAGTTGGATTTTGTTGATGTATCCGTGGCCTATCCGGGTGCTTCGCCAGCAGAGGTGGAACAAGGCGTCCTTCAACCTGTAGAAGAAGCCGTACGAAGCGTTCAGGGCATAAAGGAAATCGTTTCACAGGCCGATGAGGGGTCGGGTCAAATCAGTATAGAACTTATCGCAGGCTCCGAACGAATGAAAGCCTTTCAGGACATTGATCAGGCCATCAACAGAATTCGAACTTTCCCTGATGATATAGAACGGCCAGAGGTTAGCCTGCGGTCCAGACAACGTGATGTACTTCAAATCGGTCTTTATGGAAAGGCGGACATTTGGACGCTTCGGATACTGGCCGAACGTTTGAGGACCATTTTATTGAGCAATCCGGCAATCACCCAAGTGGAGCTCAACAATGTTCCCGATTATGAGACACGTATCGAAATTAATCGCAACAACCTTCAAAAATATAACTTGACCCTTGGCCAAGTTGCGGACATTATACGCCAGAGCAGTAACGATGTGCCGGCAGGAGCAGTGCAGACACAGAGCGGTGAAATCTTGTTGAGAATGAAGGAGCGCAAGCAATGGGCGGACGAATACGGTAATATCACCATTGTATCAGCACCATCAGGAGCCAAAGTGAGTTTGAGCGATATTGCGACCATTACCGATGATTTTGAAGAAACCGGATTTCACGGACAGTTTAATCAACAAAATTATGTGGAACTCCAAATATTTAGGATAGGCGACCAATCCCCAATGGAAATCGAGGATGTAGCTTTAGGCATACTTGAGGATTTCCAGTTGCCGCCCGGTGTAAATTACCGTACCGATAGCAATAGGGCGTCCGACTACCGTGAACGATTGTCCCTATTGACAGAAAATGGTGTGCTGGCCATCATCATTGTTTTGCTGATACTCACCTTGTTCTTGGAATATCGTTTGGCCTTTTGGGTAATGATGGGGATGACGGTCTCTTTTATAGGTGGAATGATTTTTCTTCCTCTAATCGGAATCAGTGTAAACATGATATCCATGTTCGGGTTTTTGGTCGTGCTTGGTATCGTGGTGGATGATGCCATCGTGGTCGGGGAAAACGTGTACGAATACAGGAAAAAAGGGCTAAGTCCCATTAAGGCGGCCATTGCAGGAACCAAAGATGTTTCTCTTCCGGTGGTCTTCAGTATCACCACTACCATTATTGCTTTTGTACCACTGCTTTTTATGCCAGGGGAAACAGGTAAGTTTTGGCAACCCCTTCCAGCGGTGGTCATTGTAATATTGGCGGTTTCTTTGTTAGAGGCATTATTTATTCTACCATCGCATTTGGCCCATTTAAAAAAGGATCCGAGCAAGAATAAATGGGTGCATAAACTTGAAAGTTGGCAAGGTGCTTTTGCCAACAAGTTCAATGAGCTGGTCGATAAATGGTACCGCCCATTACTGGACAAGTGTCTTAAGCATAGATATATTACCCTGTCAAGTGCTGTAGCACTTTTATTGATAGTAGGAGGATATGGCTACAGTGGGCATATGGGAATGATCATGATGCCGGAAGTAGCGGCGGATGAAATAGAGGCAGGTGTCCGCTTGCCAGTAGGAACAACTCCGGACCAAGCTGCCAAGGTAGCCCACGATATCTCCGATGCTACCCAAAGAATGTTCGAAGAACATAATTTATACGAGGTTGCCGAGGGGATCAAGACCAATGTACGTGGACAAAATTTTATTGATGTGGAAATCGTAATGTTGCCGCCGGACCAGAGGGATATTACCGCCGGGGAGGTAATTGCTCTTTGGCGTGATAATATTGGGGACATAGAAGGTGTTGATCAAATTACCTTTGAAGCCGAAAGAGGTCCCGGAGGTGCCCGACAGGCAATCAGTATAGATTTGAGCCATACTGATATCGATGTGCTGGAAAAGGCCAGTACCGCATTTGTTGAGCGTATGGAGATGTTCTCTAATACACGGGACGTCACCGATAATTACAATAAAGGAAAATTACAGTACGATTTTAAGCTCTTGCCACAAGGAAGGAACTTGGGACTGACCTCCAATGAGGTGGGAAGGCAGGTAAGGAACGGGTTTTTTGGTGCATTGGCCATGAGACAGCTCCGGGGTATGGATGAAATTGAAGTCCGTGTAAAACTTCCCATGGAAGAACGTAAGGATATCAAAAACCTCGAAAATTTCCTGATTCGGACACAAGATGGAGTAGAGGTACCCTTAATGGATGTGGTTGAGGTTCAGCAGCGCGAGGCCTTTACCAGTATAAACCGTAGGGATGGCCGTAGGGTCGTCAATGTCGGCATGGATGTGGAACCAGCTAATGCTGTCAACAGGGTAATTGCAAAAGTTCAGGAGGAAACATTGCCCCAACTGAGAGCGGATTTCCCTGGGATTACATGGACTTTTGAGGGAAGTCAGGCAGATATGCGGGAAAGTACAAGTACCCTTCGGGCCGGTTTTGCCATAGCCATGCTTTTAATTTATGCATTACTTGCCATAGCTTTTGGCAGTTATGTGCAACCTTTGATTGTGATGACGGCCATTCCCTTCGGGATCGTAGGAGCTGTTATTGGACATATTTTATTGGGGTACGACCTTTCTTTGGTCAGTTTGATGGGAGTCATAGCATTGTCTGGTGTAGTTGTAAATGATTCTTTGATCATGATCGATTATGCAAACAAGCGAAGAAAGGAAGGCGATCCTATTTACAAGTCCATTCACGAAGCCGGGCTGAGAAGATTCCGACCGATAATTTTAACTACCATGACCACTTTTGGTGGTTTGGCCCCCATTATTTTGGAAACCTCAAGTCAGGCATTTTATCTGATACCCATGGCCATTTCACTTGGATTCGGTATTGTGTTTGCGACGGCTATCATATTGGTTATAGTACCATGTCTATACCTGATTCTTGAAGATGCACGGTTGTCCATTCAAAAAGGAAGAACGGTCAAGGAAGTGGACGTGTCGGAGAGTGCGATTTGATTTTATAATTTTAACCCGTAGCTCAAATCACCGGCATCGCCCAAACCTGGAACAATATAACCTTTGCTGGTAAGCCCTTCATCCACAGCTGCAATCCACAACTGGGTATTATCGGGAAATGTTTTAGCTACTTTTGCCACACCGGTTTTGGAACCAATGACGGAAATAATGTGAATCTGTTTTGGCGAACCATGACCTTTTAGGGCATTGAGGACATTTTCCAAAGTTTTTCCCGTGGCCAGCATGGGGTCCGTTAGCACCAAGATTTTATTATCAAGCGGAGGCGCTGCAAAATAATTTACAATAACTTCAAAATCATCATCATTATTGGGATGGTCACGGTATGCTGAAATAAAGGCATTTTCGGCCCCGTCAAAATATCCCAAAATTCCGTGGTGCAAGGGCAATCCTGCTCTAAGCACGGAGCAAAGCACCAATTTATCAGAACATGAAAAGGATTTTTTTGTGCCCAAAGGAGTTGTGATTTCCTTTGGTTCATAATCCAATGTTTTGCTCATTTCGTAAGCCAGAATCTCTCCAATGCGTTCAATGTTGCGGCGAAACCGCATGGAATCTTTTTGGATATTGACATCCCTTATTTCAGCAATAAAACTATTCAAGATGGAATTGGTCTGGTCGAATTGATGAATAATCATGTATTGGATTTATCAACTTAAAGATACTTCTTGTAGCTTAGATACGAAAATCAAAAACTTTCGAAGGCAAAGTGTGGTGTTCTGACAAAGGTCATTGTGAAGAAAGAAGATTTTAGCGAAATTTGATAAGGTAGTTTACGGTTCAACCTAACTCAGATTTCTAGATTGACTTATGGATTTTATCGATTATTATAAAGTATTGGGGGTGGACAATAAAGCATCCACTGATGAGATTAAAAAGGCTTATCGGAAATTGGCAAGGAAATATCATCCCGATCTTAACCCTAACGATTCGGAGGCGGAAAAGAACTTCAAACGTGTGAATGAGGCTAACGAGGTGCTTTCCGACCCCGAAAAAAGAAAAAAATATGATGAGTATGGTAAGGATTGGCAGCATGCTGAGGAGTTTGAAAAAGCAAGGCAATCACGTTCACAACATGCTCGTCAAAATACTGGTTCGGGGTATACGTACAGCCGTTCAGGAGGTTCAGCCCAGGATTTTTCAGACTTTTTTGAGTCGATGTTCGGCGGCGGAGGTGCCGGGTTCGGTTCCGGTGGCCAACGGGTACGGTTTAGGGGACAGGATTACAATGCTGAATTAAAATTGTATCTAAAAGATGTTTACACAACCCAAAAGCAAACGCTAACGGTGAATGGAAAAAATATCCGTTTGACCATTCCCGCAGGTGTAGAAGATGGGCAGACCATTAAAATCAAAGGGCATGGAGGCCCTGGTATCGAAGGCGGCCCAGCAGGAGATCTCTACATTACCTTTTCCATCGTCAACAATACAACTTTTAAACGCGACGGGGAAAATCTGTACAAGACCATTGAAATTCCTTTGATCAAAGCTGTTTTGGGCGGAGAGATACAGGTGGAGACGCTAACAGGAAGAGTGAAATTAAAAGTAGCTCCCGGAACCGATAACGGTACACAGGTAAAACTTAAGGGGAAAGGGTTTCCGAAATATAAAAAGGAAGGACAGTTTGGCGACCTGTACCTAACGTATGTGGTAAAAATGCCCAAAAACCTGACCCCGGAACAAAAGTCGTTGTTTGAATCCTTGGAAAAAACCAACCTAACATAGTACAAATGAAGGAAGAACAGTATATATCGGTAAAAACATTTTGTGAACACCATGGAGTTGGTGAATCTTTTGTTCGTTCCATGTGCGAATATGAGATTCTACATGTAGATTTTGAACAAGGAGACGGAAAGCTACATTTGGAAGATTTGCCACTTTTGGAAAAAATGGCCCGTCTACATAACGAACTTGATATAAACCCTGAAGGAATCCAGGCCATTCACCACTTGTTAGGTCAAGTGGAAAGTCTGCAACAAGAGGTGGCAGCTTTAAAAAGAAGACTCAATACATTAGAATAAGTATGTTTTTTTGACATGACAGGCGTCATAGGAAAATAATCGTTCAGAGATTATTTTTAAGGATAAGTTGGTTTGGAGACATTCCAGCCCCTAAAATTTGATGTCATGAAAAAAATATTGGTACCCGTCGATTTCTCCAAGCATTCCGAATATGCCCTTGAAGCAGCATCAAAAATTGCGAAGCAACATAAGGCCAAAATTGTTTTGCTCCACATGATCGGAATGTCAGATTCCGTTTTGGCCAATTCCGAAATAGCCGAAGAGGCAGAAGCCAAGTATTTCTTGAAATTGGCAAAGGATAAAATCAATGAATTTACCAAGAAGAAATATCTCAACGGTATTCCTGTGGACGGCGTTATCCAAAATTATAAGGACTTCGAAGAAGTAAATCAGGTGGCCCTTGAGCAAAACTGTGATTTGATCGTAATGGGGTCGCATGGGACCAGTGGACTGAAGGAATTATTTGTTGGGTCCAACACGGAAAAAGTGGTGCGTTCCTCTGAACTTCCCGTTATCGTAATCAAGGCAAGCTCCAATGAATTTGATGTTAAACGTATGGTGATGGCCTGTGACCTGGAGAAGGAAGCCATTCCGGTGTATCGCAAAGCCGAGGCTTTTGCCCAATTGAACAACGCTTCCTTGGAAATTGTATATGTGCACAGTGCTGGCGCCAATTTTATGGGCAGGGATGATGTGGTCGAACGGATGGAAAACTTTAAAAAGGAATTGGGCAAGGAAATCGATATCCATTTTTATGACGATAATTCCGTGGAGCGGGGCATACTGCGTTATTGTTTTGAAAGAAACGCTGACCTATTGGTAATTCCAACCCATGGCCGCAAGGGATTGGACCACTTTGTTGTTGGAAGTTTGGCCGAGAATGTATCCAATCACGCCAAGATACCGGTAATGACCATCAAAATTTAATTATTCTTCGAAGAGTAACTGGAGGCGACCCAATAAGATAAGTTCCGATTTATTGCTTCCATAAAATGCAGCGGCTATAGCCCTTGAAGTAGACATGGCCAAATGCTTGATTTTTGGGGTGAACAGAATTTTATGCCCCATATAGAATGCTTCAAACTCCTCATAGATTTCTTCACTGTCCTTTTGATATTCCAATAACCAATCAAAAACAGAAATAATTTGAAAAGCAGAATCAGTTCCATATTCATCTTCAATATCATCAACCTCCAGCCAATGGTCGCGGACCACTTCGTTCAGTTTTTCCATTTCCTTCATATGGACACTATGGTCTGCCATGGCCACGGCATAAAAGAGTTTTCCTAGGTTTTGGTATAATTCGTTCACTTGTTTTTTTCCAGATTTCAACATTTTCTTAATTTTTAACTCAAGATTAAATATACTGATCCAATTGACATGAATGCATGATCAAAATCAGTAATTTTAGTAATTGTTTTGAAAACATTCGAAGAAAGTAACGTCTTGGGTATGTTTTCGGAGGTTATCTCCGAGGGCATAGTCATTGTCAATGCCCAACAGCAAATTACTGCGAGCAATAAGGCCGCCAATAAAATGTTCGATTATAAGGAGGGAGAGCTTATCGGCAAACCTTTGGACATTTTAATTCCACAACGTGCAAAGCACAAACATGGCAAACTGGCCGATAAATTTATGGGCGAGGGCAAGGCCAGACAAATGGGAAAAGGGTTGGACTTGGTTGGAATCCGCAAAGGTGGGGAAGAGTTCCCATTGGAAATAAGCCTTAACCCGTTCAAGATTCAAGAAAAACAATATGTTTTGGCCCTGATCATGGATATCACTGAAAAAAAGAAGGCCGAACAGACCATAGATTATTGGTTCCAGATTTTTGATGAGTCGCTGAACGAAATCTATGTGTTCGATGCGGAATCTTTTATTTTTATCAATGTGAACCGTGGTGCCCAAATGAATTTGGGGTACAATATGCAGGATTTGGGCAAGATGTCCGTAATGGATATTAAACCAGAGGTCACTAAGGATGTGTTGGAACGTTTGATATCGCCACTGCTCTCGGGACGAAAGGAAAAGGTGATTTTTGAAACCATCCATCAAAGAAAGGACGGTTCCCTATATCCGGTTGAGGTACACCTTCAACTCTCCTTTATTGGGAAAAGAAGGGTATGTGTAGCGATTGTTCTGGACATTACCGAGAGGAAAAATTACACACAGCAACTGGAAAATACCGTAGAGGAACGAACTCAACAATTAAGGGAGGCGCTACAGGCCGAGAAAAAGCTCAACGAGCTCAAGACCAAATTTCTTTCCTTGGTGTCCCATGAGTTTAAAACACCGCTTTCCAGTATTTTGACCTCAACATCCCTTTTGAAAAAATACACTACATCGGAACAGCAGGAAAAGCGGGACAAACACATTATAACCATTAAATCCAAGGTAAGGTATCTGGATAATATACTTACCGATTTTCTTTCCATAGAGCGTTTGGACCTTGGTAAGGTAAATTATTCCATGACCTCCTTTCCGCTGAGCAAGTTGATAAATGAGGTGGTGTACGACGCCAATATGCTCTTAAAAGAAGGCCAACGGATACAGTATCCAAGGGATATCGATGGGATTGTAGTAGAATTTGATGAAAAAATTATGGGGTTGGCCCTTTCCAATTTAGTTCACAATGCCATAAAGTATTCTCCTGAGCATTCAGATATTGAATTAAGGGTATCCCAAGAAAATGACCAATTGAAAATTGATGTTGTGGATAATGGTTTTGGAATACCACTCGAGGACCAGCCATTTATTTTTGACAGATATTTTAGGGCCACCAATGTGCTTACCGTTCAAGGGACGGGAATAGGCCTCAATATTGTGCGGCAACATATGAACAACCTAAACGCTAATGTAACCTTTAAGAGTGAAATGGGGACAGGTTCTACGTTCACTCTGTTCATACCAATAAATAACAAGGAAAATGAAAAAAATTTTACTGGTTGAAGATGACATTTCGCTACGCGAAAATGTAGCAGAATTGTTGGAATTGTCTGGTTTTAATGTGTGTTCTGCATCAAATGGAAGAATAGCTGTGGATATGGCAAAAAAGGAACTTCCCGATTTGGTGCTTTGTGATATTATGATGCCCGAACTGGACGGATATGGGGTCTTGGAAGAATTATCATCTGACAAAAGCACACGACATATCCCGTTTATTTTTGTTTCTGCCAAAACCGAAAAACAGGATGTGAGAAGGGGCATGAACCTTGGTGCCGATGATTATTTGACCAAACCATTTGAAGAAGAGGAACTTTTGTCTGCCATTGAGTGCCGCTTAGAGAAGGCAAAACAAATGGATACCTTGCTCAAAGAACGGCCAGAACAAGTAAGGGAGGATGAGATTCGTACCTTGAACGAACTGAAAAACTTCTTTGATGATCATGGAGAACAGTTCTCTTTTAAAAAAGACGAGGTCATCTATAATAGCGGAGACCATTCAAACATGGTATTCCTTATCCTAAAAGGCGTCGTCAAAGGTTGTAGTCTGGATGAAGAAGGAAAGGAATTGATTACCTCCATATACGCCGAGGACGATTTTCTGGGGTTTACTTCATTGACCGACCATCTACCATATCAGGAATATGCCATTGCCATCGATGATGTGGAACTTGCGGGTATATCCAAAGAAAAAGTCAAGGCCATTATAGAGGACAATAAAAGCATTTCCCTGGAATTGATGGATGTTATTGCCGGCAACCTCACCGAAATAAAAAAGCAGTTGTTGCAAATGGCATACAGTTCGGTGAGAAAAAAAACGGCGCAAACGCTTTTGCTGTTTTCCAAAGCAATAAACAGGGATAAGCAACAGGCCTTAAAAATTACGCGAAGCGACTTGGCGGGCGTTGCTGGCATTGCAACGGAGAGTTTAATACGAACGTTGTCGGATTTTAAACAAGAAGGACTTATTGCCATCGAAAATAGAAACATTTTGGTACTCGACAAGGAGGCTCTGGAGCAGGTACATTAACTAAATCAATGTCATAAATAGTGTAAGTGATATTTATCATTCCTTATTTTTTTGTGAATGATAAACTTGTGCCCACAATTTATGACATAATGAAGAATATTCTGGTACCGACCGACTTTTCCCAGAACTCCATCAGGGCACTCAAGTATGCACAGATGCTGTTCAGCTCTTTGGAATGCAACTTCTATTTGCTCTATGTTGGTACGCTCCTAGATACAAAAAACGATGCTGGACTTTACCTAAGAACCGATAAGGTCACCGAAAGCACCAAAAAGGAACTGACTGAACTGGTCAAGGAAACAAGGGAGCACAGTTTGGAGGCCAATCATTTCTTTTTCCCTTTGCACGAATATGGGTTTTTTATCCCCACCATTAAAAAGCATCTACAGGAAAACAATATCGACCTTATTGTGATAGGGACCAAGGGAGCATCGGGCATCAAGGAAAAGGTAGTGGGAACCCATACTGGAGATGTCATCACCAAAGTCCAATGCAATACCTTAGTGGTCCCCGAGGATGTTGAAATCTCCAAACCCAGGGAAATTGCCTTTCCCACAGACTTGAACATTTTCTATTCTTTAAAAATCCTTCGACCTATGATGGAAATGGTGAAGCTGGGCAAGTCGCAATTTCGTATTATGCATGCAATACAGGAGGGCGACCACCTGACCGAGGAACAAAAGAACAATAAAGAATATCTTTTGGACTTTATAAAGGAAACCCTCCAAGAAGGTCATAGCTTTCACACCATTACCAATAAAAAAGTGAAGTCTGCCATTCAATGTTTTGTGGAAAGCCGGGAAATTGATATGATGTTCATGGTGGCCAAGAATATCAATTTTATACAACAGGTTTTGTTCGATTCCATTGTGGAACAAATCAGTTTTCATACAAAAATACCCTTCTATGTGATACATGAATAAGGGGTGGAAGATTATACTTTTGATTTTTTGGAAACCATGTGATGCAAATCATATCAGGACTGGGAAAGCTTGTGTAACTTTGATATGATTAGTATCTTAAAATCAACTGAGTAATGATCAAAGTCGTATTGCCCACCGATTTTTCTGAAAATGCGTTCCATGCCATTGCCTATGCCTTGAAGTTATTGCATAACCATACATGCAGGTTTTATTTAGTGCATACATACACACCGCCCATTTACAGAGTGGATTATACACTGGGCAGCCCTGGACAGTTGGGATTACCGGATGTTCAAAGAAATAGTGCAGAGGAAGCTCTGCAAGATACCATAAAAGCAATCAGGCCCCTGTCCAATCCCGCCAAGCATACTTTTGTGTCCCATGCCGCTTTTAACACACTGGCAGAAGAGATGGATTCCATTTCCCATAAAGAGGGTATCGATTTTATTGTGATGGGAACACAAGGAGCCACAGGTGCTATGGAAATTCTCTTTGGCTCCAATACGGTTCAGGTAATCCAAAAATCTGCAGTACCTGTTTTGGTGATTCCAAACGATTTTGAATATGAACCGCCAAGAAACATCTTGTTTCCTACCGATTATGAAGTGGATTACCAAAAGGCCCATCTGGATTTTCTGCTCAAATTCTCCAAGCTAGAGCATTCCAAGTTGCATATATTGCATATATCCTCACCAGAAGGACTCGATGAAGTACAAGTAAACCAAAAAGTAGGATTGGAAGGAAAACTGTTGGAACACAACCATGAATTCTACGACCTGCCCGACCAAGAACTGATAGCGGCCATCAATGCCTTTCAGGAAAAACAATCTATTGAATTGCTGGTCATGGTAAAGAACAAACATTCATTTTTGGAGCGTCTTTTTTTGGAACCTGTCATCAAAAAAATAGGTCTGTACAGCAAAGTCCCTTTTATGATACTTCCTTATACCAGTTGAGTAAAATAATCCCCATCAAAGTGATATAAATCATTGTAGAGAAGTATGAATCCTTGTATTTTATAGCAAAACCGATATACTGGTTAAGGGAGAAGAACATCCATGTTAAAAGGAATTATAATTAAAAAGGATGATGGTATGAAACAAGTAGGGATATGGATGGATAAGCAAGAAGCCAAAGGAGTGGTACTTAACAATAACAAGGAAAGTTTTTTTAATATTTCCTCAGAGCTTGATTTTTTTAACCCCAAAGGAGGTGCGCGTTCCAAAACTAAATGGGGTCCACAGGATGTGGTGCAGGACAGCAAATATCTTGAAAGGGAGAAACATCAATTAAAAAAATACTTTGAAGAGATAGCCGAGCAAGTTTCAGATGCTGACGAAATAGTCATTTTTGGCCCTGCCGAAACGCCGGATAAGTTTTTGGACGCCCTAAAAACAAGGCATTCCCGTATAGCCGAAAAAGTAAAGAAGAAAGAGACTGCGGACAGTATGACCGAGAACCAGATAAAGGCATTGGTTAAAAAATCCTTTGGAAAGGACGGTCGAAATTGATAATCCAGATAATCATCGTTTGATATGATTTAAATCATTATACATCAAATGATTGTGGTCTATTTTTGATTGGCCAGGAATTTGGCAATGCATGACATGTAACAATCTTCAAATTACCGTTATGGAAACAAAATCAAACAAAAGGAGGCTTAAAGAGTGGTTCAGTGCAGAGGAGCTACACGAGGAATCAAAGAAGTGGTTTTCTGAATTGAAATTTGCCAGAGACGAGCAAAAATTTCTGAATACCATGGTGAAGGATTATACATTGGACATTATTGATTCGGATATGTTCAAAAGCGTACAGCCCCTGGTGCAATCCTTGAACCAATCCGAAAAGGATTTGGTGGACTTGTTCAAAAGGGTGCAATTGCATGAAAATCAGCTCCAGATCATGGTAGATGATATTAATCAAGAAAAAATGGAAGCAGCCTATCTGGATACCCACAACGATTTGTCCATGGATGTATCCGATTATTTTATAAGGTACAGGCACACCAAGAACCTCATGTTCGATATTATATCCAAAGTGATCAAGCACAGAAAACAAAAAAGATTGTTGAATTAAATTGAGTCAGGAACACTTATGAAAGTATTGGTTTTCAGTGCCAAGGATTTTGAGATAAAAAACTTGGAGAAATTGAACGCAGGCAGGCATAAAATGGTATTTGTGCCCGAGGCCTTGGATTCCACAACGGCGGTAATGGCCGCAGGTTACGATGCCGTTTGTATTTTTTCGAACGATGATGCCAGTCTGGTAGTACTGGAAATACTCCACGACCTTGGCGTCAAGTACATTACCCTACGATCTACGGGCTATAACAACATAGGTGTAAAATCTGCCAAACGTATCGGGTTGAAAGTAGCCTATGCTCCGGAATATTCCCCACACGCCATTGCTGAACATACCATAGCCTTGACATTGGCACTCAACCGGAAGTTGATTCAGGCCAATGCCCAAGTAAAGCAATACGATTTTACATTGGACAATTTAATGGGGTTCGACCTCAACGGAAAAACAGTCGGTATTTTTGGAACGGGTAGAATCGGCTCTATTTTGGTGAAAATATTCCATGCCTTTGGATGCAAAGTTGTGGCAAATGACCTGCATCGTAATCCTTATTTGGAAAATCATTATGATCTGGAATACCTTCCTTTGGATGAATTATGCAGAAGGTCGGACATTATCACCATCAATGTACCGTTGAACTACGAAACCCACCATATACTACATGAACCCATGTTCTTGGCCATGAAGGAAGGAGCACTGTTGGTCAATACGGCGCGCGGTGGCATTGTAAAAACAGAAGACCTTGTTGAGGTGCTGAAAGGAGGACACCTTGGAGGGTATGCCACCGATGTATACGAGTATGAAAGAGGTGTTTTCTACAAGGATAACAGAAAAACGGGCATCACCGACGACCTCCTAAAGCAACTAATAGAAATGCCCAATGTGATTCTAACCCCACATCATGCATTTGCCACCAAAGAGGCCTTGTTGAGGATTGCCGAGACCACAATGTATAATTTGGACTGTTGGGAAGAAGGAAAAATCTGTAAAAATGAACTGGGTTTTGAAACGGTTACCTTATAGTAGCGGACTCAATAATTTGGCAAAGCCCTGAATCAACTTTTGGTTCCAAGGCCTTTCCTTGTATTTGTTGTAGTCGTTCAAAATCAAAGATTTTTCACAATCCTTTAAAAAATCTGATTTCATTCTTTTGCATAAGTCACTGTCATAAACAAACACTTGTGCTTCATAATTTTGTTGCAAACTCCTATTGTCCAAATTAGCCGTTCCTATGCTGGCAATCTCGTCGTCGCACAACATCACCTTACTGTGCAAAAAGCCATCTGCATATAAATATATTTTAATGCCCGCTTTTAAGTATGACTCAAAATAGGCCCTAACACACCAGTCCACCAATTTGATATCGGTGGTGGTAGACATTAGTATCCTCACATCTACACCACTCAAAGCTGCCGTCATGAGTGCCTGCAATATGGCATGGTTAGGAATTATGTACGGATTTACGATGTAGAGGTATTTTTGAGAGCTATTGATAATGGAAAAATAGACCTGTTCCATTACATCAAAATCATCGTCCGGACCACTGGGTACAATTTGAAGTGAAGTTTTACGCTTATGGATTGCATGGATTTTAAAATTGGTAGCATCCACTTTATTGCCACTGGCCAAAAACCAGTCCGTGATAAATAATCGGTTCAAAAAGTCAACCGCCTCACCTTCTATTTTTAAATGGGTATCGTGCCATTTTCCCAATGCTTGGTCGCCCTTAAGATACTTGTCCGAAATATTGATGCCTCCCGTAAACCCTATTTTATTGTCGATCACGATTATTTTCCTATGGTTCCGATAGTTTAATGAAGCCAGAAATCTTCCAAACTTAAAGGGAAGAAACTGTGCTGTTTCAACACCTATATCCTTGAGTTTTTTAAGGTATTTTTTACTAAGTGAATAACTGCCGATACCATCGTAGAGCAACCTTATGGTAACGTTATTGGCCACCTTCCTTTCAAAAACATCTAGAAGTCTATCGGCAAGTTCCCCATCTTCAAAAATGTAATATTGTAAATGAATGTGCTCTTTTGCCCCTTCTATAGCCTCAAAGATGCGTTCAAAGGTGATTTTTCCATCCTTCAACAACTCTAGATCGTTATGGCAGGTTATGCCGCAATGGGTTGTTTTGTTGATCAAATGGGTTATTTTGAGTTTATCGTCAGAAATCTGGAGATTACAATTTATGTTTTCCAACGGTTTGATAGGATCAAACTGATTTTTCAAGGAAAACATCTTGGACCTTCTCCTGTTCCTGCCAAACAGAATATAGAGCAGGACACCTGCTACGGGAATGGTAAAGATGGCCAACATCCAAGCCAATGTCTTGCTGGGCCTCACTCCATTTAACAACAAGCTAACAACCATGGTCAGTGCAACCAGAATGTAGAGCACAATGAGGATAGGTATGAGCATGTGGTCCATATAATCCACGTTTGTTTCAAAGATAAGATTATCGAAACATTCTAATCAATTTGGAATGTGCTGTAACAAAATATGGAAAATCAATACAGATACAATGGTCAATGCCATTGTAGGATAAACCTTGTACCTAGCTTGTTAATTTGGTTGTATAGTCATGAATAAACAATGCCAGATATTAAGGTATCCGTAATTATGCTAGGTCGTTCGGGGCCTATAGACTGTTGTTCAAGGATTTTAGGTTAAAATTAACATAAAGCTAAGGGTACGCTGTTTAATTTTAAAACGGATGGACTTAATCCCATCATCTTATAAAAAATGTTCTTACCTATTAATAACTCAAAATAAATCAAATAACTAATCAAAATGAAAAGAAGAGATTTTGTACAGTACGCTGGTATGGGTGCAGGGGCTATGATGATGCCCTCGCTTCTTCTGGGAAATGATATCCCTGCGGAGGCATTGCTCGAACCAGGTATGGACACCGTTCTTAAAAAGAAAATGGCGGATGTCGCCCTGAATACGGCAAAGTCCATGGGGGCCACCTATGCAGATGCCAGAATTGGAAGATATCTGAACCAGTATGTTTTTACCCGTGAGGATAAGGTCCAAAATGTGGTGAACACTGAATCATTTGGTATTGGAATCCGTGTTATTGCCAATGGCACTTGGGGTTTTTCCTCTACCAATGATGTGACCGAAGAAGGAATCAAAAAAGCTACACAGCATGCGGTTTCCATTGCCAAGGCCAACTCAAAGATTCAAAAAGAACCTGTTGTTCTGGCACCGGTTCAAGGACATGGAGAGGTATCTTGGAAAACACCAATAAAAAAGGACTTTAAAGAAGTGCCTATCTCCGAAAAGGTAGATTTGCTTTTGAGTGCAAACGCTGCCGCTATGGAAAATGGAGCCAATTTTGTGAATTCCGCCCTTTTTATGGTGAACGAACAAAAGTATTTCGCTTCTACCGACGGTTCTTATATTGATCAGGATGTGCACCGAATTTGGCCAACTTTCAACGTTACCGCAATCGACCGTGCAGAAGGTAAGTTCAGAAGCCGTCAGGCCTTGAGTGCTCCTATGGGCATGGGCTACGAATATATGGACGGTCTGGAATCTGAAAAACTTCAAGGTCCGGAAGGTATCAAACTATACAATAGAAGCTACGATATTGTTGAAGATGCTACCATGGCCGCAAAACAGGCCAAGGAAAAACTCTCCGCAAAATCCGTAGAGGCAGGTAAATATGATTTGGTACTAGAACCAAACCACCTTGGATTGACCATCCACGAATCTGTAGGACACCCATTGGAATTAGACCGAGTACTGGGCTACGAAGCAAACTATGCCGGTACCAGTTTTGCTACTTTGGACAAATGGGAGTCAAAAGACTTTAACTATGGTAGCGATATCGTGAATATCGTGGCCGATAAGACCCAAGAAGGTTCTTTAGGTGCCGTTGGTTATGATGATGAAGGCGTAAAGACCAAGAAATGGGATTTGATCAGAAATGGAACCTTGGTGAATTACCAAGCCATCCGGGATCAAGTTCATATGATCGACCAAAACGAATCGCACGGATGCTGCTACGCCCAAAGTTGGGAAGATGTGCAGTTCCAGCGAATGCCAAACGTTTCATTGGAGCCAGGGAAGGAGAAATATTCATTGCAGGATATGATCAAAGATGTGGAAAAAGGAATCTACATTTTGGGCCGAGGTTCTTACTCCATTGACCAACAACGTTACAACTTCCAATTTGGAGGAACCTTGTTCTATGAAATCAAGAATGGCGAGATAGTGGGTATGCTAGAAGATGTAGCATATCAATCAAATACCCAAGAATTCTGGAATTCCTGTGCTAAAATATGTGATAAGGACGACTATAGGTTGTTCGGTTCTTTCTTTGATGGAAAAGGACAGCCATCGCAGGTTAGTGCCGTTTCTCACGGTAGTTCCACATCAAGATTTAACGGAATCAACGTAATCAATACAGGTAGGACCATTTAAGGTTTATTCAAATTAAATAATAAGACAATGGCTATATATACTAAAGAAGAAGCAAAAAAGATTTTGGAGAAAGCCTTGAGTTTCTCCAAGGCCGATGCCTGCGAAATAAACCTAAGTGGAAGTAATAGCGGTAATATCCGATATGCTAGAAATACCGTATCCACAGCAGGATATAGATCTACACAGAGTTTGGCGGTACAATCCAGTTTTGGAAAAAAAGTAGGTACTGCAACAATCGATGAGTTTGATGATGCATCACTTGAAAAAGTGGTTAGAAGGGCAGAAGAACTAGCTCAGTTATCACCTGAAAATCCCGAGTTTATGGCGCCTTTAGGCCCACAAACTTATGATGAGGCCATCACCTACAAGGAATCTACCGCTAATATTACCCCTGAGTACAGGGCAGAGGTGGCCAGTAAAAGTATTGTTCCTGCGGCAGAGAAAGATGTTACTGCGGCCGGGTTTTTAGATGATTCCGCAGAATTTTCTGCGATGATCAACTCCAACGGGCTCTTCGCTTACAACCAATCCACCGATGTAGACTTTACGGTAACCATGCGTACCAACGACGGTACAGGCTCCGGTTGGGTGACCAGGGATTATAACGATATCAATAAGTTCGATGCTTCCGAAGCATCAAAAGTAGCGATAGACAAGGCGGTGATGTCTAGAGAGGCACGTGCCATAGAACCTGGAAAATATACCGTAATCTTGGAACCGGCAGCAGCATCAGATTTACTAAGAAACATGTTCCGTTCTTTTGATGCAAGATCTGCAGATGAAGGCAGGAGTTTTATGTCTGCCAAAGACGGAGGGACCAAACTCGGTCAAAAAATAGTGGACGAGCGTGTAAATATTTGGTCCGACCCTTTAAACCCAGATGTGCCGACATCCACTTGGAACGGTGCTGGGCAGCCACTCAAAAAAACGAGTTGGATAGAGAACGGAGTTGTTAAAAATTTGGCATACGATCGCTATTGGGCAGAACAAAAAGGCGTGGAACCAGTTCCATTTCCAAGCAACGCTATTATGGAAGGTGGCGATGAAAGCTTCGAGGATATGATCAAAGGCACCAAAAAAGGTATTTTGGTAACCCGTTTTTGGTATATCCGAAGTGTGGACCCACAAACCTTATTATATACTGGATTGACAAGGGACGGAACGTTCTATATCGAGAACGGACAAATCAAGTTCCCTGTTAAAAACTTCAGGTTTAACGAGAGCCCGATCATTATGCTTAATAATTTGGAATCTCTTGGGGAACAAGTTCGTGTCAACGGAAATTTAATACCCTACATGAAGATTCGTGACTTTACGTTCACCAGTCTTTCGGACGCGGTATAAACAGAAGAATCAAAACAAACTGGTGGTCAGGTTATCCTTGATTGCCAGTTTTTATTTTGACAATGATTTTTTAGCCTACCACCCAAATGGCATTGGATAACGAATTCTTTTTTACACGATTGCAATATGAATCAGGAGATTGGGATGTGGACCAGCGCATGCCTTCCAATTTACTGAATTCTCTAGTGGAGTACACCACGCTAAAAGTGGATACCCAAGAAAAAATCATTACGCTAGCTAGCGACGATATTTTTAAAAGTCCGTTCTGCTATATTTCCGGGCATAAATTGGTCCAATTCACTAAAAAGGAACGCGAGAACTTTGAAAAATATGTACGCAATGGCGGTTTTGTATTTGCGGACGATTGCAACCATGATATAGATGGGCTGTTTGCCAAATCGTTCGAAAGGCAAATGGAAGAAATATTCGGTCCGGGTGAACTTCAGAAGATTCCTAACGACCATGAGATCTACACCATTTTCTTTGAATTTGATGATGGTCCGCCTACCACTTCACAAGAACTGAACGGCTGGGGAGACGACCTTGTGCACGAATACCTCAAGGCAATCGTGATCAATGGAAGAATCGGGGTGCTCTATAGCAACAAGGATTATGGTTGCGAATGGGACTATGATTTTAGAAACAAACGCTGGTACAAAATTGACAATACCCGGTTCGGGGTGAATATTGTGTTATATGCTTTAACCTCTTAATGGAACTAATTTGGATAAAGAACTACAACAAATAGCAAATGAAGTAGAAGGGCTCTCCGAAAAGCTGACCGCCCTTAAAAAAGAAATTGGCAAAGTAATCATTGGCCAAGAAGATACCGTGTCACAACTGCTCATTACTTTTCTTGCAGGCGGACATGCCCTGCTGGAAGGAGTTCCGGGGTTGGCCAAGACCTTAATGATCCGGACACTTTCTAACGCTATCGATTTAAAATTCAAACGGATACAATTTACGCCCGATTTAATGCCATCGGATATTATCGGAACCGAGATATTGGAAGAAGACCATACCACGGGCAAAAAATTCTTCAAGTTCAACAAGGGGCCAATTTTTTCCAATATTATTTTGGCGGATGAGATCAACCGAACGCCCCCTAAAACGCAGGCCGCCCTTTTGGAGGCCATGCAGGAGTTTGAGGTGACCTATGGAGACAAAACTTATCCTTTGGATAAACCCTTTTTCATTCTCGCTACGCAAAACCCCATTGAACAATCGGGAACCTTTGTATTGCCGGAAGCACAACAGGATAGATTTTTGCTCTACATCAAAATAGGCTATCCCACCGACGATGAGGAAACCCAAATTTTAAAGGCTACTACGGGAACCAAAAAAGCCCAACTAAACAAAGTATTGTCGGGAGAAGATATTGTGAGGTTACAGCAGTTGGTACGTGAGGTATCCATCAGTGATGGACTCATACAATATGTAAGCGATGTTATACGCGCTACCCGCCCGGATACTACCTCGGTGGACTACGTGAAGCAATGGGTGGACTGGGGAGCTGGTCCACGTGCGGGACAGGCCATGATATTGACGGCCAAGGCCAATTCGCTTTTGGAGGGTAGATTGGCCGTTGGTTTGGAAGATTTGCAAACCGTTGCCTTGCCCGTTTTGCGTCACAGGGTGCTCGTAAACTTTAGGGCTGATGCCGAAGGAATCACCTCGGACACGGTTACAAAAGAGATATTGAAGGCAATTCAATTAAAAGATAGATAATGGCCTCAAGGGACTACCACGACCTTTTAAAACCTGAAGTCATCAATACCGTATCGGGCCTTAGCCTGATTTCGCGTATTGTGGTGGAAGGCTATACCTCCGGTCTACATCGGAGCAAGAGCGTGGGTCCTGGCATGGAATTCAGTCAATATAGGGGGTACGAACCTGGGGACGACCTTCGACTGCTCGATTGGAAAATGTTGGCACGTTCAGGTCGGTACTACATCAAACAATCCGAAGTGGAGAGCCATGTTACCGTTAAATTCATTGTGGATGCCAGCGCGTCCATGGAGCACGAAGAACAGGGGATTTCCAAATTGGAGTTTGCCCGTGTCATGGTAGCCTGTTTGTCCCACATGGCCCAAAAACAGGGAGACTCCGTAGGGCTTTTTGCCCTCAATGAAGATGATTTTGTCAGCATTTACCCGAAAGCTGACCAAAAACACTTTAACCGTTTGTTGTTGGAATTGTTGAACATCTCCACCAAAGGGAAATGGCCGGAACTTTCCATTGCTTCCAGAAGGATTCACAATAGGGGAGAAAAAGAACTGGTTTTTTTCTTGACCGATATGTACGAGGATGTGTCGGAACTGTCCGACTTTGTGAAGAATTTGAAAACGGCACACAATGAAGTAGTGGTGCTTCAAATTATGTCGGGCAGTGAAATGGATTTTGATTTCAAAAAATCCGTCACATTTGAGGATTTGGAGACTGGGGCCAAGGTTAAAGTGGACGTTAACAAGGCCAAGGTTGCCTATTTGAAAACCTTGGAGGAGAAAATAAATCAAACCAAAGAGCAATTGCTCTCCCAAGGAGTTCATTATCATCTGTTCCGGATGGACAATGACCTTGGTGATGCTTTACAGCTCTTTTTAAAGGAACGAATACGACTGGTGTAAATGGTTTTTGCAAATCCGTCATATCTGTGGGCACTTTTGGGACTTTTAGTTCCCTTGGCCATCCATTTATGGAGCAAGAAGGAAGCCAAGACCATTAAAATTGGAAGCATTCAGTTATTGGATGAATCCAATTCAAGGCAATCCAGCAGCATCCAATTGAACGAGTGGCTGTTGTTATTGCTACGAATGTTGGTTGTTGCCTTGGTGGTGGTATTGATGGCCGGTCCCCAATGGCGAACCAAAGGAGATAGGAAGCAAGTCATCTACTTTGTGGAAGCTAGCCTTGCCAACGATGCGTCAATCAGTAAAATATTGGACAGTGTACAAGAGAGTTCACAGGTTCTCCTGTTAGCAGATGGTTTTCCAGATTGGGTGGCGGACCGGGATTATCAAATGGATGGGAAACAGGCCAACTATTGGCAATTGGTGCAAAAAATGGATTCTTTAAGTTCGGATAGTGTGGTGGTCTTCGCCAAAGCATTGGCAAAAGGTTTCCGGTCGATGCGGCCCAATACCCAAAAGAAAATCCATTGGGTGGTCATGGATTCGGAAGAGACCCTGTCCCAACCTTTGATGGCCCTTATGCGTGATTCCGGAGTGGAATTGGTGACAGCTTCCAGTAATAGTTCGGCAACGCAAATTAAAAGGCAACCTTTGGTTGATGGTTTTGAGATTATTGCCGAGGGCGACAGCCTTCGACTACTTTCTGATGCTCCGCAAATTATTCCAGTAAGAAAGTTGGACACCCTTCATGTTAATATGTTTGTGGAAAAGGAATTTGAACGGGAAGGAAGCTATATCGAAGCATCTTTCAAGGCATTATCTACATTTTTGAAACAGGAAATACGTATTCACAAACAAGATGATTCAATGAGTAATCAAGCCGATTTGAACATTGTTTTGGGTACTGCACAGAACGGTCAATCGTATGGTAAACAATTAGTGTATCAGGAAAATCCATTGGCTGATGAATTGATTGAATCCGGGAAGGAGAAAAATGTATTTTATCTAACATCAAGGCTGAACCCAAAAAATACGCTGGAACAACGTTTACCGGAGCAATTGTTGCAAATATTGGATTTGGATGAGGATGTTAAGAATTTATTGGCGAGTGCCGATGTGCGTCAATTGGATGAGTCACAACTCAAACCGAATTACGTGGAACCTAAGCGAAAAAGGGAAAGAGCGTCCTTTTTGGATATTTCTCTCTGGGTATTTGGAATCCTTGCCGTGCTGATGATTGTGGAACGGGTGTTATCAAACTATAAAAAACAATGATGGGAGCGGCATCTATAGAACGGTTTCAAAAGCGATGGCAGCAATCCAAATATATGGAGGCGCTTCTGTACGCAATTGGATTCGGTGGCTTTGTTTACCTACTTACCCATAATCTGTTTTACGGGATCATTGGCTTTATGGTATCTGCCGGGATTGCTTTATTTGTTCTAAAACCATGGAGCATCAGTTCCAAAAATGCAGTGGACTATATCGATGCACATTTGCCCCAAGCGGGATTTAGTAGTGGACTTTTATTGTCGCCCTCTAACGAGCTATCCGATTTGTCCAAATTGCAGCAGTTTAGGGTAGCATCGCAGTTAGAGCCGGTTTTGTCCCGATTGAAACCGCCGCACAACATTTTTAAGGCGACTTTGGTTATGTTCGGTTTGATTCTTTTAGGCCTCGCAGGTGGTTTTATTTTGACAAGATATGGAGGTTCACCGGGAGGTAATTCTTCAACGAAGAAGCAAATCACTTTTGCACCAAAGGACAGTTTATCCAGTGCCACAAAAATTCCAGAGTTGATCAAAACCACGATCACTGTTCAATATCCAAACTACACCAGAAAATCGATTTTGAACACCACGGACCCCAACATTAAGGCCGTACAGGGTTCCAATCTCATATGGAATTTGGAATTTGACGGTAATGTGCAAGCCGTTCGGATGGACTTGATGGGAGAACGGATTGATTTTACAAAACGGGATGCATCTTATCAACTGACCAAGAATTTGGAAGCATCCGGATTTTATAGTTTTACTTTTAAAGATGCCAACGGAAACGATTATGTAAGTGATCTGTATTCTTTGGAAATGGTCAAGGATGAACCTCCCCTGGTCCAGATTGAAGGATTGGACAGTTACAGCTATTTTGAGTTTGATGACGACGAACGATTGATGCTCAACGCTAACATTTCTGACGATTTTGGAATTGATGATGCCTATATCATAGCTACAGTGAGCAAAGGCTCTGGTGAATCCGTAAAGTTTAGGGAAGAGACCATTCGCTTTACCAAAACCATTCCAAAGGGCAACAAACAAATGGAATTACAGCAACCTTTGGATTTGGACGCCCTAAAAATGGACCCGGGTGATGAGCTCTATTTTTATGTGGAGGCATTGGACCAAAAAACACCTTCGCCAAACGTTGCGCGCAGCGAGACCTACTTTGCGGTAATCCGCGATACTGTGACCGATATGTTCGCAGTAGAAGGCAATTTAGGGGTAGACCTAATGCCCGACTATTTTAGGAGTCAGCGGCAATTGATCATCGACACCGAGAAACTGATTGCCGAGAAACCCAATATCTCTGAAAAGGACTTCAAATTTAGGAGCAACGAACTTGGATTTGACCAGAAACAGCTGCGCTTAAAATACGGTCAGTTTATGGGGGACGAGACCGAAATGCAGGCGGCGGCCGGAGCGGTGTCCCACGAGCAGGGCGAAGCGGACCATGGTTCTGAAGAAGGGGAAGCCGATTTGCTGGATGAGTACAGCCACAAGCACGATAGCGATAACGAGCATAATTTAGTGGAAGAACATGGCCATGAAAACGAGGAAACCGAAGAGGAGGAGGACCCGCTTCATGATTATCTCCACAACCACTCGGATCCCGAAGAATCCACCTTGTTCGAGAAATCCTTGAAAGCAAAGCTTCGTGATGCCTTGAACATTATGTGGGATGCAGAACTTCATCTACGTCTATACGAGCCAGAAAAGTCATTGCCGTTCCAGTACGATGCACTGGCCATCATACAAGAAATTAAAAACAGTGCGCGGATCTATGTCCATCGGATTGGTTTTGACCCTCCACCCATCAAAGAAGAAAATAGGTTGAGCGGAGATGTTGAAAATATCACCAATTACGATAAGCGACAGGAATTCGAGTATCAAAAGTCCTTTGCATCAACAAGGCAGGCCATCTCCCGTTTGGAAACTCTCAGCCAAGGGAAAAAAACATTTGATGCCAATGACAGTGCGCTTTTTGTTGATGCCGGAAACGAACTGGCGCAAAAGGCCATTTCGCAACCCTTAAAATACATTAAAGTTCTACAGGGACTGCGCGATTTGGAAAAGGCTGCCAATAGGTCCAAGGAAAACTATATGGAAGTACAAAAAGGGCTTTTATCTGTTTTGCCCCCAATGGAGGACATTCCTATGAAAAAGACTAGGTATGATAGTGAAATCAATTTGTTGTACTTAAAGGAATTGGGCGTTTATGAATGATGGCATGGTGTTTTTGAACCAGAATCTTTTTTGGCCCGTGATCATCGTAGGTCTGGTCCTGATGGCGGTTTTTGTGTGGAAGGAATGGTCACAACGAAAAGAACAACGGTTTTTTGTGAAAATGATCGCATCATTTCTGGCCATCGTATCGCTCTCCATGATTATATTGAAACCAAGTACCTATCAAGAATCTGTGCGCGGCAAGGGAATTGTGTTGACAGATGGGTATCGCTCTTCGCAGCTGGATAGTTTAAAATCAATCTACAAACGCATCAAAACCGAAGAATATACAAAAGGACGAACATTGTTCCTTTTAACGGAGGTGGATTCCATTTTTCTGTTGGGACATGGAATGGAACCATTTGATTTTTGGCAGGTAGAGCATAAGTCGGTCGCTTTTTTGGGAGGCGATGCCAATCAGGGGGGGCAGGATATCTCCAACAAGAGTGAACTGATTTTGGGAGAACCTTTGGAACTTAGCGCTACTTATGCCAATCCTGTAGCCGGAAATTGGGCCGTATTGGCCGATAATGGAGGTAATCCTTTGGATTCCATCCCTTTGGAAGAAACGGAAAGTCAGTTGATACAACTTAGTGCCGAACCCAAGGCCAGCGGACAGTTTGTGTATCATCTTATGGAGCAAGACCAAGATGGACAGGTTGTATCCAACGAACCTATACCCATACAAGTAAAGGAGGGAAGACCCCTAAAAATTTTAATGGTCAATACGTTCCCCACCTTCGAGACCAAATACCTAAAAAACTTCTTAACGGAAAAAGGACATGAAGTTTTGGCTCGGACACAACTCACCAAGGGCAAATACAAGTTTGAGTATTTCAATGGAGCATCGGGCACCATTTATGGCTTCACTTCTGAAAACTTGAAGGATTATGACTTGTTGATTATCGATACGGATTCGTACACCGGTTTGGGACGTGCCTCAAAAGAAGCGATGGAAGAGATTTCTGCTTCAGAAGGTCTTGGAATTTTTGTCCAGGCTGATGAAGGTTTGTTCAGGCTTTCGGAAAGTCAATCCCCGTTCAGGTTCAATCGGGACTATGTGACCGAAACCGAATTGGGTCAGCCCGTGCGAACCTTGCCAAAATATCCTTACGCATTCCAAGAAAACTTGCGTACCCAAGAGATTTTATTGGATTCCGCCACCGTTGCATCATATATACCGGTGCAAAAAGGAAAAGTGGGTACAACCTTGCTTCAAAACACCTATCAATTGCTATTGGATGGTCAAGAAGCACTTTATACCCGAATCTGGACCAAAATACTCAATAATATAACACGGGAGCAGGAAACTGTGGTAGAATGGAAGTCACTTACCCAAATTCCAAGATTGGATGAGCCCTTTGAGTTTGAATTACAAACCTTGCTAACGGATGTTGAGATTACCACGGAAGAAGGCGCTAGAATTCCGTTGCTTCAAGATATTTTGATACCGGGTAAATTCACGGGTACGGTGTATCCTAGAAAAACGGGATGGAACCAGCTTCAAATTGCCAATGACTCCATTTCGCCATGGTTATATTTTGTGTATGATGACGGTCAACTTCAAAACATCCATCAAACCCAATTAAGGAATGCCAATTATCAAAAATTTGTTTCAAACAGCACTTTTGATGATTCGGCATCGGCCTCAAAAAAAGAACTGCAAACCATAGCACCATTTTGGTTCTATTTTGTACTTCTTTTATCGCTGGGTTGGTTATGGTTGGAGCCTAAATTATCGTACTGATCTGGTGTTGTTTTTTGATGTTCCAACATAATGAAACCCTAGTTTTTAAAGGAATTTCACCGATTTAGAATAGTTCTAAACACCAGTATACGTATGGTTTGCAACATTTTGTAAGCCTTCTACAACATAAGATTCCTCACGTTTTCTTCTTTGGATAGATTTGATACCGCAGTTAAATAACCAAGCACTATCCAAAACCTCAAGCATGAATTATAAGTTCTTTGCTATGAACTCAAACAGGGCCCTATCCCTGTTGTTTTTTATAGCTTTTGTATCGCTGTCCCAAGCACAACTTTCCGTACCATTCGAACCTAGATTGCCAGGTGACAATATGAAGGTAAAAGGAGATTTGGTATATGTGGCCAATAATATTGTGAGCATTGCCAGTAATCCCAATGCGGATTATAATGGTAGTTCCAGTAACCAGAATGTTACCATGAACTACATCGATATTGATGGCGATCCATCCACTTTTAGTTCCAGTAGTGCCGAGTTGAACGCCCCAAGCTGTTCTGCGGTGGTATATGCAGGCCTATATTGGGGTGGTATTTACAGGGATACTAACAGGGACGACCCATACAAACAGGTAAAATTTAAAATTCCCGGAGGTTCTTATGTGGATATAGGCCCCAACAGTGATCCAGAGTTTCAGTATGAACAAATCTATGATAAGGATGGTGACAGGGACGGAGACGGTGTAACGGATCCGGGCATTGTGGATGTAGATTACTTAAGCGGGGTCAATATGACGTCTTATCTTAATTACGCGAATGTCACACATCTACTTTCAGGATTGAGCGACCCTAATGGGGAGTATACCGTGGCCAATGTGGTTGCATCTACGGCAGAGAGCAATGTAAGTGCTGGCTGGACCATGGTGGTTATTTATGAGAACCAGAATTCAACAAGTAAGTATATTTCCACTTTTGATGGGTATGCAGCAATGGGCAGTACCTATTCCCAAACAAACGTGCCTTTCAGCGGTTTTAAAACTGTTCCGGCACCTTTACCGGTCAATGCTGTAATTGGGGCCAGTACAATCGATGGTGACCGCATAAATGGACCAAGTATGCGTTTTAGGGCCAATCCAACCGATAGCTGGACTTATTTGAGCGATGCCATTAACCCTAGCAACAACGTTTTTAACAGTACCATAAGTCACCTCGGAAGCTGGGTTGACACCCGTACTCCCGCCAGTAGGAACACTTTGGGCTGGGATGCGGATATATTGAACCTGCCAAACGCAGGAAATTCTGTGTTGCCCAACGACCATGATAGCGGTGAAGTATTGATCAGTACGTCCAGCGAAGGAGTAATTCTTTTTCTTACCACAGTTGCGGTTGAAATCATCAACCCGGAAATTATAGTAGAGAAAAAGGTAAAAGATCTGGTCGGAAACGATATCACTGGAGATGGTGTCAATCTTGGACAGTCCTTGGAGTATGTTTTACGATTTTGGAACCGTGGTAACGACGATGCTACCAATTTTACCATTCGAGATGTACTTCCTGACAACGTCAATTTAAATAATATTGACCTCTCTGGTGCTCCCGGTGTAACTATGACAACCAGTGGAACGGACCCAGAGGAAATCATTTTCCAAGTACCTGATGGATTGGTCACTCAAGGAGGAAATACTTATGAAATAATCATTCGTGTGGAGGTATCCGATAATTGTCATGATTTTGTCGCAGCCTGTAGTTCTACCATTCATAATACAGCTTACTCAACATATGATGGAGTTACAAGCAACCAGACCATTTCAAACGACCCGAGTGTATCCAATGTAAACAGTTGTGGTTTTGTCACCAATGGGGCAACCAACTTCCTTTTGGATGATTTAACGGATTGTGTTTTTGAAAGTGAAATCCAAATCTGTGGCGCTAGCGCTGAAATTACAGCGGGACAGGGTTATGATACCTATACATGGTACCGCGACCTAAATGAGAATGGACAAATTGATGCCACCGATACGGTGTATACCGACGGAGATGCCGATAACGACCCAACAACGGTAACTGTTACCGAAACAGGCTTTTACTTGGTTAGAAAAGAGTCTGCCAGTTGTGGAACCAATATAGAATCGGTAGAGGTTACCCGTTTTGGAACCACTCAGGTAAACCCGATAATAACGTATTTTAATACCTTAAATGGTGATGCGGATATCACCAATGATATACAAGGTGAAATTGTAACCTGTGCAAACGATGGTTCCCAACTACCACAGATATTTCTTTGTGGAACAAACGATACCCAGGATATTGTCCTAAATATTACCGATGCCCAAGCCATTAGATGGGAAAAATTGGATGAGGCCAGTTGTGCCGCAACCAATCCGGACTGTCCAAATACCCAAATGGGATGTACATGGAACCAAGTGGATTCTGGTAATTCCTTTACCGCTGATACTGGAGGTAGGTATCGATTGGTGTTGTCCTATGCCGGAGGATGTAACAGTATCTTCTATTTTGATGTGTTTCAGAACAATCTTGATTTTGATTACGATACCCAGAACATATTCTGTTCAACAGATGGTCATATAAGAATTAAAAATGTAGGATCAGGATATGGTTACCAATTGGTGGATACATCATCGGAAACTGTATTGGTTTCCTACGCCGATAACAATGGACCCAATTTTAATATCTCAACCCCCGGAACTTACCGTGTTGATTTTACCCAATTGGATCCTATAACTGGAGATCCGTTGGACGGCAGTTGTGTTTTTAGTACCGAAGAGATAGGTATACAGCGCAGGGACCTTAGCATCAACCTAACGACAAATCCAGTAACTTGTTTAGGACAGGGAAGTGTGAGGATACAGGCAACTCAAGCAAGGGCCAACTATGGTTATGTATTATATGAGGATGACGGTTCCGGCAACCCTGGCACCTTTGTCAACCAGAACTTGGCCAATGCCAATAGTGATTTTACTTTTGCAAACCTGAATGCTGGCGACTACGTTGTAGTTGTTCGAACCGATGATGGTTGTGAAGAAACCGAGTCGTTCACCATAGATGAAATTCCCGATCCGGTAGTTACCGCATCAACCACCAAACAAATAACCTGTACAGATGGAACCATTGCTTTGAATGCCTCACAGGGCGACCCAAGTCCATCTTACTTGTATGCCATTTGGGAGAAAAACGGAAGTACATCATACAGCGATATTTCAGACATTCCTTCCATTGAATTTCAAAGGGATACCATAGCACCGGGAGTTTTTAACTTTCCATCTGGCGAACAAGGTACATATCGTTTTGTGGTAGTGGACGGAAACAACTGTTGGTCACTATCCAATGAGGTTGCCATTAATGATTTAGGAGGTCTGACCGTAGCAGCTCCAACTATTGACTCCGAGATTACCTGTGAAGGATCTAATACAGGTCAAGTAACCATGAACGTATCAGGGTCTCAAACCCCATACACCTATAGTATCGATGATTGGGCGACGCAGCAAAGCGACCCGACCTTTGTGAATTTATCACCAGGAACCTATACCATTAGAGTGAGAAGTGCTGATGGTTGTGAAGATAACACAACATTTACGTTGGACGACCCGGAAACATTCAAAGCCAATGCGGGTATTTCCAGTACGGGAACTTGCGATGTTAATGGAAACTCCGAAGTACGGTTTACTAATGTGGAAGGTGGAACCGGACCTTACGAATTCAGTTTTGATGGAGGAAGTTCCTTTATCGCTGACGATCCTATGGATCCATCGGTAAGAATTGGCCTATTGCCACCAGGGAATCATATTTTAGTGGCCAGAGATGCCAGAGGTTGTCAAATTACATTGCCGATAACCATAGATCCACCATTGCCAATTCCAAACTTTGATTTGGATTTAGCTTATGATTGTGATGGTAATGGAAACGTGGTACTGACTCCGGACCAAGGGGTTTACGATTATAGCTATACCATAAATACATCGCCCAGTGCAACAACATCTACCGATGGAACTTTTACTGGTATTGCCCCTGGAACCTATACTATTACGGCAGAATATGCAGAGAGTGACCCGCCAAACCCAAGCGTATTGTTGCTAGAGGACTTCGGGAGCGGACCTACCGTTGATAGTCCTTACGTATTGGGCTATACTTATGAGGATCAGGTTGGTAGTAATACACAAATCAATGATTTTGAATATTCCATAACTAGCTACATCGTATCTCCTTTTGGCCCATGGATAAGGCCAACAGACCATACTTCTGGAGGCTCCGATTCCAATGGTAGATATTTGGTAATCAATGTAGGTTCTCCAGCACCGGGTCAAATAATCTATCAAAAACCAATTAAGGACATTATACCCAATCAAGATATGCGTATTTCCTTCGCGGCAATCAATTTGTTGGGAAGCGGAAGTCAACTAGATCCAGATATCTATGTGCAGATGAGAATACCTGGCACAAGTACTGTAATAGGTGAAGTTCAGACCAATGATATTCCAAAGAACCGAATTTGGAACACCTTTGATTTTACCATAAACCCAGGAGTTCATACCGAACTGGATTTCATTCTGATTTCCAAAAAAATAGGCAATAGCGGTAACGATGTGGCCATCGACGATATTTTGGTAGAACAGGTACCAGAATCTTGTCCAAGAACTATGGATATTCCCGTGGTCATAGAAGCGGGAAATGGCTTTGGCGCCACGGTAATCGGTCATACAGATATTTCTTGTAACGGAGCAAATGATGGCTCCATCACGTTTGAAGTGGAAAATTTTGATGCCACAGCAGGTTTTGAATACTCCATAGACGGGGGTAGCAACTGGATTGCATCAACAACATCGCCGGTAACTACAGCAACGACATTGTCAGGCGGTACCCAAAGCGTAATTGTACGAAAGGCGGATGATACCAGCTGCTCCATTACACTTAACCAAGATATTGACGAGCCAACAGTGCTTGCCATAAATGCCAATATTCTTCAAAATCCAAGTTGTAATGACCCATTGGGAAGTATTGAAGCCACTGTAACAGGAGGTACACCAACCTATCAATACGCTTTGGAAGATGGTGTTGGAGGGTCTATTGTAGCTTTTCCAAACCCAACAGGAAATACGTTTAATGGTCTGGCCGCTGGGGATTATGTGATTGTGGCACGTGATATTTCCGGTTGCGAGGTCAGAAGCGCAATCATAACCTTGGATGCTCCTGATACATTGGCTTACGATGTAGATTACACAAGTTGTTATGATGGCGGCAATAACGCGTCCATCGATATTACGGTAACTTCTGGAAATGGAGGATATCTCTTCCAGATTGATGGCGGTCCGTGGCAAAGTCCCGACCCTAGTACACCAGATTCCTATACCTTTTCAGGATTGGCCAATGGCACCTACGATATTAATGTAAAAGATGCTTTCGGCTGTGAGGATGTAGTAACCCAAGTTACCATTGATGCACAGTTATTGGTAAATGTTATTGCAACGGATGTTAGTAGCTGCGCGGATGGTTCTATCGAAGTTTCAGCCTCAGGAGGTACACCGACTTATGAATATGCTTTTGTACCGACGGGCGGAGACCCAACTGGTTTGTTCTCTTTAACGGATAATTTTTCGGTAGCTTCGGGTAATGAAGGTGATTATGATGTATATGTAAGGGATAATTCTGGTACCGGTCTATATTGTGAATATATAGAAACAGTGACCATAAATCCTGCAACACCATTGACCATGTCAGCAACACCGTCCGACCCTCAATGTCATGATGGGAAGGGTAATATATTGATTGATATAACTTCAGGCATAAGCCCTTATACTATTCAAATTATCGATGTGGATAATGGAGGAGCTTCAAATCGTACCGATACAAATGTGTTGGCGACGAGCAGAACATACTATAATCTTTCACCTGGAAATTATACCATCAACATAACCGATGCCACGGGTTGTACCATTACCGATACGCAGACGCTAAACAATCCTGATGAATTGACTGCGGACACCTTACCTATTTTGCCCTCTAATTGTGATCCAGACCCGAACCTCTATGGCTTTGAGTTTGATAATTATCCTTTGACACTTGATGGAACTCTTGAATTTAGTGGAGATGGAGGTTTGACATGGCAGACGAGTGACACTTTTATGGGAGCAGCCTTTGCATCCGGGACAACTGTAAACCCAGCTATTCGTACCGTTGATGGGTCGAACAACGTAATTTGTGAAAGAGATTTGCCCTCGTTCATTATGCCTTATCCTTTGGATGATCTGGACATTACCATTTCTGCCATAATAGTGGATTGTAATGAGCTTCAGGTAACTGTGCAAGGTGAAGAGGGGCTTGCCCCCTATGAATATGCCTATTCCGAAGACCCGGCAAATTTTGACCCCACAACAGCCACATGGATTCCAGGTGAGAATATTGATAATGAAGGTTTTTCGGTTCCAGCAGGACATGGAAAATTTACATGGACGGGGCTGGTACCCGGACGAACCTATGTCTTCTATGTAAAGGATGACTCCGGTACAGATGGTTGTACAAGGCAAAGTACGGTTAATGTAAATAATATTGCCCCTCCCCCTGTGTCTATCACGAGTGAGGTAACACCTTCTTGTGGCGGTCTTGACAACGGACAAATCACTTACACCATCACAGAAGATACACCTGGACAATTGGGTGGAACATTTGATTGGGAACTTTTCGAAATTTCCAATACTTCTGTACCTGTTAGTTCGGGAACAGTCAGTGGATTCACTTCAGGAGATTCCTTCACCACACCTACAGCTCCATTGTCTGGTCTTGCACCTGGCACATATTATGTAGAAATCCAAGGTGCAGCTCCAAATAATTGTTTTGTTGGAAGTGAAAATGCTATTTTGGCTGAACTTGATCCCATGACAGGCACTTTGAACGTACTGGAAGATATCAGCTGCAATAATCCGGGACTGATTGAAGTACAGAACCCAACTGGCGGCGGTGGTATCTATACCTATACAGTTACAGGACCTGGGTCCTTCTCGACCATAACAGCTACTTCGGACAACCCAATTGAAATTCCTGCAAATTCGCCTGCCGGAACATATACTGTTGAAATCAATGACCAATATGGTGATTGCCCAGTAAGTTTGGGAACAGTGCATTTGGATTTGGCCCCTAATCCAGTAATAGATGGCGTAAGCGTGGAAAATTGCACCATGCCTGCTATGGTTAGGGTAAATAGCTCATCACCAAATATTTTGTATTCCATAGATGGTGGAACCACATATCTCAATAATGGTGGAGTTTTCAATGGAATTACTCCTGGCACCTATATTGTTGCCATAATAGATGACAATGGCTGTTCAGCCACACAATCTGTAACGGTTCACCCGTCCCTCCAAGCAAATGCGCAATTGACCAAACTTATCGATTGTTCCAGTACACCGGATGGCACTATTGAAATCAAAGCGTTACAAGGTTCGGGCAGTTACGATTATTCAGTGGAAAACCTGACCACATCCTTGATGGAGGTGTCAAAGACATCCATGGGAGGTAATTACATTGAATTCCATCCAACGACCGCAGGCGATTATGAAATCAAAGTGTACGTTGATGCTACAACAGACCACGAAGCTTGCGAACGTACATTTACCATAGTGGTTCCTGACCCAATAGAACCGGACTTCACCGCTACACCTACAGATGTTAGCTGTAATGGTGCAAACGATGGAAGCATTGCAGTTAGACAGACCGATAATGGTATCACACCATTGACCTATGAACTTTTAGATAGCGGATTGACCCCAATTCCATCTGGAGGTTTTACTTGGGATGCAACCACAAGGACATTTAACGATTTGGCTCCTGGAGATTACGTGGTGAGGGCAACAGGTACCAATGATTGTACTACGGACATCGTTGTTCCGACAATCAATGAACCAGCCTTGATTACAGTGGCCATTCCTGCAGCTGATGTGGTACAGTTCGGTTGTACTGCAGGCAATAATGATGATAATGCCAGCATAACAGTGAATACATCATCAATTTCGGGAGGGACCGGAACTTATGTTCGATATGAGTTTGTTGACCCATCTAGCAATGTAGTACAAAACGGAAACAACAACCAACTTATAATTTCAAATAGAGCAGGGGGAGTATACACCATCAATGTGTATGATGATACTGGCTGTTTGGGAACCACTACGGCAACGATACGACCATTTGATGAGTTACAGGATGCGACCATCAGTGTGGATTACGATATTTCTTGTGCCAACGGAGGGGAAACCATTACCATAACCGCACAAGGCTTGTTGTCGGATTCCACTACAGGGCCCCACGACTATGAATTTGAAGAAATATCAACGGGCAATACCAACGCTGTCGGAACCTTCACGGGACTACAGGTAGGATTGCATTCCTTCCGAGTAACCAATACAGATACGGGCTGTTCCATAATCGTTACTCACAATGTGGAAGAAATCGAACAGTTCCAAATCAATATGGTCGAAGATGCACCGGTGGTATGTGCTGGTGAAGATGCCCAATATCATTTTGAACTAACAGGAGGATATTCCGGTGGATTTACATGGACCGTTTACAATACAAATGGCACATTGAGTGATACAAGTGACGATACGCAGTATGGTCCTCTAGATAGTGGAACCGGAACAACTAGTGGTAACATTGATTTACCCAAGGGTACTTACCGTGTTGAGGTGGTTCAGACTGATTTCCCATTCTGTACCGAAGAAACTACGATTACCGTAGGCGGAGCAGATGCCGTTTTGGATGCGACCATCAGCGAGATTGGCAATGCGTCCTGCTCAAACGACCAAGGAAGGTTGTCGGTTACGCCAACGGGAGGTATTGCTCCGTACACAATTTCGATACCTTCATTGGGAATATCGCAGACCAATGTGTATAGTTATGTGTTCACCAATTTGAACGACGGAACTTATACCATCGAGGTTACCGATGCTGCAGGTTGTACCAACGACACGCTGAGCGGAACCATTCAGACCGTAGATCCTTTATTGGCGGATATTACACCGGCCACCCAAACATTGGATTGTATCGGTGATTCCGATGGAAGTATTACAGCTACCTTGACCTCAGGAGGCGTAGGAACCGTATTGTATAGATTGAACAGGATTGAGAACGGAAGCACCGTTTCAACCTCTTCTACTCAAACTTCAAGTACCTTTAACAATTTAAGTGCGGGCACCTATTCCATCAACATAAGTGACGATGCAGGATGTACCGTTACAACTGCCGAAGTTGTAATTAATGACCCTACCCCGGTGAGGGCGAATTTGGTTATGTCACGTAGTCTCACTTGTGACACCGATGCCCAATTGACCCTAACGGTTACAGGAGGAACTCCATTTGCTGGAAATGTGTATCAATATAGTACATCAGCATCAGGTCCATATACGGCTATGTCTGGTGGAAACACTCACGTTTTTGATGTAAGTGCCAGCACCGACCCGTATCAATATTATGTTATTGATGCCAATGGTTGTGACCCCGTATTAAGTAGTGGCGTTACCGTAATCGATGTGGTTCCATTGACCGCCCTGGTAGATGAGAATGCAGCCTATGTAACTTGTAATGGTGAAAGCACCGCATCCATTTCCGTAGATGCGGATGGAGGTCTAGGAAATTATGTTTATGGACTGTATCAAGACAGTGCCATGACCATTCCAGTGGCACCGACCAATTCAAACGGCTATTTTGATGGACTTGCGCAAGGTACCTACTATGCAGGAGTGATCAGTGGCGATTGTGAATGGGTATCCGGAGCCATAAATGTTACGGAACCAGCACCTCTTGCAATTACCAGCGATGTTACCGATGTTACCTGTATGGGTGCCGATGATGGTAGCATTGTTCTTGAAGTATTGGGGGGAACAGCAGGCTATCAGTATGCCATTTCACCAAACCTGAATCAATTTGTTGATGAAGGAACATTCACAGATCTTGCGGCCGGTGATTATACGGTGATAGTACAAGATGCCAACGGATGCTTTGAAGTATTGGACTTTACCATTACCCAACCGGATGCATTGACCGTTACATCCACTGCAGAACATGAGATTTGTTTTGGCAGTGAAGATGGTTTGATCAACTTAGAAGTCCAAGGCGGAACAGCCCCATATAGCACAAGCTTGAACTCTAGTCAAGATGAGAATTTTGTAGAGGGACAGATGAGTTATGGCAACCTGGCCAGTGGTGACTACGTAGTATTCATAAGAGATGCGAATGGTTGTATGACGACCGAAATCGTTACCATAAACCCAGGGGTAAACTTGGAAGGTACCGTGGAGGTAGTTTACGAGTGTGATGGCGATTCACCAACGAACTATCTAGATATCAATTTTGAAGACCAAAGTGTGGTTTCAGATCTATTGTACGGCTTGGATTCCAATGATCCTAACGATATGGTATTGACACCCGATTTCACCAACTTGGCACCAGGGCAGCATACCCTTACTGTGGCCCACGCCAACGGTTGTGACCGAACCTTTACTTTTGAAGTGGAAGGGTTTGATCCATTGACCTTGGAATTGAGCAATGACAATATCAACGAGATAACTGCCACCGTCACAGGAGGTAATCCCGACTACACCTTTGAGGTAGATGGGGTGTCTTATGGAAATGACAATACTTTCTTGATTCGTGAAACAGCTACCTATGCTGTTACGGTTACAGATGAAAACGGGTGTAGTGTTACCCAGGAAATTTTTATGGAATTCATAGATATTGAGATTCCAAATTTCTTTACACCAGATGGTGACGGATTGAACGATACTTGGAAACCAAGAAACATCGAAGTATTCCCGAACATTACCATTTCCATTTTTGATAGGTACGGAAGAACCATTTATAAAATGTTGCAGGATACCGACCCATGGGACGGATTCTATAACCAGGCCGATTTACCAACTGGTGATTACTGGTACATCATAAAACTAAATGGCGATGAGGATACCAGGGAATTTGTAGGGCACTTTACCCTGTACAGATAACCACAACTACATATCCAATCAAAGGAATGGGGGCTTTTTCGCCCCCATTTTTTATTATTTGTACCTCCAGCTGGTTAAATCTGCTCCCTGCGGAGCGCTTTCGGCAATACGCTTCATGATTTTGGGCACGTACATTGAATTGTACCTTAAACGGCTGATCGCGTTGGGTTGGTCGGGGTCTCCGTTCCAGCAATGTTCCGCCCTGTCCCCATACAGAACTTCGCCATCATAATAGGGTTCGGTGGTGCTCTCTAAAAAGTCTTCCATCAAATAGACGGCATTGTTCAGATAATAATTGTCCATATCACCGCAATAAATATGGATTTTTCCTTTGAGCTGTGGTCCGAGCTTGTCCCAATCCCTTTCCAGTATATGGCGAAGGTCATAGTTCTCTTTCCAATATTCTGCCACTTCGTGGTCTATATCCCCTGTCATTTTATCCCAGATTCGAACAGGATAACCATCATCGCCCTGCGGGGAATAAGTGGCTTCCCAAATATCCCATTGTTGCCCTGAACGTGATTTATCACCCAATACAAGTTCCAAATGGTTGCCCTGTCTTAAGGTAGACTGTATATCACCCAAATAGTTTCGATGGGAAGGAACCTCCAGCTTTTTGTGAGCGGAATCATAATAGTAAGCATTCTCATCTTCATAAATGTTGGTAAGGCAGTATGCCCTAAAATCGATGGGATCCGGGCAGGCAGCAAAGCAACCGTTGTATTCCTCCGGATATTTGACCTGAACGGCCAAGGCTTCCCAGCCACCTGTGGATCCTCCATATAAAAATCGGGACCATCCTTCGCCCATGCCTCGGAACTGTTTTTCGATTTCCGGGATAAGTTCGTAGGTAATGGCGTCCCCATATGGGCCTTGACTGGCCGAGTTTACTGCGTAGGAGTCATCATAATAAGGAGTGGGATGCTGTATCTCGATAATAAGGAAGCGGGGAAAATCGGGCTCGTTCCATCTTTGATAAAAATCATAGGCTTCTTGTTGTTGAATAATATTATAACCCTCCAAACCAAAACGGGCAGAATACTCCGGTTCAAGGTTCGGGTCGGGAGGTGTAGTCCTAAAACCTCCAAAATTACTGGGAAAATGCCCGTGAAATACCATTAATGGGTATTTGGCCTCTGGATGTTCATCAAAACCTTTGGGCAATAATACGTGTGCGCCCAAATACATATCCCTACCGTAGAATTCCGATAATTTTTCCGACTTGATTTTAATATGTTTTATCCACTCGGTATCTTCAGGTTCGGGGATGGCAGGAATTTCTTGATCCATGACAACCGAAACATTTTCAATACCGTTCTCACCAACCGTTATTTTAAACGGTTTACTGTATAAATTCCCGGGAGAAGTGTTCCAATGCTGTCCTTCACCGTTGTCCATAGGAAGTTTTACGGTATGTCCTGTGGATAAATTAAAAGTTTCGTAGACATGCAAAAGGGCTTGGACATTGTACTCACCTGAAGGGACATCTGATAAACTAGGGTAGGGATAGCCAAAAATGGATTCATCAAAAGTAATGGATTGTCCTGGAGTCATATTTTCAACATTCATCCCGAAGATCAGTTGGGTATTTAGACCATCGTTGATTTGAAAACGAGGTTCTTTACTATCATCGGTTGAAAGCATCAACAACAATCGGCCGTCTTTGTTTTCAGGGCTAATGGATTCATTAAAACTAACAGTAATATCATATTTTGATTTTTCGGGTTGATTGCAGGAGGTCAATACCAATGCACAGCTACAAAAAAGAAAGAGGTATTTGTTCATATAGGTTGGTTTTTAAATGATTAAGGTACTCCATTTTCGACATAAACGAAAGGTTGCCGACTTTTTACAGATGAAATTCGGGAATCAAAAAATGGAAGGGTGAGACCGACCATCAAACCCCTTTTTGATTTTCTACTTTAAAAAGGGATTTCTATCATGCATGTTCCTCGCCGAATATTCCCATATATCCTCATCTTTTAAAAAAAACATCTCCTTTTTTCCCTTAGATATCAGCCCTTTAAGAAAAACCTGACATATATCATCTTTTAGGAAAACCCTGTAATAGATCTTTGACCTAACAAAAACCAAAAACTATGCAATATCATACAACACATCGGCAATCGCTTTTAAAAACAGTTATCCTTTGGATATCATTTACTCTGGTTCCCTTGGCACTTTCAGCACAAAATTTTAAGCTGAACAATGGAGAAGGAGAAGTTAAAGTGACAGGAACTTCTACCCTACATGATTGGGAAGAGGTTGCGGAGCAAAAATCGGGAACAATCGTTTTGGACAACACTGGAGAGTTGCCAAAAATCAGCTCCCTAAAGTTTATAGTGGAGTCCGAAAGCCTAAAAAGTGGTAAGGGTGCCATGGACAAGAATACCTATAAGGCTTTGGAGACAAAAGATTACAAGGAAATAGTATTTGAGCTCAAAAGCGTGAAGAGTATATCTCCGGTGACATCAGCTTCCAACAAATACAAAGTGGTTGCTACCGGTAGCTTGACGATTGCCGGAAGCACAAATACGATAGATCTTCCTTTCAATTTGACCATCCATGAAGGAAAGATATTGTTGGAAGGTAAAAAGGGTCTTAAAATGACCGATTATAAAATTGAACCTCCAAAAGCTCTTTTGGGCACCATCACTACCGGTGATGAAATAGAGGTTCACTACAACACAGTTTGGAAATAATTTAACCTTAATACTCAACTAATAAATATACAACGATGAAAAAATACGCAAAATACGGATTATTGGCTGCTGCTTTCTTAGTGGGCCTTATGGGATATTCCCAAAACCGAAATCTTGACAACTTCCGTTCACCCGATAAAGATGGAGTGAATGTATTTGAAGCCCCAAAAGATACCGTTTCCACTTTTGATGGAATTAAGGTAAGGGTAGGAGGGTCATCTACACTTCAATTTCAAGCTATTGATCATGAGAACTCTGGAGCTGTGGAACTTATCCCGATCGGCGACAACTTTAACTTGGCAACCGCCAACTTGGATTTAGACGTGGCATTGGCCAAAGGTGTGAGAATGCACTTAAGAACTTATTTATCATCTCGTCACCACCCAGAACCATATGTTAAAGGAGGTTATTTTCAAGTAGACAACTTGGACTTCATCAGTCCTGGATTCTTGGAAGAAACCATGAAGTATTTGACCATTAAAGTGGGTCATATGGAAAACAACTATGGTGATGCACACTTCAGAAGAACCGATAATGCCCAAGCGATGCACAACCCATTTGTTGGTAACTTGATTATGGATGCGTTTACCACTGAGGTGGGTGGTGAAGTTTACTTCAGAAAAAATGGATTCCTTGCCATGTTCGGACTTTCCAATGGTAAGTTGAACCAAGCGGTGAACAATCCAGAAACTACCGGAGCTTCAATATTGGCAAAATTGGGATACGATGCCAAAGTTGGTGAGGATTTGAGGTTGAGACTTACAGGTTCTATGTACAGTACAGGCAAATCAGGTAACGTGTACCTATACAGTGCAGACCGTTCAGGGTCCAGATACTATTTGGTAATGGAGGACACCGAGGCGTCAACTTCCGGGAACTTTAGATCAGGTAGATATAACCCCGGTCTTAGAAATGAGATCACTGCCTTTATGATCAACCCATTTGTGAAGTATAAAGGATTGGAATTCTTTGGAACTTTTGAGACCGCTTCAGGAAAAGCTGATGCCGAAACAGAGGACAGAACCGCCACGCAATTGGCAGGTGAACTGATCTACAGATTCGGGGGCAGTGAGAACTTTTTCTTAGGAACTCGTTACAACACCGTAACATCCGACGACCCATCAGGATCAGAGATTACCATTGACAGGTTCCAGTTGGGCGGAGGTGTATTCTTGACCAAGAACATTTTGGCCAAAATAGAATATGTAAACCAACAATACGATGGTTACGATACCACAAGTATCTTCCACGAAGGGGAGTTCAAAGGACTTCTATTGGAAGCTGTCATCAGTTTCTAACCGATACAATTGATTTTAAAGGGCCTGGGACAGCAATGTCCTAGGTCTTTACCCTTAAAACTAGTATTTTAGTTACCATGTTGACCTCAATGCCACATATCACAAAAACTATATTCTTCGGATTACTTTTTTTTATCGGGCTAAGCTTCAACGACCCCGAAAGAGAAACCAAGGTGAGGGTAGCCTCGGAAAGCGAGGTGGTGATTTCGGGTACTACCAATGTAAATCAGTTTAGTTGCGTATACAATTTAGAGGAACTGGAAATGCCCATCCGTTTGATCTACGATGAAAAATCCGAGCATATCGTCTTTAAAAATGCAGAACTGAAATTGGTGAACGATTGTTTTGATTGTGGCGGAAAGGCCATCAACAAAGATTTTAAGGAATTGCTCAAAACAGAACGGCATCCAAAGGTAAACTTGAGACTACTCTACGTAGACCCTCCTGCAGCAAATAAAGGAAGGGTAGATGTAGGTTTGGAAATAGAAATAGCAGGGGTTAAGCGTACTATTGAGACTCAGCTCTATTGTGAACAAACAAAAAACATTCAGGTTAAGGGAACCTTGGAGCTCAAATTGAGTGATTTTGAACTGGAACCACCTAAAAAAATGTTGGGCATGATCAAGGTAGACAACGAAATCAAGGTTAATTTGGCCATACAAATGAGCGAGATATAGAATTATCTGTTTTTTCTGGTAATGAAGAATCCGTTGAGTACATAATTGCTTAACGGATTTTTTAGTTTTACCCATATTTCATAAAACCAATAATCAGTATCTTGTAACCACATAGAAACTAAAATTAACTTCAAACTTTAATGATGAAAAAAATACTAGTTACAAAAGGGATTCTTGCTCTGGTCTCAATGTTTTTTGCTACAACATTTTATGCTCAGGAGAGCTTTGGTGGACTTGCCCTTTATACCGTACGAGAAAATATGGGAGAAGATGCAAAGGCGACCTTGCAGAAAGTTGCTGATGCAGGTTATGCCTACATTGAAGCAGCAGGCTATGCAGATGGAAAATTTTATGGAATGACCCCGCAGGATTTTAAATCTTATGTGGAAAGTCTTGGACTGACTCCGGTAAGCACACACATGGGAGGTGTTACGTTGGAAAATGCGGATCAGCAGATAGCGGATACAAAGGCAGCTGGGTTTGAATATTTTACTATTCCGGTACCACCTATGGGCATGTTTACTTTTGATCCAGAGAACCGTACTATGGGTATGAAAGGCACCATGGAAGACTTTGCTGAAATTTTGACCACAATCGGGAAAAAATGTGAAGCAGCCGGTTTAAAACTGCTTTACCACAACCACGATTTTGAGTACAAGGACAATGAAGATGGAATAAAACCAATTGTTTATTTGTTGGAGAATACCGATTCAAAATATGTCAACTTTCAAATGGACCTGTATTGGGTAACCAGAGCGGAAGCAGACCCAGTATCCTATTTTGAAAAATATCCAGGACGCTTTAAATTATGGCACGTTAAAGATATGGACGAAGAAGGTAAGTTTGCTCCAGTAGGTGAAGGTACCATCGATTTTAAAAGGATTTTGGATAAAAAGGACACCTCTGGAATGGAAAAGTATTTTGTTGAGCAAGATATGACTTGGGACAAAAAACCTTTGGAGGTTATCAAAATTAGCCATAAGGGGCTGAAAGAGATAGGTTTCAAATAAAAAATACGGTAACCGATTGTGATGTCATTTGATAAAAATGGCAAGAAATCAAAAAAATATTTTTTACAATCGGTTACATTAGTATCTTTGCACCCGCAAACTTTGGTCGCGTAGCTCAGCTGGATAGAGCATCTGCCTTCTAAGCAGACGGTCGAAGGTTCGAATCCTTCCGCGATCACTTATAGAGTTCAAACAAAAACAAAGCCTTGCATATATTATTGATTTGCAAGGCTTTAATGTTTTTAGACCCTTGTTTGAATTGGTTTGATTTGGTGTGTTTTGGTTTGTAATTCGGTTAGTAAATTTTTTTCTTCAAAATGTTAACCGAATAAGCGTGTAATTAGCTATATTACAGTCACTTAGTATTTGACTTTCGTAGGTAATTTTCGTTCAATTTAACACTAAACCTATGAGAACTCGGTCTACATTTTCAATTAGTTTCTGGATTAGCACTTCCCGGAGGAGTGACAACACGGCAAAGATCTATGCCCGAATCACCGTTGATTCACAAAGGGCTAACATGAGCCTGAAATATACTATCCCAACAGAAATTTGGGACAGTAAAGGGTCGAAGGTTCTGGGGCGGACAAAAGAAGCGCAAGAAATCAACACTTATCTTATGGAGGTTGAAACTGAATTATTCCAATGTTATAGGGATCTCAGATCTAGAACTTCACACGTAACTCCACAGATGGTGAAGGCTCACTATTTTGGAGAAGATGTAAGTGAATTTACTCTAAAGAATTTGTTCGAATATCACAATACGCACAATGAACATAGCCTTTGCAAGGCTACTCTTAGTCATTACAAAACCTGTCAGAAATACTTATTAGAGTATATACAGAAGCAATATAAATGTGATGATTACAGATTATCACAGCTTAATCATCAATTTATTGTTGGGTTCGAAACATATCTACGCAAAATGCATCCTATAAATCATCATGGAAACCTTTCAAACAATGGTGCTATGAAGCATATTCAACGCCTACGTAAAATGATAAGGATCGCTGTTGATAATGAATGGATTGATAAGGACCCATTTCATAAGTTCAAGGTTAAGATGGAAAGAAAGGAAAGGGAGTTTTTGACTTTGTCGGAGCTTCAAAAAATTCAAGATTATTTTACAGGAATTGAACGGTTACGAATTGTTAAGGACTTATTTATTTTTAGTTGTTATACAGGAATCTCCTATTGTGATATAATGGACCTTTCTGAAGACAATTTGGTATTAGGGATAGATAGAAAATATTGGATAAGTACAAGAAGGATGAAGACCAAAAACAGCTTTAAACTTCCATTGGTAGGTCCAGCATTATCTATTATTAAACAATATCAGTATCATCCTAAACGGGAATCTGAGAAATTATTCCCTAGGATATCCAATCAAAAATTAAATAGTTATTTAAAGGAAATAGCGGATGCCTGTGACATCACGAAAAATGTAACCTTCCATGTGGCCAGACATACTTTCGCCACCACTATTACTTTAAGCAATGGGGTTCCTATTGAAACTGTTTCCAAAATTTTGGGTCATACAAAATTGGCCACAACTCAAGTTTATGCTCGAGTACTGGATAAAAAAATCAGTGAAGACATGAGTGGTTTGGAATCAATTCTGGAAACTAAGTTTTCTGACTCAAATTACGATAGGGAGAAGTTGAGAAATTCCGACTTTTAAGTTCTATTGATTATTTGGTTAATCAATTTTTCAAAGTTATCTAAGACTTTTTGTCCCAATCTTACCCCAACTTTTGCACATGGTTCCTGTTTCAATTTTATAGTGATCGGAAAGATAAGCGTGTAGTAAAATTGAAATAGGGTGCAATAGCCTATTTGCAATAATTAAATCTTCTATTTTCCATCCTATTAAACATGGCTATTCAGGTTTTCTTTGCTTGCAAAGAAAAAATGAAGAGCAAGAGGATAGCGTGCTGGCGCAGCGCTATTGATTTATTTTCCTTCGGAAAAGCCCATTTTTAGATTGTTTTTCAAAAATATTGATTAATGGCGATTGGTACGTTTTTTACTAAAAAAGGCCAACAGCTCTGTAAAATCAACGTTTTTTTTACTAAAAAATGGTTTTCTGAGGTTTGGTCAACAGTAACAATAACAGTATCCCAATTGGAAATTTATTTTGCAGCAGTTTTCCCATTTTTGATGAAAAAATGCGCTCAGCCCAGTAAAATCAATGAATTTTTGATGAAAAAATGGGTTTCAAGAAGTCTAACAGGTCAAATTTTACCTCGCTCAGTAGTATTAGTTTTTGTAAGATTTGGGGCTTGCAGCACTCCACTTCGTTGCGTTCGCTTTTGTAGCGAATTCCATTAGGAACCGTAGGACTTGTAGGCCCGGTTTATTCAACTTTCAGGTTTTTTTTTTTAGATATGCAAGGGGTGATTACCATAGAGCAAAGTTTGGATATTCAACAGAATGGTTTTGTTATCATCAAGGCTAGTTTTGATGATAGGTTTAGACAAAGGATAAGATTCGAATTATTATCGTCTGGGAGCTTAAAAATGAGGTAATAGAATAGCAGGATTATCTAATCCTTACCTCTAAATTGTATAGAACAGTTAGGAATAATATCATTTGGAGACTACTCTTTCAGAATAATATGAATTCGAGTCTATCAACATACTTGTCTTTTTGTAGCTTTTTTTAGGTTTAGTTCGTCCTCCTTATTATTTTATTTTTAATTGCTATCTAATACTTTTAACTATCCAATATGCCCACAAACACTAAGAAATTAGTATTTATCTGTTTTCCCCAAACTCATCTGTTGGACATGGCCGGACCAGCACATGTATTTTATGAGGCTGTTGAATATGGTGCTAAATATGAGCTTCTTTTTGTAACCACGGACAAAAGTGAAGTGTTGTCCACAAGTGGATTGCATTTTTCCAAACTCATTCACTTTCAAGAACTGGAGCTTAACAAAGAAGATATTGTTTTTTTACCCGGATTGGATTTCTCCTTACTTTCCAATCAAGAATATTTAAATCAGCTTTCCGACTTTTTTGATTGGTTGAAGGTGCTGTATCATAAAGGTGTTTGGTTGGCATCCGTTTGCACAGGGGCATTCATCCTAGCAGAAACGGGTCTTTTGGATGGTAAAAGCTGTACTACTCATTGGAGGCGTTTTACAAGTTTCGAAGAGCGTTTTCCCATGGTGTCATTACAAAAAAACAGGCTATTTGTGGAGGACCAGTTTATCTTTTCTAGTGCAGGTATCTCATCTGGTATTGACCTATCGTTATTTCTGATCGAAAAGCAGTATGGTAGCCGATTTGCTATGGAAGTTGCTCGTGAGGTTTTGGTTTACTTCCGTAGGAGCGGCACTGATCCACAGTTGAGCCTCTTTTTACAGTATCGAAATCATCTGGAAGACCGAGTGCACAAAATACAAGATCTTATAACCAAAAATTTCCATCAAAAGTTAACTATCGATTCAATGTCGGAAATGGTCTATACCAGTCCTAGAAACCTCACCCGAATGTTCAAAAAAGCTACTGGAATCACCATTGGCAACTACATCGACAAAATACGAATGGAGCATGCACAGCAATTGATTCGAGAGAAATACAAAATGGACTATGTAGCCGAAGCTTGTGGATTTCAGACAACTAGCCAACTATTTAAGCTTTTGAAAAAAATGGATTTTACACATCAATAATGTCCTCAATGGATAGTGAAATGTCCTAGTTAAATTTAATGAATAGGATTTCCTTTGCCCTTCACTATTTGGGATTGATTCAAATCTCTTAAACATATTCATCTATCATGAAAAAGGAAAAAGAATTATTTTATAATTTACTCTTTGTGATTTGTTTTGTCTTTTTGCAAACGAACACTTTTGCACAATCTACCCAAGAATCCATTTATCAATGCGCTCCCTGTGGCTGTACATCAGACGGAAAGCATTTTCATCAACATGGAAACTGCCCTAGCTGCGGTATGGAGTTGGTATCGGTAACCACACCCTTTATTTCATTAAAAAATTTAGATAAACCCTTGAATGTGGCCATTTTGTTATATCATCACGCACAAGTACTGGACTATGCAGGTCCATATGACGTTTTTGTTGCAGGTGGTGAAAATTTCAATGTGTATACCGTTGCGGAAACGGAGGATGAGGTAATTACTATGCCCAATTTGAGCGTAAATCCACAGTACACCATATTAAACTCACCTACTCCCGATATTTTGATTGTTCCTGGGGGAATGTGGGGTACCTTAAGCGAAAAGACGAAAGACTGGATTAAAATTGCCTCAAAAGATGCGGATTATGTGTTCTCCATTTGTACCGGTGCATTTATCTTAGCTGAAATAGGTCTCTTAGATGGTTTGGAAGCTACCACCCATAGTGCAGGGATAACCCATCTGAAAAATAACTATCCAAAGATCAAAAATGTTAAGGATGACCAACGTTTTGTCGACAACGGCAAGATAATTACTTCTGCAGGTGTCTCAGCAGGAATCGACACCTCCTTTTACTTGATGTCGAAAATTTTAGGAGAGGATTGGGCAAAGGCGGCAGCAAAGAACTTGGAATACCCCTATTTTACCAAAGAATAGTTCGTCAATAAACTTACTTTTTGCCTCCCGAATTTTTTCGTTTCCAAATTTACGTTTAACCTCCCTAAAAAAAGGCTCCAAATTGCAAAAGCACTTATCCTGAATTTGGAAATCCAGAATTAGGGGAATGGAAAAACAGTCGAATGTAAAATAACTGATTAAAGAAAACTACCCATACCATTAATTAAAGTTCAATAAAACGATTCAAAAGAACACATCAATTTTATCTTAACTTAGTCCCACACATATATGATAAATAAATCATCCCTATGTTGGCAACAATTAAACTAGATTGAGATAATTCATAAAAATGAATCGCGAAATAATAGATATTAATGATTATACAATCTTATTGGAGGAAGCTTCTACCATTGATAATTTAATAGATTCATGTTTTTTTGACGAGCCCGTAATAGCTATTGCCTTCTATGGTGCAGGTGATGTTGGTCTTAACGTAAAATTTGATGGAAAAACCAAAGAATTCCATCAAACAAAAGGAATGGTATTATCATTTTATGCCGATAATACTGTAGCGTTTGAACATCATGTATCAAAGCTAAAACCACTGCAATGTTTAGTAATCGCAACCGCAATAAGAAACATAAAGAATTTACCTAATGGAGAAGGTCGGTTCTTAGAAAAATTTTTATGTCAATTGGTCCACCCCAAAGACCATTATGTCGAAGGCCCCTCATTTAATATGAGTCCGGAAATGTTTCTATTAGTGGAACAATTTTTCAGCAATACGTATGAAGGAGAAATTAAAATGTTGTTCTATAAAAGTCATATTACAGCCTTACTCTCACATTATTTTGGACAACTGGCAAATCAAGAATCCATAAAAACAAATACCGAACAACTTGAAAAGATTCACCTGGCACAAGAAATTTTAGTATCCGATTTAGAAAACCCACCTTCCTTAACAGAACTTGCCCACAGAATTGGAACTAATACAAATAAACTCAAAACAGAATTTAAGGCGCAGTTTGGGGTTCCCGTTTTTAAATACTTACAAAACGAACGTTTAAAGAAGGCCTACGATTTAATTAAGAACGAGAGAAAGACGATACAAGAAGCTGCTTGGGCCGTTGGTTATGACAGTTTAGGTTCTTTCTCCAACGCTTTTGAAAAAAAATTTGGCTTTAGGCCCAGTCAAGTTTAAAATTCTTATCGAATAAATCATAATTCTTTTTGAATAAGTTGCTGGTTCACAGCTACCATAGATTTGCTTCATAATTAAAATTCAAAAATTATGGAATCAAACATTTTGGTAATCGGAGGAACAGGTAAAACTGGTCGCCGGGTAGTGGAGCAATTAGCTAAAAAAGGAATTGATCCAAGAATTGGCTCAAGAAATGGATTGCCAAGCTTTGACTGGGATAATAAAGATACCTGGGTAAATGCTTTGGAGGGAATTGAGAAAATGTATGTCACCTACTATCCTGATTTGGCTGTGCCGGGAGCCAAAGAGACTATAGAGAGTTTAACGTACTTAGCTAAAGAATTAGGCGTTAAAAAACTGGTTCTGCTTTCTGGAAAAGGTGAGATTGAAGCGGAAGCATGTGAAAAAATTGTGATGGAATCTGGTATAGGTTATACCATAGTTAGGGCTTCTTGGTTTAACCAAAACTGGAGTGAAAGTTTCTTTTTGGAACCAATTCTAACCGGTGAAGTTGCATTACCAATGTCCGATGTCTTAATTCCATTTGTAGATGCTGATGATATTGCCGAGGTCGCAGCAACTGTTTTATTGGATGACAAGTACTATGGTGAGATTATTGAGGTCACTGGTCCAGAATTGATCACTTTTAAGGATATTGTCAGTATTATTTCAAAGGCAAGTAATCGAAACTTAAACTTCCATGAAATAACGTTGGATCAGTATGTTGTTGGTATGCGGCAAATGAAGATTCCAAATGATGTCGTGTGGTTGATGGAATACCTATTTAGCCATGTTCTAACCAATCCAAACAATCAACAGGTAGTTAATGATATTGAAAGAGTTTTAGGTAGAAAAGCAAAACCATTTTTAGCATATGCAAAGGAAACTGCCAAGACTGGAATTTGGAATTGATTTCCCAGAGGTTAATGTAAGAAAATATTTGGTTGACCGACCCAACCCTAAATTAGTTTGAAACAAAATTCAATAAACGATTCCAATAGAAGATGATCAAATACATCGATGGTATTCCAAATTGGGCGTATATGGATTTGACCCAACAAAAAAGCGAATAAATGAATAAATTTTTTAGAATAATTAGAAAGGTAATTTTATATACATTTTCAATTTTTTTACTTCTCTCAGTTGCGGGTTACATATACCTCTATGTGCTTCCAAAAGGACCTGAAGTCACAGCAACCCATAAAATGAATGTGGGAATAGACTCTTTTGTAATCCATGCTTATAAAGATAGTGAGAGAAAATCAATCAAGGTATGGACTTACAAACCTGAAAGTTGGAACGACAAAGACAAAATAGTTTTTGTTATGCACGGTGGTGGGCGAAATGCGGATGACTATCTAAACGCTTGGGTTGAATTGGCCAATAAGAACAACCTATTGATAATAGCACCTGAATTTGAGAATAAGTTTTCAAAATATACAACGAACGACTACCAAGAGGGGAATTTATTTACCTTTTTTGGAACTAAAAACCCGAAACCAGAATGGGCATATACAGTCGTTGAAAACATATTTGACCACATTAAATCGGTTAACAATATTACAAATGAGCAGTACGATATTTTTGGTCATTCAGCTGGAGCACAATTTGTACATCGAATGATAATGTTAATGCCCGAATCGAGAATTGGAACAGCTATCGCCGCAAATTCTGGATTTTACAGTCTACCAAACGAGAACCTTGAATTTCCGTATGGTATCAAGAATACAGATGCAGATTTGCAAAAATCCTATAAAAAAAGATTGATTGTTCTTTTGGGAGAACTGGATAATGACCCAAGTTTAGGGACTTTTAGAACAACGGATTTGGCAATGGAACAAGGAGCACATCGATTGGAGCGTGGAACAACTTTTTTTAATGTGAACAAGCAATTGACGAGTAAAAATAATTGGACATTTAATTGGGAAATGCACACTGTAAAAGAAGTAGGTCACGACTATAAAAAAATGTCTGAAAATGCAATTGAGTGGATAAAAAACCAACCCTGACAAAGGTTTAGCATATAAAAATTACGCGAGACTGTTAGAAGTCCCTCATCAGGTCGATTGAGATTTGAAGCCTAATTCGATGAAATTTTTAAGATCATAATATAGCGGTAGAAATAAGCCGCTGATACTTATCCATTGTATGAAAAGTAGGATTCTGGTACAGCGGCTTTTGCAGTATTTTTAGTTGAAAGGAATCTTTTTAAAAGCTTTTGAATTTCTCCAAGGTCTTCCAGTTCTTGTCTCCTTGTGCAATATGTTTGTCCTGCCCTTCCTTTTCCCATGCGGTAACAAATTCTGCCTCCACATTTACGGTGAACAGATACAACTTGTCATCCACTACCCGAAAACTATTAGGGTTCGGGCGGTACTTATAGCCAAGGGAAACGGCGTAGGCACACCAGCCACCATATTGGGGAACGTACTTTTTGGGATTGGATTGAAACTTTTTTTGTTGGTCTTGGTTAACGAAAAAGTAGGTCAACCCATCATAGGTAGCCTTAAAGGCCTTCTTTCCCAATTGTGCCTGGCCATTTTCTATGTAGGATACAGGGCTATAGCCTTCAAGGGCAATTGTGCTTTCATCTGTATTATAGCTATGGGATTGCGCTAAAAGCGATCCAATGCTGAATAGAAATAGTCCTATTGCAAGGGCTAACCACTTTTTTGGAATTGAATTCATCTTTGCTTTCATATTGAATTGATTTTAAAAGTTATATGATCATGCAAAATTCCTTCAAAGTTAGAGGTCATAGATAGGATAGGTTTCCTTGGAACTTGGCAATATTTCCCGAATAGTTTCAGGGGTCAATTTTTAAATAAAATTCAGGAGAAAGTTAGGTGAATCGTATGGTCTGGAATATTTATGCGACCAAGGTGTTGAATTGTAAAAAACAAGAGAAGGATAAAATCAGACGTATTAATGATGAGAAAAGGGTTTTGGAATATTGAAAAAATTGTAGGACTGACCGCCTTAATGGTTAGTTTATTGACATTGATTGTTTTTGTTTACCAAACCAATCTGCTCAGAAAACAGCAGTATATGTCTGCTTACCCACATTTGAGCCTGATGAATGAAAAATCGGGTACAATACAATATTCCTTTAGCCTGTCCAATCACGGTGTTGGGCCAGCATTTATTGAATCAGTTAAGGTATCTGCCTCGAACGATATGGTATATGACGATATCATACATTATGTTGAAAAAACAATAGGCAAACAAGATTCCATTAATTACGTCTATTCCAACCTTTGGGTTGGGCAATTGATACCTGCAAATGAGAAAATCAATTTGATTCAGCTTTTAGATGAGAACATGATTAAAGATTGGGGGCTTGTTACAACCGAAAAAACTACGAAAAGCACACTGGATAGGGCAAATAAACTATACCAGATTTTAAATGATAATGAGATGGATATTGAAATAATCTATTCCTCTGTCTATGGTGAGAAATGGAGCATCGGGAACCACTCCAATGCCCCTAAAAAGATAGAGTAATTGTTCATGCTTTAAAATCAACAACAAATTAAGTGAAACAAATAATACTAAATGGAACTAACAAATCAATCAAATTGAAAAACGATATGAAAAAAACTTTCTACTTGCTACTAATGGTATTGGCAACATCGTTCCAAGTTATGGGGCAAAAATCAATCCTGACCCCAGAAAATAATCCTGCGGACAAAAGCCTTATCCATGACGAAACCTATGAAATGGCTTGGTACATGCTCAAGGATAGTTCAAAAATTGAAATTGGAAAAGTGCGGACCGAGATCCAAAAGAAGAAAAAGGGAATTTACATCATATCAACCGTGGAAATGCCAAATACTCCTACAACTTGGGTGGACAGTACAATTGTTGGAAGAAGGAAGTTTGAACCCATATACCACTCATCTTTTAATCAACAGCGGGATATGGTGCTCAACTTTTCGGACTTGGTGACCGGATACTACAATGACAAACAATCTGGTAAAAAAACTGAAATTTCTGAATCGATGGATGCCCCTTTCTTTGACAGTAACTTTTACCCCCAATTCATACGTTGGCTGCCATTGAAAACTGGATACAATGGTTCAATTTCTATTTTTGATTACAATCCGAAATCAGGGACAGGGATACTTACTGCAACTATTAAAAATACAGAACAGTCCACATTGGAACTTAAAGGAGTAATTAAGAAAGTTTGGAAAGTCACCGTTACCGATGATATTTCCCATAACACCGCTATGAGTACGTACTATATAGAAAAAGAATCCCGTAAGGTCTTAAAGCAAGAAATTGACTTGGGTGGCCGTAAAATGGTCATGGAACTGGTTGATTGATAATTGTTGGCCAATACGTTTTAAAACAAAAACTTAGTAGAGCAATGAAAAGAATATTAATAAACGTAGCCCTTATTTTAACCATTTCCATGGTATGGGTTCTAACCTGTTTTTTTGGCATCGTAAATGGATGGTGGCACGCACCTTTTACCAATGAAACGGATCCACAATCTTTTGTTGAAGCCGTCGAAGAGGAAATCCAAAAAGAGTATGTGGGTAACTTTGCCATGGCCATTATCAAAAATGGGGAAGTAAAAGAGGAAGTTTTTTATTCGGCCGGAAAACAGGTGGATAGAAATACCATTTTCCAAGTGGCATCCATGTCCAAATTTGTTTCTGCCACAGGTGTCATGAAATTACAGGAGTTGGGAAAAATTGATTTGGACACCCCTATAAGTCAATACTTGACAAGATGGCAATTGCCGCCAAGTGAATTTGACAATGAACAAGTAACGGTTAGGCGCTTGCTAAGTCATACTGCCGGACTTACGGACGGTCTTGGCTATTCGGGATTCGAAACCCCAGATGCCGTACAGACCCTGGAAGCCTCTTTGACAAAAGCAGCAGATGCCGATGAAGGAAAAAGTGGGGAAACAAAAGTTGGTATTCAACCAAATTCGAGTTGGGTATATTCTGGAGGAGGGTTTACACTCTTGCAATTATTGGTGGAGGAAAGAAGTGGACAGTCATTTGGCGCCTTTATGAAAGAAAATGTATTTGCTCCGTTACAGATGACTCGGTCAACCTATGAATGGTCTGATTCACTTACCGATGATCTTTGTGAGTTTTATAATGCGGATGGAACCAAGGCCCCTCACTTTTTTTATACTTCTTTGGCCGCAACATCACTGTATACCTCTTTAGCGGATTTGGAGAAACTTTTTATGCTGTTCTTAAAGGATAAAAAAGATAATTCGAGTAGTCCACTCAGTCAAAGTTCATTGAGCTTGATGCAAGAATCCCATTGGGATATGATGGGAGAGGCAATTTACGGTTTGGGCACATTTCTTTATGTGGACGTTGGAAACGATCAATATATAATTGGACATGATGGACAAAGTAATCCTCCCATTAACACGGCACTTCGTATTGACCCAGTATCTGGAGATGGAATAATTATCTTGGAAACCGGAAATCCGGATTTGGCCACTAGGTTGGCAAGTGATTGGGTCTTCTTGAAAACTGGTAAAGTGGATACCCTTTTGTTTACCATGCTACAAGGAAAAATGTTGAATATGATGGGGATAGGTGTCCTGTTGATTACTGTTTTGGTAATTGCAATAGCATGGTGGCGAAAAAGGAAATCTAATTAAGTAACTAAACAGAATAGCAATTGAAAAAATGGAACTAACGATAGACAAAATAAATAAAATCGAATATTCAGAAGTAGTAAATGTCTGGGAAGCATCTGTTAGAGCAACCCATCATTTTTTAAAGGAAGAAGACATTGAATATTTTAAACCACTGATTTTGAACACCTACTTGGATGCAGTTGAGTTGAGGTGTATCCGAAATAGTGAGAATAAAATAGTCGGTTTCCTTGGTGTTGCAGAGCAGAATTTGGAAATGCTTTTTATTGACCCTGAATATAGAGGGAAGGGAATTGGCAAAACATTACTGGATCACGCTATCAAAAATCTAAATGTAACAAAGGTTGATGTAAACGAACAGAATGAGCAAGCCGTTGGATTTTACCAACACTGCGGATTTGAAGTAATAGGTCGCTCTGAATTGGATGCTACGGGAAAACCTTATCCGACCTTACATATGGAATTGCAAAAATGAACAATGAACCGCTGGTACAACCAATTTTGACAATAAACCATCGATTTTAAATATTGGTCCGTAGCCCTAATACTTTTACGGAATTTAACCTTGATATGGATGGAAGAGTTCCCTAGTAGATGATTTGCCATAAGTAAACAGATAGGGCAAGGTCAATGAAATAACTCCTAGTTATTCAAATATAAACCGCAACGACAATCAATTTAGAATGAAAAGAACACTTTTACTATTTACCTATCTATTCGGTATTCAACTAGGTGCACAAGAAACAATCCCCAAACTTGCAGGAAAGGTCAAAATCTCAATTGAACAAGGAACCATTGAAGCCGATTTGACTTTAAGTGACATTCCCCAGATCAAAGACTATTTCATCAGATTAAATTCGGGTTTGAACATATTGCATTTTAAAACTACCGAATCAAATGATTTCCTTCTGGGTTTTTCAGTGGCCCATAACGACACACTCTCTTATGGAGAAACAAAAGCATACTTTTTTCCCGATGATACGGGAAAAGGGAAATTTTTGCCAAATGAGGTTCAAGTTAAATATGTAGGTAAATATCCTGTGGTTAAAGATACACTCCACAATTACGCTAGGAAAGATTGGAGAGGTAACATCGCATTTAACCACAATTCCATTAGAGCCGATGGATTGCAATCATCTTGGTATCCCGTACTTTATGATATAACAAATGACAAAACCTATGACAACCTCAAGTATGATGTGGAAATTGATTGTCAAGATTGCACAACCCTTTACATTAACGGCAATAAACCAGTAAATGCACAAAATCATAAGTTCAAAAGTGATATTGCCCGCGAATTGACACTCTTTTGCGGAAATTTTGACTTTTCCGCGGTTGGGGACACCTATATTTTGAACCCTAGTTTTACCAGTAAACAAATAAATGACTTCAGTAACCTGATCAATTCATTTAAGGACTTTTATACCCAAAAACTGAACATACCATTTGACCAGGCGGTAACCTTTGTTGAAACTACGCCAACGTCAAGAAAAGACGGTTGGATGTTCGTTTCCTATCCTTCAATTTTCAATATTGGCTGGGGGAAGATGGGATTGATCAGTCTTTTTGACCCTAAAATTCAAAATTGGTACAGGCCTTTCATTGCGCACGAACTTGGACATTATTACTTCGGCACCTATAAGGTTCTCAATTCTGAACTTGGGGATATGATGACCGAGGGATTTGCAGAGTTTTTGTCATTGGAATTGACCAAAAAAATGATGGGAGCTGAGGTTTGTGACCAAAAGATATCGGATAAAATAGAAGCACTCGAGGATTTTGACCCGATCCCAATGGGTAAAATTACAGGTGAATCCCAGTATGGTAACAGGGAATTATATGTTTATTATTATGCCCCAATTGTTTTTACCGCCATCAAAAAAGAAATCGGGGAAGAAAAAATGTGGGAATGGTTAAATATCATCCTCACTACAGAGACAACTTTCACTAATTACAACTTCTTGATTCAAACTTTACAAACAATTGTAAATGACCAAAAACTAACCCAGTTTATATTAAATCAATATCTGAAAAGTGACGATTCACTAAAAAAAGCAATTGCCAAAATAACAATGAAATAATATTTCTATGTAACCATCTTTTGGCTATTCCATAGGATTTCACAATACATTGATAAGAGTCATTTACAACCACATATTTATGGATATTGCAATAGCGGTTTATTTATGATAATAAAATTATGAACTTTCCCAACCTTCGACTTTATGGAATATCATGTTTATAAGGAAAGGTTAAACAAACTAAAATGATAAATGAACATAGAATACAGTGATAAAAAAAGACCGACAGTAGACCAAGTAATTGAACTTTACGACAATGCTGGTCTACCAAGACCAACGCATGACAAGGAGAGAATGCAGCAAATGTTTGAAAATTCCAACCTAATTGTAACAGCTTGGGACAATGATTTATTGGTAGGTGTTGCTCGTTCCATTACCGATTGGGTTTGGGCTTGTTATCTATCAGACCTTGCAGTTAGGGAGGAATATAAAAAAATGGGAATTGGAAGAAAACTGATAAGCTTAACAAAAGAAAAAGTGGGCGATCAATCCATGGTATTGCTTCTTTCAGTGCCCACAGCAATGGAATACTACCCAAAGGTTGGATTCAAAAAACAAGAAAGTAGCTTTATTATAGACAGAGAGCAATGAGAAATTCACCAATAGAAATTTTTGAGCAATGGTTTAAAGAAGAACTTCGTTTGACTGAAGTTCGGATTCCAACGGCAGTTTGTTTATCGACCCATGGGACCGATGAATTTCCCAATGCCAGAATCGTCTCACTAAAAGAAATAATCAATGACGCCTTCATCATAACTGGGCCATTGAATTCTCTTAAGGGAATCGAGATAGCAAGGGACAACCATGTAGCTTTGACCTTTTGGTGGACCGAGACAGAAAGACAAATAAGGGTACAAGGAATAGCGAGAAAAATACCTGAAACACTGGCGGATAAATATTTCCATGAAAGGGATTTAAATTCTAAAATAGTTTCTTCGATTTGTGAACAGGGCAAAGAAACCAAGGATGCAAAATTACTTGAACAAGAAATACAACAAAGGGTTTCCAGAAAAGAAATGGCAGTTAGACCCGAAGATTGGGGAGGGTATTCAATTGACCCCGTTCGAATCGAATTCTTGGAATTTAAAGCATCCAGGTTCCATGACAGAAAGTTATTTGAACTTGAAAATGGGAAGTGGAGAGGAAAACAAATACAACCATAAAAGGCCAAGTAAAACAATCAATTTGCTATTTTAAGAGATTTAATATTTTATGATTAAATTTGGTAGCTACGAAAGTAGATTACTCATAGTGGTCTGTAATTCGGTTAGTTACAAATACATTGGCAAGGTAAAACCCAGTAAATATAAGGGATGGCGGAAGAGGTTCTAATCCTTCCGCGATCACAAGTAAAAACAAGGCCTTGGAGAGTTTAACTTTCTGAGGCCTATTTTTTTGCAAACAATTTGCAAATTGGAGTGAAAGGTTTTTATCGCAACTTGACTGATTTTGATGAAGAAGTTGTATCAATACTTTCAGGGAAGTACTTTTAATTTAAGCTTCTCTTTTTGATAACCCCTCTTCGAATCACAATAAAAAGCAGATAGTAATTTACTGAAGATTCCCCTTATATCGATAGGCTCGTTCATTTCCGATAGATTGGATGAAGTACCCATATTAAACCTACTACATAGCAATAGCCAAACAAACTTTCCAATCCTTTTATGGATTACTTTGAGGTAAATTGTATGGCTATGAATTAAACGTGATGTTTTATGGAAGGTCAACCAAAGGTCATATCCGATAAGCATGGAAAACGTTTACATTATTATTTTCGGAAAGCCCCCAACTTTAACATTTTTAAACACTTATTAATTAGTTGTTTATGATGTTTCCTAAGATTTATTTAAAATTAATCTAATTAAAAGTTGCGACAAAAAATGGTTCGCTATAAATTCGCAGCCAATTATTTAGAATAGATATAAATAAATTCAAAATGAATAAAAGTTACTTGCTATATTTCTTTTTGCTGGGAGCATTCAGCATAACCTTTGGCCAAAATTCTTCCATTCAGGGAAAAGTTATCTCCGATACAGGAGTGCCGATTGCGAATGCCAACGTTATTATATTAAACTCTAATATTGGTACAATTACAGATGACAATGGTACTTACAGCATAGATAATATTACACCGGGCAACTATATTGCCCAAGCTTCCTATATTGGCTATGAAACTATTGAAAACTCAATCATATTAAAGGAAGGAATTGCCTTAGAGCTGAATTTTACTTTAAGTGAATCGACTACACAATTGCAAGGAGTTGAGATAATCGGTAGAAAGGAAAGAAATTATAAAAACACAACATCTTTTGTAGCCACAAAATCAGCCACCAAACTGGTTGATGTGCCACAGGCAGTGAGTTACGTGACAAAAGAAGTCATACTGGACCAAGCAGCGTTTACGGTTAATGATGTAGTTAAGAACGTTAGTGGTGTTAACCAGTTTTCATTTTATAATGACTTGACTATGAGGGGTTTTCGTGTTCAAGGACAACGAAACAATAGTATACTTTTAAATGGCTCTCGAATGATGACCAGTTTTTGGAGCCAACAGATTATTCCACATGTTGAGCGTGTTGAAGTTATCAAAGGCCCAGCATCTGCTTTGTTTGGAAACGCCTCTCCAGGAGGAACCATAAACACAGTTACCAAGAAGCCTTTGGAAACAACCAAACAATCCATTAGTGCCAGTATGGGCAGCTTCAACACTTTTAGATTATTGTCCGACTTTACAGGACCGATGACCAAGGATAACAAACTACTGTATCGTTTAAATATCGGGTATCAAAATACGGATGGTTTTAGGGACTTGCAATTCAACAAGAATATAGTTGTAGCCCCTTCATTTTCCTTTATTCCAAACGAAAAGACTCGTTTGAACTTTGATGTGGTCTATCAGGACAACAAAGGGCGTTTGGATCGTGGACAGGCAGTTTTTGGAGACGGTGATCTTTACTCAACACCAATAACTACATCTTTAAGCGCAGAAAATGACTATCTGAACGAACAAAACTTAAATGTTACATTATCGTTCCAGCATAAGTTCAATGAAAACATAAGTTTTAACAGTACCTATCTGAACTCCTCCTATGATGAAGACCTATTGGAGCATAGAACCGCCAATAACTTTTTAGCACTTGGTGATGGTTCTTTTGATATTACCCAAGTGGCTATGAGGGTGTTTATTCGTAAGCGATCATGGAACAACCAGAACTTTACGAACTACCTCAATTTTGATTATGACCTTGGTGACATAAAAAACAAGCTTTTGGTGGGGTACGATTATTTTCAACAAGAGCTTGAACCTGGGGGGTCGCAATTAGAAGCAAACGCCTATCTTTTGCAGAATGGAACCGCGACCAATTCGTTCAATGTAGCAAATATTGATAATTATGTACTTGATGACGATGGGAACCCTGTAGCCAATGTAGCTCCTTTTGATTTAACCTCTACGAACGGAAATGCCATGAGGGACATGAGCAATTACGTTTATTCCATTAGAAATTATGATAGATATAAACAAACCGGGAATGGTATTTACCTACAAAACCAGTTCAGCTACAAAAAGTTTAATCTATTGGTAGGCCTTCGGTACGATGATTTTACCGATTACTTAAATTACAATACCAATGCGGAAGAAAAAGTAAGGCAGGACACTTTTTTACCGAGAGTAGGTATGGTTTATAAAGCTACATCAAATGTAAACTTCTATGGTACTTGGGTAAAGGGATATCAACCCCAAACTGCGACCGAGGTAAATAATCCCGAAGCTGGAGGACCTTTTGATCCTTTGACCAGTGAATTGTTCGAGGCCGGAGTAAAATCCGAGTGGTTCAACAAAAGGCTGAGTGCTACTTTAGCAGTGTATACCCTAAACCAAAAAGGGGCCTTGTACAATGCCAATGATTCCAGCAACTCCGATTTATTACAACAGGTTGGGGAAGAAAAATCGGAAGGTGTGGAGGTTGATGTTTATGGACAGATTATGCCCAATTGGAGTGTTATTATGAACTACGCCTACAATCATGCATATTTTACCGAAGCGGATGAATCCACAATCGCTATTTTTGGCAATCAAAAACCAAATGCACCCAGAAATACCTTCAATTTTTGGACAAAATATATCATTGACCGAGGCGATTTTAACGGTCTGGGCTTTGGACTTGGTTATGATTATGTGGGGGAACGAAACGGTTCCATTGTAAGGGACCCGGAGTTGATCCCTGTTTTTCCAAGCTATGGATTGGTCAATACAGCTGTTTATTATCAGGTTGATAAATTTCAGATACAATTGAACGTTAATAATGTGTTCGACAAGACTCATTGGGTAGGAGGATATGATTTCTTGAGAGCTTTCCCTGGGAGACCCCGAAATATTATGGCAACAGTCTCATATACATTTTAGAATTGAAATTATCAAAAAAGAAACTATTTAAAATCCACAGTTGGATCGGAACCAAGTTGAGCATACTATTTTTTATAGTATGCTTTTCTGGTACTATTGCAACCCTGAGCCATGAGCTGGACTGGCTGTTTATATCAGAAATAAGGGCAAAGCCACAAAAGGAGTTTGCTTCTAGAAATACAATTCTCGCCAACCTTAAAAAGCAATATCCAGATGGTCAGGTTTCTTATTGGATGCGTACGGAGGAACCCTACTTGTGCGACATAATCTACATGAAGGATAACGGCAGACAGACCTATGTCTTTGCAAATCCATATACAGGAAAAATTCAGGGAAATGCCAACCTCACTTTTCAACGCTTTTTCAGGGACCTGCACTACTTTTTATTCATGCCTTTTTATCAGTTTGGGTATTTCATCGTGTTGAGCTTTGCCTTTCTACTTTTAATTTCCTTTTTAACGGCATTGTTCTTCTATAAAAAATGGTGGCGAAAACTGTTTGTACTTGAAGTAAAAAAAGGGCCGCTAGTGTTTTTTAGAAGCCTTCATAGATTGATCGGGTTATGGTCGATTCCGTTCTCCATACTGTTTTCGATTACGGGAATATGGTATTTTATAGAGCGTTCAAACATTGCGGATGTCCGAACAAAAGTCAATCCCAAACTACCCAAGTTGGAAAACTACACAGTCACGGATAGTGTGAACCTCGCTTATGATATTGATTATGATAAGGTTGTCAATGTAGCACAAAAAGCAATTCCGCATTTCATGGTGGAAGACATGAACATACCTACTGATTATGAAAGCCCTGTTTATCTAAGGGGCAAATCAGATGTGCCATTAGTTCGGCAGCGTGCCAATAGGGTTTATGTAAATCCATATACTTATGAAGTGACCGGGGTTCAAAATGCTCGAACAATAAGTAAAACTATGTGGGTCAATGATATCGCCGACCCGCTGCATTTTGGATATTGGGGAGGATTGGTAACCAAGATTATATGGTTTTTTATGGGCTTGGGGATATCATCTTTAGTGCTATCGGGTATATGGATTACCTTAAAGCGAAGAGCAAATCAAAGGAAGAAGCAGCACAAACCCATTTTGGGCAAATGGAAATTCATAAACTGGGGCATATATATCTTTATAATGGCCAGTATGTATGTGCAATTGATTGGTAGTTATCATACCTCAATTACCGGTATGGTCGTTATAAGCTGCGGTTGGATATTGTTTTTATTGCTTACCTACTATGTTTTTGTTTACCGTCTGAACAAGATTGTAAATACGGGGCAGAATAAAATGTGATATTCTGGTTTTATATAATGATTCCTAATTTTCTACGAATCACTATCATTTTTCAGTTAATCAATCTGGCAGGCACTTTATTAAGCTTTTGACCCTATCAGAAAGAAAACCTTTTATCTTTCAACGACACTTAAATACCATTCGTCTACACTAAACTTTGTTTGGGCTAAGGATTGCATTTTTGCACATGTGAAATTCTTTTTTTTGTAATCAGCTAAAATTGGATAAAAATGTACATTTTATTTATCGAGGACGACGCCATCGAAACCATGAAGTTCCAACGCACAATGTCCAAGTTGGAAACCAAGCATAGTTTGATAGAAGCCAAAAATGGGGAGGAAGCTTTGGCATATTTGGAGTCGGGAAAATCTTTGCCAGACATAATTTTGCTTGATCTTAATATGCCCCGGATGAACGGGATAGAATTTTTGGGCATTCTTAAACAGCACGATAAAATAAAATACTTGCCCACCATCGTTCTTACAACGTCCGAGAATAGGGACGATTTGTTGGAATGTTATAAAATCGGCATAGCAGGATATATTATTAAACCCCTCAAATACGAAGATTACGAGACCAAGTTAAAAACGGTTCTCGAATATTGGAACATCAACGAACTGGTAAAAGCCTAGTTAAAAGCGCAATTTCACAACAAAACTTACCTGTAAGGTAAACGTTTTCCTACCTTTGAATCATATAAGCCAGATTATGAAGGGAATAGTATTTACCGAGTTTTTGGAAATGGTCGAAGATCAATTTGGGTTGGAAACCGTTGATGACATAATTGAAGCTTCAGACTTGCCCTCTGAAGGAATCTATACCTCCGTTGGAACTTATGATTTCAATGAAATGGTAATTCTGTTGCAAAGTCTGAGCGAAAGGACCAACATAGCCATAGATGATTTACTGTATGCCTTTGGTCATTACCTTTTTGTGAGTTTGGGAAAAGCCCATCCAGATGTGATCAAAAGTTATACTTCCCCCATAGGATTACTGTACTCTATAGAAGATCATATTCATGTACATGTAAAAAAATTATATCCGGATGCAGAGTTGCCCACCTTTAAAATCCTGGACAAAACGGATACCTCCATCTCCATGGTATATGTTTCTTCCCGTGGACTTTACCGTTTGGCACACGGTTTAATAGAAAAGTGTTTCGAACACTTCAACACCTCTTCCAAGGTATCCTTTGAATTGCTGAAAAACGATGGAACCGAAGTAAAATTTGATGTAGTGCAAGATGGAGAGTAACGAGGTTAAAGTGTTAAAAAGAGCTCTGGAACGCCAAAAGAAGGCGAGGGCACAAGCGGAGAAAATCCTTGAAGATAAGTCCAAGGAACTTTATGATACGGCAGAACACCTAAAACGGGCCAATGTACTGCTCGAAAACCTATTGAATGAAAGGACTGATGAAGTAAATGCCGCTTTCCTTAATATAATTGATCCTTATGTGGTAATGGATTTGGACTTCAACGTTATCCGAAGTAATGAATCCGCCAAAGAATTTTTGAAGTTTAATCGTTTAAAAAACGAAGTCAACCTTTCCCGTTACGTTCATCCAGATTTTGCTCAATACACGGCAGAATCCATCCAATCCTTACTGGAAACAGGTATTTTAAAAAATTATAGGGCCAAGATTGTTTTACCGGACAACCAACAAAAATATGTGCAGATCAATGCCAGCCTTATCTATGACCGTAAAGCCAATCCCATTGCTGCTCAAGGTATTATCCGAGACATTACTCAGGAAAAAGATGTTGAAAGTTTGCTTAAAAATCAACAAGAACAATTAAAAGAATCTCAGGATAGGTTGGCGACCTTGATAAAAAACCTCGAAATGGCCGTACTGCTCGAAGATGAAAACCGAAAAATTGCACTTACGAACAAAAAATTCTGTGATATGTTCGGTATCCAAGCCAATCCAGAAGATATGATCGGCGCGGACTGTGCAAATGCAGCAGAAGAATCCAAGGACTATTTTAAGGACCCGGAACAATTCATTGATCGCATAACCGAAATTTTGAAAAATCAAGAAACAGTTCTATCTGATGAATTACAGATGACAGATGGCAGAATTTTGGAGCGCGATTACATACCGCTATTCAACGATGGCGTTTACAAAGGCCATTTATGGAGCTATCGGGATGTTACACTCACCAAAACCTTTAGACAAAACCTACAGGCTGAAAAAGACAAGTACAGCGGAATTATTGCAAATATGAACCTTGGTTTGATCGAGGTTGATTTAAATGGCCAAATTCAAACTGTAAACCGAAGTTTTTGCAACATAAGCGGTTTTGAAATGAAAGAACTTGTGGGCAGTGTTGTCCATGAATTGAGAACCGCCAATAACAAACAGATAATCGATGATAAGGACATAGCACAACTGAAAAAGGGTCAGGACTCTCACCAAATGGCTGTATTTAACAAGAAAGGCGAACAGCGTCACTGGTTGGTGAGCTCCGCACCGCGTTTTGATGAAGCTCAGCGGGCAATCGGTTCCATAGGCATTCATTTGGATATTACCGAACACATAAAATTACAGCTCGAAAAGGAAAAACTATTGTCCAAATTGGAACAGAGCAACGAGAGCTTAAAGGAATATGCTTATGTAGTGTCCCACGATTTAAAGTCTCCTTTGAGAAGTATTGAGGCCTTGGCAAGTTGGTTGAGCAACGATTATGGGGATTCTTTGGACGATGCAGGCAAGGAATATCTCAAGCTAATCCAAGATAAGATTGAATCCATGGAAAACTTGATCAGTGGAATTTTGGCATATTCCACGGCCAATACTTCTGAACTTAAAAATACAGAAATAGATTTACACGATGTGGTTTCGGAAATTGAGGAAAGTATCTACATTCCTGAAAACGTAAAGGTGGTTGCCCCTGAAAAATTGCCCACGATTATTGCCGATAGAACAAAAATGCATCAATTGTTCCAAAATATTATTTCCAATGCAGTTGTGCATATTGAAAAAGAAAATGGAAAAGTCGAAGTGCTTTATCAGGATAAACATGGCTTTTGGGAGTTTTGCATTAAGGATAATGGTGTAGGTATTCCTAAAAAATACCATAAAAAGATATTTGAAATTTTTCAATCTGCTTCAGACGATAAAAAATCAACCGGGATAGGCCTATCCATAGTAAAAAAGATTATTGATCGTTATAATGGTGAGGTATGGGTGGAAAGTGAAGAAGGTAAAGGAACCGATTTCTATTTCACCCTTGAAAAACAAACATTAAATTCCAATCTACATGAAGATATTGCAAGCCAAAAAGTTATCTAATTCCAAATTTGAATTTGCCTCGGAAAGGATAGATCTAAAAGAACCATTGGTTTTGGTCTTTGGCAATAGATTTATGCTTCAGGACGAGGGGTTGTTTCAAGAAGTAAGGGAACTGTTTCCCGACGGCCATCTTGTTTTTGGGTCAACCTCCGGTGAGATAATGGGGGAGAAGGTCTTGGATGGTACGGTCGTGCTTACAGCTATTGAGTTTGAAAAAGGACACTTTATGGTAAAGAGTAAAAATGTTTCCGAATTTCAACATAACGATGATGCGTTGGGCAGGTGTCTCTCCAAGGAATTTCCAAAAGAGCAATTAAAGCACATTTTTGTAGTATCCGAAGGAAGCACCGTAAATGGGAGCGACCTTATTACAGGTATGGAATATGGAGGTAACGGTAGAATTGGACTGTCCGGGGGGCTATGTGGCGACGGTGACCGTTTTGAAAAGACGCTGGCTTCCTATAATCAATCTCCAAAAGAAGGAGAAGTTGTTGCCATAGGTTTCTATGGCGAATCGCTCGAGATCAGTTGCGCAAACTTCGGAGGTTGGATACCGTTTGGTCCAGAACGGATGATAACAAAATCAAGAAACAATATTCTGTTCGAACTCGACGGCAAACCTGCTCTTGACCTTTACAAACGTTATTTGGGCGACAAGGCCAGCGAATTGCCAAAATCGGCACTTTTATATCCTTTAAGTGTAAGAACGGATGGAGGTGCCGCCATTGTAAGAACCATATTAAACATAGATGAAGAAAGGAACGCAATGATTTTGGCCGGAGATGTACCGCAAGGATCTAAAGTACAATTGATGATGGCCACTGTGGACGATATTGCCAGCGGTGCGCGGTCAGCAGCGAAACTCGCAGTTCAAGGTCGCAATACCGAGTCGCAATTGGCCATTCTGATCAGTTGTGTGGGCCGAAAACTGGTAATGGACCAGCGTACCGAGGAAGAAATAGAGGAAGTGAGCCAGATTGTAGGTAAGCATGTTCCCATATCAGGATTTTATTCTTACGGTGAAATGGCACCTTTTGCGGGTCATCGCTCTTGCAAGCTCCACAATCAAACTATGACACTAACTTTATTTAGCGAATAATGCACAGCCTGCTCAAAAGACAGCTCAACAAATACTTGCCCGAAGCCTTATGTAATGAAAGCTCTCTGGAAGAACTTTTTGAGGCAATAGGAAAGTCTTACGAGCATTATGATGAAAAATTGTCCATGCTTCAAAGGGCCACGGCAATTAGTTCCGACGAACTTTATGACGCCAATCGGGAATTGGAAAAAGAGGCCGCCCGGCAAAAAAAAGTGCTCAATTCATTGGAAAATGCATTGACCGCATTGCAATCAAACTTTGAGACCCAAGAGGTCACAAAGAATATCGTAGACGAGAACTTTGATGCGGAAAAGTTGGCCAGACAGATTAAGGAGTTGGCTCAGCGTGCATCCGAAATGGGAATAGAGAAGGATGGCCTTTTAAAGGATTTGGCCCGTCAGAATGAATCCTTGAACAGTTACGCACATGTTGTATCCCACGATTTAAAGTCGCCCATTAGGAATATTAGTGCCTTGATTGCCTGGATCGAGGAGGATGAAAGGGATACACTTTCTGAGCAGAGTCAACAAAACCTTTCCCTTGCTCTTCAAAATTTGGAGAAAATGGACAAGCTCATAACGGGAATCTTAAAGCATGCCACACTTGGAAACAAAAACTCATCAAATGTAGAATTCAATTTGGAAGAGCTTTTAGGCGATATTCAACAAAACATTTTTGTACCTAACAACGTTTCTTTCCAATTTCAAGAAAACCTTCCAAAGCTTTGTTTTGATAAATATAAAATTGAACAATTGTTCATGAACTTGATGACCAACGCAGTAAAGGCATTGGAAAACAAAAAGAAGGGAACAGTTCGAATCGATTTCAAGGATAAGGGTGATAACTGGTATTTTGCCGTAGCGGACAATGGAAAGGGAATCCCGGAGGAACACCAAACGGACATATTTGAAATGTTCAACAAACTAGAAAATGATGAAATGGCTACAGGTATCGGTTTGGCATTGGTAAAAAAAATTGTAGGGCTATATGGGGGTAAGGTTTGGGTGGAAAGTTTAGAAGGATTGGGCACTACATTTCATTTTACACTAAAAAAACAAGAACAATGAAAGAGACTCCAAACCTAACTTACATTGACAATCTAGCTGATGGTGATGAAGCTTTTCGCCAAAAATTCATTGGTATCTTAAAGGAGGAGTTTCCTGCGGAAAAAAATGAGTACCTAACAGCGATGGAAAGTTCTTTATTTAGGGGAGCGTCCGAGCTCGTACACAAGATAAAGCACAAACTCAACGTTCTAGGTATACAAAATGCTTACACTTTGGCCGTTCAGCACGAAAACGAACTGCGAAATGGTGAGCATTCCTTAAAACAAGAATTTTTGTCGGTCCTGGAAACAGTGGAACAATACCTAAAAACCATTTAAAAATGAATTGTATTATAGTTGATGACGAAGCGGCAGCCAGAGCAATAGTGTCTCAATTATGCTCCAAAGCTCCTGAATTGAATGTTATGGAGGAATTTGATAGTGCCATAGAGGCCATCAAATTTTTGAACGAATATAAAGTGGACCTTATTTTCTTGGACATCCATATGCCTGGATTTACGGGGATTGATTTTATTCAAACACTCAAAAACCCACCCAAAATTGTAATGACCACTTCCGATACGGAATTTGCCATCGCATCATATGAATACGAAGCGATCGTGGATTATTTGGTTAAGCCCATCACTCAAGAAAGATTTGATAAATGTGTACAGAAAGTCTTAAAAGGCAGGTCATTTGGTTCAAAAACTTCTAGCGGATTTCCTACCGACCAAGAGAATGCCTCGGGAGAAGATCTCTATATAAATATAGACCGCAGGCTCATCAAACTAAAATATACCGAGATATTGCTTATTGAAGCCAAGGGAGATTATATCAATATCAAAACACAATCCAAGGATTATTTGGTACACACCACCTTGAAGAAAATTTTGGACAAACTCCCTGACGACAAGTTTTTACAGATTCATAGGTCTTTTGTGATCAACTTTAATAAAATTATTGATATTGAGGATAATAGCGTATTGATCGAAAAGAGCGTTGTCCCGATCAGCAGGTCCAATAGACCGGAATTAATGCGAAGGTTGAACCTTCTTTAAAAATTCAACACAACAATCTTTTAGCTTATCTACACTTTTTTTCGCTCACCGTTTCATCTAAATTCACTAAGGCAAAGAGAGCTAGTTTTGTGCCAGTGTTAATCATAAAACTTATACCATGAAACAGGTGATGTGTTTAAATTGGTTCTTAAAACATTGATATTCTTACACCTAGGTGTTCTTTATATAGTTGTTATAGGAACAGTTCATCATTATGGATTGATGTAATTGCAAATAGTTATTGGATATGATACGAAACACCTTTCGGGGTGTTTTTTTATGCTTGTCCTTTTCTAATATCCATCCGTCTATAGAAAATTTTAATTCACCGAAGCTACTCCATTTTTGGAGCAGGAAATCAGCAATTTTGAACCATATTCTAAACCTACAATTATGAAACAATTATTACTTCTATTGGCAACCATGCTTACTTTTTCCTGGGCAAGTGCCCAAGAGTATAATTATAAGTTTTTGGGAGACTATACATCTGATGGAACCCCACTATACCTGGATGGTAAGGACGATGTATCACAGGAAACCTTGGATATGATCAACAATGCATTGCCGGAAGGATATCCAGTGCCCGATTACAATCCTCAATATATTACTTCCGGCTATGATACTGATGTTATATTAGTGGAAGATGCAGAAGTCTGGGTCACCTTTGTGGCTGAAGGTGCAGGTTACAAAAACGTATTGGGCTATTATACCTATCAAACCGACCAACCTTTAACAGGAACACCCCAACAAGAGGACATTACCATAATTTTTCCAAACGTATCCGCTTTGTACAGTGGTGGAAGTTTGGAGACCGGACACCGAGTGAAAATAGGTGATTTCAAGGCAGGAACGGGTATTGGATGGGTTTTATTGGCCAATGGATGGAAGGGATATGTAACTTCAGGTCATTGGCAACTGTTCTCCAATCCTGATTTTAATCCTGAAGCAGAAGAATCTTTGAGGTATCACAATGTGTTGTTGAACGACCCGGACAACGAGCGAATTATTTTAGGTTTTGAGGACATTCGAAGGGATTACGCGAGTTGTGATAATGATTTTAATGATGCACTTTTCTACATAACCGCAAGTCCTTACACAGCGGTAAAAACAACCAATTATAATAAAATTACCGACCACGCTCCCGTAACTTCTGGGAACGATGGGGGGCTGGAAAGTAACGGTGACCTCGCTAGCTTGATCGCAAAGCGAAATTTTGACCGAAACAAGGCCAATACTTTTAAGAATAAGCGTGCCTTGCAAAGCAAGTACGATAAAAAGACCTACAAGTCCCTAATGGCCAAATCGGGTAATTTGGATGGTTATTTTCCCAGCACTGGAATGTTTGGCACAGAAACGTCTTATGTTTCAAGTCCAGAGGATTTGCTCAACATTACCAATGCCGATGAGGTATTCGGAATAGATTATTACCAAGATGGCGATAGGGTCTCTGCCGCTTTGGCTTTGAATACAAAGGGTGAGGTGTACAATCACACCAAGACCATTTGCGATAGGCTCAATGATTCCAAATTAAAAGATTTACGTACCATTCAATTGCATGGTCATAGATTGGTGTATTCCGAACTGGAAAGGGCCAATGGCAATGTGGAGTACGCAGTTGTATTTTCGGTACGCGAAGAAGGCTCCCAACGCAGCCTGTATAGTCGTTGGAACTTGGATGAATACCCCGCAGGCGATTATATGAATTTTCAGGTTTGGGGAAACAGTATGGGGCAGGTGAGTACGGTGGTCAATGAAATCCTTATGAATCTCGAGCAAGAAGGCCCTTTACAAATCAATAATGTTGATAATGTTCTTCCTACTGTCTTTATCCAAAATGGATATTATCAAAACGGAAAATTGCATTTGAATATCATTAATAAGAGTAACGCGAGCTGGCTATTGCTAGATGGAAATTATAAAACGACCGAACAGCAAACACTTCAAAATTTAAATAAATACATCGATTTAAGCGGGGAATGGGAGCAGCAGATTACAGTGGATTCAGGTCATCTGTTCGATATGGGATTGTCCATTATCGCGGAGAACTCATATCAGCACGATGCCATTTACCTGGCCGACGGTCCATGGGGTGTTGATTTAAACGCTCAAGTAGATAGCTTGGAGGTTTTTGAGGTAACTCCCCACGAAGCTTGGGAAGTGGATGGTCACGTAGTGGAACGCGGTATTGTGGCCAAAGGGGAAGTTAAGGAGACTGTAAATATCTTCAGAAACGTATTGGCTGGAGACCTTCAATTGGTTATCGGGGATTACGAGTATCTACAGCTCAACCTTACCAATAATGTTCCTTTGGAAATTAGTTTGGTGACCAATGCTATGACTGATTGGTCCGAACGTTTACGTTATACAGTGGAACCCAATACTGAAGAGAAGGCAATTAGCGTGGCATTTTCAGAATTTGCGAATCAAGAAGGTAAATACATTGGTTTTGAACAATTGCGTAGCATAGTTATTTCTGTCCAAGGGGATTATGAAAATTATCAACCTTTTGAATTGAATGTGGATAGGGTGGCTTTGGCCAAGTCGGCCATGGACCAACCGTCCGAAGAGGGTATGGAGTTTGGGACAAACGAATTGGATATAGATGAAGAGGCAATGTCCATTTTTGATGAAGTGGATACAGTTTTGACCCTCAAAAGTTACCCTAACCCTTTTGTGAACTACACCGATATCTCCATCCCGGAAAAGACGGATGAGGTGTATGTGCGTGTGGTCAACTTAAGCGGTCAGGTGGTTTATGCAGATACCCAAGCTCCAGCAGGTTACGAGAACAGCATTCGTTTGGAGCTGGGCCATCTGCCCAAGGGCATGTACCTCTACCGAATTGGCGATGTGGTCCATAATAAGACGTATAGTGGGAAAATAATACGACAGTAATTGTGGTTTTTATAGGTTGTTGTTTTTTTGATGAAGGCTCCCCTTTTAAGGGGAGTTTTTTTATGTATAAATCTGAAATAGAGCATACTGTTCGAATTAAATACCTGTAAATTGGAACAATCTTTGATATTGGAAACCAAATACCAAACCATGACAATAAAAAAGCAGCTGCTTGTCATCTTCTCGATTGCCAATACGAGTGTCATCTCATATTCTCAGACCAATACAACTATTGATCAAAGAATTGAACAGGTTGAAAATAGCCTTGCCCCCTTAGTCCTTAGAAAAGACCAATCTCTATGGAAGCTTAAGGACCGAATGCACAAATACAACACGAAGGGACTTAGCATTGCTGTAATTCATGACTATATAATTGAATGGGCCAAAGGATATGGAGAAACTGGTAACCCAATAAAACCAGATATTACTGAACAGACAGTTTTTCAAGCCGCTTCTATGAGTAAGTTCGTTAATGCAGTGGCAATGATGAGGCTGAAGGAATTAAATAAAATTGATTTGGATAAGGATATCAATCAGTATTTGACATCTTGGAAATTCCCATATAATATAGACTTTGGTGAAGAGCCAATTACTTTACGTCAACTGTTGAACCATACAGCAGGGTTATCCGTTCATGGTTTTAGCGGATACTGGAACTCGGAGCATCTTCCAAGCATTGTTCAAATTTTGAATGGTATAAAGCCATCGAATTCTGAAAAAGTTGTACAGATTTTACCAGCGAATAGCGAATTCAAATACTCAGGGGGAGGTGTCACTATATCCCAACTTATCATTTCGGATAATTCCAAAGTTGCCTATGAGCGCTTTGTAAATGAAAACGTATTCACTCCTTTGGGAATGGACCAATCCTTTTACTCGATAGAATTGGATAAATATCCTGAAGAATTGGCTTTTGCTCATTCTGAAAGAGGTAAACTTTTGAGTAATAATTACAATATCTATCCAGAGTCGGCAGCAGCGGGCTTATGGACAACGCCAACTGATTTAGGAAGGTTGATCATCGATTTTCAAATGTGCCTCTCTTCTGGTAATGGTAAAATACTAGCAAAGGATTCGGCGACTGAGATAATAGAACCAACACTTGAGGGAAGCATTTCGGCACTAGGCCTTTTTCGTGAAATAAAAAATGAAACATTGTATCTGCAGCATTCCGGTGCCAATAGGGGATTTAGGGGCAAATTCATCTTTAGCGCTGATAATGGAAATGGGGTTGTCGTTATGTCCAATGGTACAAATACGGAGATTATTGAAGAAATCATTAGAAGCGTAGGCTTGGTATACGAGTGGAATGGTTTTGAGACCTTAACAGTTTCAACCACTGTTGAGCCCAACGATATTGACTTGAGAAAATATGCCGGAACTTATATAAAAGGGAATAGAGCGATTGAGGTACGTTTAAAAAGGAACAAGTTGCTCCTAGAAGAAAAAGGTAAATGGAAATCAAACCTAACCTCTTTGAACGGTACTACTTTCGTAGTCGACATTGTAAAACCTCTAGCAACTATTGAATTTGTTAAGAATTCTGATGGAAAAGTTGTTAAATGTATCATGGAGCAAGGTGATAAAACAGAGTGGGTGAAACAGCATTGAAGCATAGCTTTTCCTTTATTGGGGTACAAATGGAAAAAGCCTGATTCATTTTGATCAGGCTTTTATTGTATTGCTAAAATTGATTTATCTGCTTGCCACCTTATCAAAGAAAAACGGTTGTTTTTTAAATAACCATTTCAGCTGAAGGCCTATTTCGGTAAACTGAAAGCCAGCAGCTGTGGCCGAAGCAATATTGCTGTACTTGCCATAAAAACCACCGCTCAATCTTTTTGAGAATTGATGTTTCACATTCATTTCCACTCGAAATATGGAGGTCATGTCGTCATCTTCTACTTGCTGCAATCCTGTTGCCGCATTAATGCGATAGGTAGAATTTGAAGCGAACTTACCGCCCAGTTCAGCGAAAATCTCTCCGGCCTGGTATTTCTCCGGACTAAAATAAATGGTAGATACTTGCTCGGCAAAACTCAAATATTGGTAATTGAGTCCAAACTTTAATGTGGGCTTTCGCAATGCCGTATAGTACAAAGAGGTAAACAAGAGGTCGCGTTGGTTGTCATCGCTCTGTTGGGTATGGATGAGTTGCGTATACCAGCCCAAACCGACATTGGAACCCAAATTATAGTTGAGTCCATAGTGTTGCATCACAATTTCACGCTCAATCAAATCCGTATTAAAGTTTTGTACCTCTCGCTGATAGCCCAATTCTAAATTTTGCAAGCGATACGGTTCTGTGACCAACTTGGCGTTCAAAATAGGTTGGGTATATGCGTTTCCGTCGAATTGTGCATTGTTCATACCAGCTACACCAACTACCTTTAGTTTTGGAATCAAAGCATAAGTAAGTCCAACCGTGGCTGTATGTGTGTTTGCCTTCGCTGAAGTTGCCGCATTTTCCGTTAAACGATATTGGTAATTTACGGAAGATTGAAACTTGGCGGATACCGGCAAGTTCACAGTGGTGTTGGTGGCATAGGCCAAGTTATTCCCGTTATCAAAACTATAGGACGCCGTTTCTTGCACATACGGACTGTATTGCCCATTGATTTTTTCAATAAGCCCTTGTGCATCTTTTTGATTTTCAAAAATATCCAAGGTCTTGTATGTAGCTGCATAGGCTTCCTCAATTTGCCCAAGGGCAAAAAGTGCATTGGCTTTGCCGAGATTACCATCAAAAGAAGTGCTGTCCGAAGCTAAAATCGCATCATAATGTGCTAGACTCTTTTTTATGTTCCCCGTGTACATTCCCAAGGTGGCCCTTAAGGCCAGGACCCAATTTCTATCTCCATATTGAGAGGAAAGACTATTGATGTACTTTTTTGCGGTTACAAACTTGCGGTTCCAGATGAGGGCTTGCGCATACCGTTCGTAAGTTTTCTCTCTAAGTTCGCTATCTGAAATTGAGGAAACTTTGTTTTTAGCCAAAACGGAAACTTTGAGGGCCTCTTTGTCCTTTTCCCCAATATGTTCTGCCAATGCGATTCCGTTCAATGCCACAATGGAGTCCTTGGCATTTATGGCCAATCTGCGATAGGTCGCTTTGGCACTATCGACTTCTTTGGTGATCAAAAACACATTGGCCAAGTTCAGTAAAGTTTCCCTGTCGTTTTCAAAATCATTGAAAATGGTTTTCAATTTGATTTTGGCCCCATCATAATCTTGAGTCTGTACCAAAGTGTTGGCCAAACCAAGGTTCATATATTTTTTGGAAATCAGGGCGCTTGGATTCCCAGGTTGAAGCAACAAGGCTTTCTCAATCCAAGTCAAAGCCTCATCATATTTTTGAAGATTACTCAATGTATTGGCGTACCCTAATATCGCACCGAACTTGTTTGGGTAATCCTCAACAAGGCCCGCATACAATTTTTCGGCTGCCTTATATTGTTTTCCCCATAAAAAGGATTCATAGTAATTGATACGAACCTCATAATCGTCTGGGTGCTGCGTCATCAAAACATTAAATAAGGTGTTCGCTTTGTTCGGGTTCCCGTTAAGACCTACTGCACGACCGTAGCAGATTTGTGCTGTCTTATTGTCTGGATGGTCTTTAAGGAAATCGTCAAAGAAGATTTCAGCTTTGGAAAAATCTCCTTTCTCCAAAAGTTGGAACCCCTCATCCATGGGCGACTGGGCAAAAACTCCGTTGGCGGCAATCCCTAAAATGATGATGTTGATAAAGCGTTTCATAGGTTAAGCTTTTAAGGTTTTTTCGATGATGTAAAGTTAAATCGACCTCCTCCGCAACCGAAGGGCGAAGTATTCCATTCATCTACAGTAATCCGCCATCCATCTATACCCACCAATTTAAGACGTCAAACCATTGGATATTTGCTGCAACAAGTCAAATAATCTTAACCTATAAAACTAAAAATCATGGCTTTACAAATTACAGAATGCGCAGGGATGTTCTCGGTTCATGGCAACTTGAACAGCAGCAACATCATCATTCTAGAACGACACATGAGTCGGTTCATCAACACCAAGAATCAGGTGATTTTAAATTTAGGACGCGTAGGACAACTCGATGAGACAGCAGCGCACATGTTACAACAGATGCATAAAAGGGCAATGGAAATCAGAGCTCATTTTACCATTATTGGACAGGAGAATGCCAATATACTTTCGGTAATGAGTAAAACAAAAACCTCAAATATTCTGAGCCATGACCGTGTTTAGTGTAGTTAAAAAACGAGTTTCCCCTCAGCAGCTCTTTATGTTGAGTGCCTTGTTAGTTAATGGGGGAAATTACATCTATAATTTGCTCTTGGGCCGTATTTTGGGTCCAGAGGCATTTGCGGATGCCGCCTTGTTGGTAACCTTATTATTGGTTCTTTCTTTTTTGGGGATGACCTTCCAATTGGTAACGGCCAAGTTCGTAGCGGTGCTGCCGCAAGAGCAATGGGAATCATTTAGAAACCGTATCGGTGTTTTAGCCCTTGTGATTGGTTGTGTTTTGGGAGCTGCAGTATTTTTTGCAGCACCTTTTCTTCAAAATATATTACAAACGGAAAATGCGCTGATGTTCCAAATTTTTGGAATAGGAGTGCCACTTTACTTTGTAATGAGCGTAAATCGGGGTCAATACCAAGGAGAGGAATCCTTCGCCAAACTTTCAATTTCCTATCAATCCGAAATGTGGGGCAGGTTGCTCATCACGCTTTTGGCCTTTTTGATTGTTCGAGATCATTTTGGAGTGTTGGTATCCTTTGGAATCCTGGGTTCCTTGGCTTTGGGCCTTTTTCCTTTTAAAAAGTTGCGATTTAACGTTGTCAGAACTGCTTCGCCGGATTTGGAATGGAACAAGGTCCGCACTTTCATGTTGATTACGGCCTGCTACGAGCTTACCCAGATTATCATCAATAACAGTGATATTATTTTGGTAAAGCACTTTTTTCAAGCACAAGAAGCGGGACTATATGCTTCCTTGGCCTTGATCGGGCGCGTGGTCTATTTTGTGGCCTGGATGTTTGTGATGTTGTTGCTTCCTACCGTGGTCCGACTCAAAAAAGAAGGAAAGCCTACAGGACATATCCTTTTTAAATATGTGGGATATATTGGACTGTTGTCCTCGGTCATCGTAGTGGTTTGTGCGACGTTCCCTGAATTGATCATTACCCTGCTTTTTGGAGATGCCTATTTGTCCATGGCCTCGTTGCTTTGGCAATATGCCTTGGCGACCTCTCTGTTTGCAGTCGCAAATATCTTCACGTATTACTTTTTGTCTTTAGATCAATACAGGCCCATTTGGTTTTCAGCAATCTTGGGCGTGTCACAGATAGTTTTGATTGTGTTTTTTCATAGTAGTCTGGCCCTAGTGGTGCAGCTACAGATTTTGGTGATGTTGGTTTTGCTTGCCGTTCAAGTACTCTATTTTTTATCTCATAGGAGATAGAGTTCCCCTATAATAGAGGGCAAGCGCGGGGCTGGAGGACACATGTTGTTTTCCGGCCTTTTTTTATTGGGTTTTTGCCTAATCGTCTCATCATTTCCATTCGTCTACACTTTAGAGTCAACCACCTTGTAACGACCTTTTTTATAATGGGTTATGCGGACATTTGTATCACTGAAATCTGATAAAGAATTAAAAACTTAACCTTATGAAACTAGCAATTGTAACGGCATATCCGCCAAGTAAAGTCACCTTAACCGAGTACGGTTACCATTTGGTAAAACATTTCAGGCTTCAAGATGAAGTAAGCGAAATTGTATTGCTTACCGATGTGACCGAAGCACCAAAAGATCTATCCTTCGAACAAGAAGGCTGTCCCATTACCGTAAAAGAATGTTGGAGCTTTAACGACCTTAAAAATCTGTACAAAGTGGCCAAGGCCATCAAACAAGAAAAACCGGATGCGGTTTTGTTCAATCTTCAGTTTTTGAAGTTTGGCGATAAAAAGGTTCCTGCCGCGCTTGGACTTTTATTGCCTTTTGTTTGCAGAATGATGCGCATCCCCACCATCTCCTTATTGCATAATATTTTGGAGCAGGTAGACTTGGAAAATGCAGGAATCACCCAGAACGGATTCCTTCAAAAAATATACAACTTTATCGGCACTACATTGACACGTTTTGTATTGGCTTCCGATGTGTTGGCAGTCACCATTAGCAAGTACAAGACCATCTTGGAAGAAAAATATAAAGTGAAGAATGTTGCTTTGGTGCCTCACGGTTCTTTTGAAACACCACCTGCACCAAATTATGATTTGCCAGTGGGGCCCATGCAAGTGATGGCCTTTGGAAAATTTGGAACCTACAAAAAGGTGGAGCCTTTGATTGAAGCCGTGGAAGTTTTGCGTTACAAATCCGATTTGAACATCGAAATTGTGATTGCAGGAACAGATAGTCCCAACACTCCGGGGTATTTGGACAGCATGAAAGAAATCTACAGTCACGTTGAAAACCTTCGTTTTACGGGCTATGTGGCCGAGGAAGATGTCCCTAAAATATTCGGGGACAGTGCCGTAGTGGTTTTCCCGTACACCTCAACAACAGGAAGCTCTGGTGTGTTGCACCAAGCAGGAAGTTATGGCAAAGCGGTGGTGTTGCCCGATTTGGGGGACCTTGGCATCTTGGTCAGGGAAGAAGGTTACCGTGGGGAATTCTTTGAGCCGGAAAACGTGGACTCATTGGCAAAGGCCTTGGAAAGCATATTGACCAACGAGAACTACCGAATCCATTTGGGAAAACAGAATTATAAAGCAGCTTGTTCGCTGCCCATGTCCAAAATCACTGAAATGTACCTAGACCATTTTAATGCGATACGATCAAAAAAGGGGTTGAAGCAACCCAAGGCCCAAAAACTGCAACGTATTGAAAAAACTAGTATCGCATAGGTTTTTAGGTTAAGTGTGGAGAGGGGTCAACTTTAGTTAGTTGTCCCCTTTCTTTTTACATCGATTATAGGATAGGCAGGTTTTTCTTTACCCTCGGAATCTATCAGTCCAAAATGCTTTTGTGGTGCCTTTCGCCATGGTTTCCGCCCCACCACAGAACTTGGAACGGTTTTAAAATCATACAAGGTCCAAATAAAATAGGGGAGTTGTTCCTTTGTAAGAATGGTTTGCATTTTTTCGTAATAGCTGGCTTGGGCATCCTCTGAATTGGAGAACAGGTTCCAAATGCCGCTATAGCTTGATTTTCCATACTCTTCCAAAACCAAAGGTTTGTCGTGAACGGAATCTTTCAAAGCCAAGAAACGTTCTTTAAAATTTTCAGGTGCCCCGTAATAATGAAAGGAAACAAAATCCACTTCGTTGGCCAAATGCACAGCTGCTTCTGGAGTGGACCATCCAATGGTAACGGGATGAATGCTATCGTTCTGTTTGATTTGTTTCGCCATTTCTGAAAGCCAACCCAGGACAGTATCCTTCCCGCGACTTTCAAAATCCAAGTCAGGCTCGTTTTTAATATCCCAGCCCAACAAGGCTTCATGAGATTTCAATCGAGAAACTATAGTTTCAGCATGTCGATGGGTCAATGTCCAATCCATGAGATCATAATTCCCATAAAAGTCGAATAGGGTCACTAGCACTTTGAGATTATGTTCTTTAGCGATATCCAATAGTTTTTCCAGTTGAGCCAACATTTCTTCTTTCACCGAGGCACCTCCAAAAACCTCGAAGGGTACAAACACACGGACCGAATGGAGCCCCATTGTATTTATTGTCCTGAAATCTTTTTGGATATAGGATTCATCAAAAGTTCTCCCGAACATATTCCAAGGGTTATCCTTTGGATAATAGTTGATGCCCCTCCATTTTTTGGTATCAAAAGAAAGCTGTTTAGGTTCATTTTCGGTTTCATCCGGATTGGGAATCTTCACCATTTGACGGATTCGCCAAAAGCCGTCCTCCAACATCAAAATCACTTGATAGCTGTGCAATGTCCGTTGTTGATGTACTAGGTTCCCATCGGTATAGACTTTTTCAAACTGGACCACACTGTTATCGGTCAGCACGGCCAATTTCCCATCCAAACTGTAAAATTCGAGTTGTGGATGATGTGATAGGGTAGTGGTCGCTATCCTAACATGGTTATCCCGATTGTTTTGGACCAAGTTGTTGACCTGCTTTCTCACATCTTCGGTGTAATAATCCGCTATGCCCAATTGATCATAGGAGTTCAAGGCGATATTTTTCACATACCAAGCATTCAGGTAATCTTTTTCAAGTTCCCGAAGGGCTTGTTTGGATATTTTTCTTCCTCGTTGGCCTTCGATGGTCCAGATTATTTTGGGTTGGTAGGCCTGTTCTATGGTGCCACCTATGTGAAGAATGGCGGATTTATCGGCCCCGGTATTCAAAAAGGACCATGCCGCGGCCAATCCATAAATGATTCCCGCATTCACGGCCAAAAAGCTCAAGAGGAGCAACGCACGATATAGATTCTTTTTTACCATTACTCTATGGTTCTCAGTATCCTTTTTTCAATTCCCGCAACTGTAATTTTTACGGTATTTTCGTAAGCATTCATGTTTTCGGGCAATTCAAATTCACCCATTCCCTTTCTGGAAGTTGTCTCTTGTGTGAGCAACGATTCCTCATCAGGACCTTTTATTTCCAAATGGATGCCCATTCCGTCGGGAACCCATTGTTTCATATAACTAAGGATGGGCCCTACAGTTATGGTTCTTCCGTTTTCTGAAACATGAACAGTATAATCCTTGACTGCAGCTTCAAACCCCAGTTCCAAGCTATTACTCTGGGATAGGCCACTGATGTGTGCTTTTACTTTCCATTGTGTCGGTGCTTCTGGATGAAGCATTTTTCCAACCGCGACCCCGTTCAACGTCTGGCCATAGGTTTGATATTGGTTTCCAGAACCATCTTCGACCACAAAATTGACCATCGTACCGTCGGCAACCGTATTTCCATTACGATCTTTAACAGTGGATGTGGTAAAGGAAATAATCTGGTTGCCATCGGCGAAGTTGTGCTGTCGTTCCATCGTGATGTTGAAGTCCGCAGATTTGGTTGGTAGCACACTTACCGTAAATTCCTTGGAAACTTGATTTTCTAAACTTGTGCTCAGAAACAGTTCACCCACCTCACCATGGCCTCCTACGTAGGCATGGGCAATCATACCCTGTACGGGCATTGATGTATTATTTTGGCTGTTCTTGAATTTTTCTGTCAGTTGTACAATGGTGCTGTCAGGCAATGGATTTCCAAAAGTATCTTGTGGTAACGATACAATCATCGCTTCATCTTGATTGTCGGCAAAGATGCTGGTAGGACCAATATAGGATTCCATGGATTCTGACAATGTTTTGCTGGGAAGAATATTGAAGCCACCTTCAGCCACCATCGTTTTTTCATGGAGTAAGCTCCAATGGGCCAAACCACTTTTCTGAGCCATGATTTGGGGGAGTGTAAAGGTCAAATTCGTAATGGTTGAATCGGGTTTTAGCAGCATGGTTCCCCAGCTATTTTGAACCAACAGCAACTGATTTTCGGATGTTCCATCAAATTGAAGAGTAATGGAGTCGCCAGCGACAAATTCTCTTGCCGTGGAGATAAGCTTTGTGGTATCGGGGATTTTTTCAGAAAGAGCATCAGGGGATTTGGAGCAACCCCAAGCCATAAAAACCATAAGCCATATGTATTGCTTCCACCTCATCTATTTTGGGTTTCCAATGTAATTGTTCAACTCCACCTGAAAATACGAAAAGCCTTCCCCATTGTAGGGACGCATCATTTCCCATTTAAGCTGCTCATTTCTATCGGAAAAGTACCGTTCCGCAATTTCAGCATTGGGCAGGCCGTTCACGTAGCAGTTTTCCAATCCCTCCGCAATGATTTCCAGTTCGCTCAAATCCAACAGCGGCATTTCAAAAGTTTGCTTCCGTTGAATGCGGATGCCATCCAAGGTAAAATGATGTTCCAACCACAAAATATCTCCAGCTTCAGTATAGTACGAGGTCAAGATTTGAGGAATGGTCACCTCTTGTGTACCGAAATTGAACAATGTCCCTTTTAAGATATCTTCATCCATGTTCCATTCTTGGAGTGCCACGGATTTGTAGAGGTCGGTCGTTGCCACGTTCCCTGCACATTGCAGATCAAAAGTGACGGGCTGTTCTTCCAAACTGATCGGGGTAAACTGGTCGGGGTCAAAAGTGGGAGGCAAGGTGTCTTTGGTGGACGACCAGGCAATTCCCTCAAAATCTATGCGGAACGATGTGGTTTCCTTGGGCATAAGTTTATGCTTTGCGTGGAACTTGACATCGTGCTGGGCCAGCTGATTGTCGTTTTCGTTGTATAGGGTCCCTTTTATGGAAATATCCGCGGGTACATTGTCAATATTCTGAAGCTCACCGACAATACTGTAACTGCCTTTATATTTGACCAATTTGGCAGATAATATCTCCAAAAGCGGTTGGCGTAAAATATCCTCATTATACGTTTGTTGTGTAGTGATGCGCCTTCGTCCATGATTGTAATATTGGGTCTGGTTGGAAGCAATCAACTGGTTGGGTGGAATATCGTTGTCCACTTTTTTTGGTTTGATGTACCATTGCCCGTTCTTTTTGATCACCGTATGTTGATAGGTGCGGTCTACTTTCTCCAAGGGGGTAATCCATTTGGTGGCCACTTCCATTTCTATTGTATTATTGGTTTCCTTGGTCTTTGTTATGCCAATGGAATCCATCTTGGCGTAAGAGCTCAATAAACCGTCCGTGACCGATACTTCCAACATATATTGGGATAGGCTCACGTCGGCATCAGGATCCAAATAGGAGTGTGCCCGTTCAAATTCCTTAAAATCCAGCGCGTCATAATAGGATTTGACCACATTCTCGGCACTGATCTGGGTGGCATTGTCCAAGTAAAAATGATAGATGCCAAAAACGAAAATTCCGATCATTCCGATGGCCCAAGCTCCATTGATGAAAGAAAGGCCCCTGGAAATACCGTTGAATTTTGGTGCGTGGTAGAAGTAATCGTCCACTTTGTTGGATTTTCCTTTGAGTTTCCAATACCATGGCAGTTGAATATTGATGATAAAAGCCAATAGCAAAGTCCCTACAGGAATCAATCCCCACATGAGCTTCAAGAAGTTGGGCACGTCTTCTTTGGGAATCACCTTGGGCAAAGGGGAAATATTGAGGCGCTCCCAGACCATAATACCATTTTCCAGTTGCTGTAAACGTTGCCATCCGCAGAAATAGAGAATAGGGTCGTAGAACTTATCGTTGGAAAATATGTACTTGAGATTGTATTTCTCCGGAACGGTCAAAAATTGTTGTAGGGAACCAATACCCTCCACACCCCTAAACTTTGAATTTTCCAGTCGTTCAATGGCCCTTGTGGTCAGCTCGGGCAACCTTCGGGCCGAATGATAGTTGCCATCCACCGTCATGGCCTTGGTCTGCGCGGAGAGCCATGCCATTTGATCTCCGAACCCCAAGGGCAAATAACGCCATTGATCATGTTGATCTTGGTTCAGGAAATTGACAATGGGCAGCATATTGATCCGTTGTGGTTGCGAAGGCCTAAAATAGTTGAGGCTCATGGTAAATATAGCCGCGGCGATGAAGGATATACCCAATCCACCGGCCAGCACATAGTGTAATGGTTTTTTAAACGCTTTAAGGAGTTGTTCCCTAATGTCGCCTTCCACCAAACGATACACAAACTCTCCAAATAGGGGCAAAGACATAATGGTGGCCCATAGCGTGAAACGGTCGAGTGTAAGGATGTTGAAGGCCGTGTCTCCCAATAACATTTTGGGTAGGGGGGTGGTGCCACCGGTTCCCAGTAATGTCAACATGGAAAAGGACAAACCAAAAAACAACAAACGCTTGCTGTAAAAACGGTAAAATAGGTAGGGTAAGATAAACAATAATATCCCCCAGGGAATCAAAAAAAACACTAACCCGGAAGAGGTAACTTCCAGAAAGTTGTCACGAGATCCATGCGGAATCGGAACTTGGGTAATCGGGTTTTTTTTGGAATTGACCCAATAGGGCAATATGCAACCTACAATGGCCACCAAGGAGCCGCCTCCAAATATGACAATCCGCCAAAACAGACGCTTAAACTGTTTCAGAAATACTTTAAACGTAATCTTGGTATTGATTTCTACCGCTTCCTTAGAAGCATCCATAATTACAAGTCCAATCAACGGGAAGATAAAAAAGACCATCCCAAAAATCGGTGTCACATGATGAGATGTAACCGTTACCGCAATCATGGAAAGCGAGGAAATCAGTTTAAATTTTCGTCCCGTCTTTATCCACATGTAAATCTCGGGAAGTGCATGCATTAAGATGGAGATACCCATCAAACTAGGTAATTGACCAAAAATGTGAAGTGTTTCCAAAAACATGGAGGAGAATGCCGCAAGAAGAGCGGTATAGCCAGCTATTTTTCGGTTTCCTGAAATGACCAGCGCGAATCGGTAAGCACCTGTAATGAACAGGGCGATGATGAGCAAAGCCATGGTAAACATTCCAAACTTTAATCCACCGATATACGAAAGCAATGCGATACATTGATGAACCAATGGCGGATACCCCTGTACAGTGAAACCGGTATACCAGCGATAATCCCAAGGCTCGAACCAACTATCAGCATAGTGGTCTGCAAAGAATAGGTGAATGAGCGCATCATAGGTGGTTTCCAACGTAAAAAAGATGGTCGCCCCGTGAAAAATGAGCCCAAAAACCAATGCAATGGCCAAGGTAATGTTGGTTTGTTTTTTCATGAATATCTATCAGGAAATATAACAGTTTAAAGGTCTAAATATTGTCGGAAAACCAATGAACTGTCCATCGCTTCAGTTTTACCATTCGTCTACACTTAATTGATTTCCAACTTTTTTGAGCGTTGGCGAACATCAATTGGTGATAGATTTGCTTCAAGTTTGATCAATAACATAAAACCTTAACCTATGAAAATTTTAGCAATTGATGATCAACAGTTAATACTGTTATCCGTACAGAGAAAACTTAAAGAGATTGGCTATTTGGTAAAAACGGCCTCTAGCGGCAAAGAAGGTATTGAAATCTTTAAGGAGTTTAAGCCTAATTTAGTAATCATGGACATGAATATGCCCGAGATGACCGGGTTGGAAGTTATTGATCAGCTCAAGGAAATTGATATGAACGTACCTATTATGGTCATGTCCGGTAACAATGATGAAAGTGTAATTTTGAATGGTTTTGAACTGGGTATCGTGGATTACATGAAGAAACCGATTGGTTTGGATGAAATGGTGGCTCGGGTAAAGCGTACTATTGGCGCTCCAATTTTGGAGAAACGTTCGGTAAAGAAGGAGACACAATTGATTCAAAAGCATTGTGTGGGTGTTGTCATCCCTTGTTATAATGAAGAAGACCGTTTGAGTGGCAAAGAGTTTCAAGATTTTGCCAGACGCCATCCAGGATATCACTTATGCTTTGTGAATGATGGCAGTACAGACAATACATTGGAGGTTCTACAGGAAATCAGAAAGGGGAACGAAGATAGCATCAGTATATACAACTGTGAGAAGAATGGTGGTAAAGCAGAAGCGGTGAGACAGGGAATTCTTCACTTGGCCAAAGATGGTCAGTTTGATTATATGGGGTATTTGGATGCAGACCTTTCCACGGATTTTACGGATTTTGATGAATTGGTACGAACCATTGAAGGGTCACAATTCGATATTGTGAGCGGATCCCGAATCAGCCGAATGGGAGCCGACATCACAAAAGAGTCTGCAAGAAAAATCATCAGTAAGACCATCAACTTAATCATCCAAAAAATCTTGGGAATGCCCTTTAAGGATACGCAATGTGGAGCAAAGGTAATGCGACCTCATACCGTGGCCTCTGTTTTTGACAAACCTTTTAAGACACGATGGTTGTTCGATGTGGAGATTTTCATCAGAATGGGAAAAAAATATGGAAAAGAAAAGGCTAATTCCCTTATTTGCGAGCAACCCTTAAAGCGCTGGATCCATGCTGATGGCTCAAAATTGTCCATGAAGGATTCCATTAAGATTATTTGGCAATTGGGTCAGTTGTCGTTTAAATACAGATGAGCGATTTCTAATTCGGTTAGAAATAAAAGTGTGTGCAGGGAAAAACCCAATAAAATTCAGGGTTTAGCGGATGTCCAAATCCTTACACGATGATATGAAAAATAAAGGCCTTAAAGATTAAATCCTTTAAGGCCTTTTTTATTGCTTACATGAATTTTGCTATAAAAAGCTCAATTTATCTTTCTGTACACAGAGACTTCACCTGCTACGTCCTATATGTGTACATCTTCTAATTAATCTTACCAATAATGACGATAGCCTATTAAATTCTACATAGATATCGGGCTATATGATACTATAAAAGACAGTACTTACTTCACAACGCTCAACATGAACTATTCTATCCTCTCCATCTTAAATTGGTAAAACCCTTTTTACCTGTCATCACTAACATCAAATTAGAGCTTGATAATTCAAACTACAAGCGATTAAACTTGATAGAGTTAAACTTATAATCAATAGGATGTCCTAAAATCATATCTCCTGTTTACATTGGTTACTTATTACTGGGAGCAGGTAATCCGTTCAAGACAAAAGTAGTCACCGAATAAAATTATTCCCAGTAATTGAACTGATTCAGGTCCAAATTTTAAAGGAAGATTAGAGTACCTAATATTTTTCGAAAAGACTAAAAAGTCTTTTTAATTCTATCTATGACAAAATTTTTTAAACCATTGGTTTGTAGGAGAATGGTGTTGTTCTTCGGGTCTATGTTATTTGCATCGTGCGCTACACTCAAGCTACAGCAAAGCGATGAAATTGTAAATAAGAATAGTGGTAAAGAGCCCAGTTATACTTTTTTTATAGCGGGGGGGATGGGAAACATTTCTGCAATGGACAATAGTCCTATTCTGGAAAGTTTAGGTAATCAATTAAGCCAAGCTTCCGAAAATAGCACTTTAATTTTTACAGGTGACAATGTTACGGATGGAACGGATAGTTGGGATTTGGATAGGCAACTGTTGGACAAGCACATTGGTCTGACCAAAAACTACAAGGGCAGCACCATTCTGATTCCTGGAAATAATGAATGGAAATCAGAAAACGTAGAGAATATAGAAGAGTTTGAAAACTATATAAAGGACCTGAATTTGGAAAGCGTAGATTTTTTTCCAGAAAATGCATGTCCAATAGAACGGATAGAACTAAGTGACAAATTGATTTTAATCTTAGTGGACTCCAACTGGTTTGTGTCCAATTGGTCCAAGGTTAAGAATATTAATAAAAAGTGTACGGATATTGTAACAAGGCAAAGATTTGTTCAGGAACTTGAAGATGCCATAGATGACAACTTGGACAAAAACATTGTAATAGCGATGCACCATCCCGTTTTCAGTAATGGACAATATGCCGGCCACAAAACTTTTGGCGACCATATGAAACCCCTTCCAGTTTTGGGAACGCTAAATGAGGGCCTAAAAGACCTAGCAGCTTTTGATCCAGAACATTTAAATTCAAGACGCTATAATTATCTCAGGGTATTTGTTACCACTCAGGCGCAGAAATCAGAAAGGATAACCATTGTTTCGGGCCATGAGGAAAACCTACAATACCTAGTAGCCAAAAATGTACGTCAAATCATCAGCGGAGCGTTGGCTTCAAAATCGGCGACCTATCTTTCCAAGGATGAATTGGTGTCCCTTGGTGGTTCTCTGCCTTTCGAAGGCAAATTTGCACATGGAACCCTGGGTTATGCAAAACTGGAATATTTTAAAGATGGTTCTTCCCAAACCACCTTCTATAGTTTTGATGGGGATGAAAACACCACTACCATGGATGTTCTGCCAAAATTTCCTGAGAAAAAACCCATCATCAAGATAGATTCAGACCTTCCCAAAGAAGTTTCGGAAAAGGTTTTGGATGATCCTGATGCATATTATAAATCAGGATTTTATGAGTTTTTGTGGGGAGAGCGGTACCGTTCTTATTTTGGAAAAAAGGTGACCGCACCTACTGTAAATTTAGATACACTCTATGGAGGGGTGAAAGTCACCAAAGAAGGTGGGGGCCATCAATCCTTTTCTTTGCGCCTCGAAGATAAGGATGGAGGTGAATATGCAATGAGATCGTTACGAAAAAGTGCATTAAAGTTTCTAAAGTTCAAACTCCCAGGAATAGCTTATAACGAAGACAAATATCGGGATTCTTGGCCGGAGGAATTGGTTTCGGATTTCTTTTCTACGGCACACCCCTTTATGCAGTTAGTTGTAGATCCTTTGGCACGAGCGGTAGAGGTAAACCATTCCGACACCAAATTATATTATGTTCCAAAGCAGGAAACATTGGGTGATTTTAATGAGGAATATGGTGACGAACTTTATTTTATAGAAAGGCGTCCATCCGAAGAGCAGGAAAATTACAAAGGGTATAGAAGAACCATCGATGAAAATGGTAAGGTTACCGACATTGAAAGCACTACGGGTATGCTGGAGAAAATCAAAGAGGATGAGGAATACGTCGTTGATCAAAAGGCCTATATACGAGCAAGAATCTTTGATATGCTCATTGGAGACTGGGACCGCCACCAAGATCAGTGGAGATGGGTAGAGTATGAAGGAGAGGACGGAATAAAAGAATTTATGCCCATTCCAAGGGATAGGGACAATATTTTTCCGCGTTTTGATGGATTTGCCCTTAAACTGATCAAACTGTTCGTGCCAAATTCCAGAAGATGGCAAACCTTTGATGATGACATCGACGATATTAAATGGCTCAATTTATCAGGCAGCCAACTTGATAAAGTTCTTGTAACAAATTTGGGAATAGAATCTTGGGTGGAAGAGGCAAAATACATTCAAAGTAATTTGGGGGAACAAGAAATTGAAGATGCCTTTAAATACCTTCCAATGGAAGTACGGGACAGTGTCTCCGATTTCATAAAAGAATCACTTAAGTTGAGGTTGGAAAAGCTTGATGATTGGGCGTTGGCATATGGTACCTATTTAAACAAGGTGGTAATCGTAAGAGGTACGGAGAAGGATGATAAATTTGAGTTCGCAAGGCAGGATGATGGCAAAACCATCGTTGTTGTTAATCGGATTCTTTCGGATGAACCCGATCAAGAAATTTATCGGAGGACTTTGGATAAATCAACAACCCATGAAGTTTGGGCGTACGGACTTGGAGATGATGATGTATTTGAGATAACAGGTGATGGGGACAAATACATCAAGATAAAAATAGTTGGAGGGTATGGGAGAGACCAGTACCATATACAAAACAAGAAAAAAGTTACCGTTTATGACTGGAAACATGAAGAGTCGGATTTTAAGAAAGAGAAACCCAAAACACAGCTCACCAATTTATATCAAAGCAATACCCTTCATTGGAAGTATTTTACACCAAACAACAATATACTAGCTCCCAACCTTGGCTTTAGGTCGGATGATAATGTGTTTTTAGGCCTCACGGAACGATACACCAAAAATGGCCTAAATGGTGCTCCTTACAAACAACAGCATACGTTCAGGGCCAATTATTACTTCTCTTTCGGCGCTTTTGAACTACAATATGATGGGGTGTTCGCCAATGTAGTACCAGGGTGGAACTTTGAAACTGGAGCTTACTATAGCAACGACAGGTATGTAAAAAACTTTTTCGGTTATGGCAACGAAACCGTCAACCAAGAAAATCAATTGGATATTGATTTTTACAGAGGACGTGTTCGTCAATTTAAATCGTACGTTGGCTTGGCCTACTACCATCTAAGACCAAGATTGATTTTTGAATCTTATGAGGTAAAACAAATGGATGATCGCTTCTTCAATTTACAGAATCTGAATCCAGAGGCATTTGCATCTCAAAATTATATAGGTGCGGAAGTCACAGGACATTACGATAGGGACAATGCAGGGGATTTCCCGACCAAAGCAATGTATTTTGGGCTCACTGTTGGGTACAAAGCCAACCTTGGCATTGAAGAAAATAGATTTGGCTACGCTTCCGTAAAAGCTGGTTTTGATCATAAACTGATTCCATCGGGCGACTTGGTATTCTCCACTATTGCGGAATATAGGGCCAACATAGGTGATAATGAATACTTTTTCTACCATGCTCCCTCCATTGGCGGGGACAATGGTTTACGTGGTTTTAGGGACCAGAGATTTACGGGACGGTCCTATTTTTATCAGAACACCGACCTTAAATTTCGAATAAAGGAATATGTTACCGCATTTACGCCCGTGACCTTCGGTGTTTTTGGTGGGTTCGATTATGGGAGAGTATGGGTACAAAACGATACCTCCCATACATGGCATACATCCCAAGGAGGGGGATTGTGGATTGGAAGTTTAAAGGAGTTGACTCTGAAATTGGGATACTTCAATTCCAAAGAAAACAATTTGTTCCAGGTAAGTTTAAGTGTTCCTTTTTAAATTCATGAACAGCATTTGGCAAATATCACTTTCTTCATTTTATTGTTCTGGGAGGGATTAAAATGCTAAATGTGATCAATTTGAAAAGTATATGAAATTTAGAAGAAAGACTATAAAATCTAGTTTAAAGCAGTTAGTTTCCAACGTGCAGGAGTGGCTCGCCCCAATATTGGACAAATACCGCCACAAGGGTGCCTATTTTGTAACCGCATTGATCGCACTGGTTCTGATTGTTTTGGGAATCAATGTTTTTGTTGAGCTTACCGAGACACTTAAAACAGAGTATTTAGGCACGATAGATAGCCAAATAACCCAATTCGTTTTTTCATTTCGTTCATCAACACTCACCGATTTTTTCATTTTTGTCACTAACATAGGAGATGTGAACGGTTATCTGGTTATTCTTGCCTTAATGGTACTGGCCACCGCATTTATTTATAAAAAATGGAAGTATGTTGGCCAGATATTTTTGGTCCTTTTATTGGCAACTACCTCAAATATGGTACTTAAACGTTTTATTGATAGGGCACGACCGGATTTGGAACATATAGTAACTGTAGAGACACTGAGTTATCCAAGTGGACATGCCATGAGCGCTATGGCCTTTTATGGTTTTCTAATTTATCTCCTCCACAAATTTAGGATAAAACCTTTGGTGAAAAATATACTTATAGTGCTCGTGTCACTTCTTATTTTGAGTATAGGGGTCAGTCGCATTTATTTAGGAGTACACTTTCCTTCCGATATTTTAGGTGGATTTATAGCAGGAGCAATTTGGGTGTTCTTCTGTATCCTATTGTTCAATTTGATGGAATTGTTTCGGAAAGATTCCAATACCTGATTTTTGTCATCAACTTTTTGATAATCAGTACTTCATCGGTTTGAATCAATAATCCAAGTTATCGAGCAAAGATAAATAGCAAAACTGTATTAGTTTAATGTTGCATGATTGAAAATCGATCAAGCGTAAAACATAAAATTAATATGCAGATAGTTTTTGAATATGACAATGTCGCCCAAAGCGACCGTTTGGAACAGATAGCTAAGGAAAAATTGGAGAAAGTTTCGAACAAATACGACATGGTAATCAGGGCAGATGTCTTTTTTAAGGAAGAGAACACTTCTTCCGACCAAGTAGGGAAGATATGTGGCATTCGATTGAGCCTTCCAGGCCCGCGTTTGTTTGCTGATTCAAGCAAAGAAAACTTTGTAAATGCCATCGGTGAATCCGTAGAAAATCTAGAAAGACAACTACGAAAGCAAAAGGAAAAAATGAATCAATAATAACCCTAAAAGTAAATTGCACTATGAAATTGAAAGATAAAAAAATAGCGATTTTAGCCTCAGATGGCTTTGAAAAATCAGAATTATTCGAACCCTTAAATGCTTTGAAAGAAGAGGGCGCAGAAGTACATGTTATATCCCCCGAGAGCGGTTCCATTAAAAGTTGGGACAAAAAGGATTGGGGAGAAAGTGTTTTGGTAGATATTACCATTAGCAATGCCAATCCAGAAGATTATGATAGCTTGGTACTCCCGGGCGGAGTCATAAACCCTGATACACTTAGAATCAATGAGGATGCAATCGCATTTATAAAATCCTTTTTTAAAAATAGTAAGCCAGTTGCCGCAATTTGCCATGCACCTTGGCTATTGATAAGTGCCGGTGTTATTGAAAATAGAAAGGTGACATCGTATAAAAGTATTAAGGATGATGTGATTAATGCAGGCGCCCATTGGGAAGATAAGGAGGTGGTGGTAGACCATGGCTTGGTGACGAGTAGGAATCCTAACGATCTACCTGCATTTATTTCCAAAATTATCGAGGAGACATTGGAAGGTAAGCACAAAGACCAAACTGTGGATGCCTGATCCAAGTAAACAACAGATTAAAAGTAAAAGCCCCGAAATTGGGGCTTTTTTAATACATCATTTATTTCTTCGGCAAAGGACTAGTCCAAACAGTCAAAACATTTGGAAAGTTCCTCACTAAGCTCTAAATCTTCGGAGCCGTTGAGCACTACCGGCTCCAATTCACGTTCGTCCAGAATTTGCTTAAAGATTTTGGCATATTCCACAATGCCCTCCCTGCGCGCGATCAATTTTGTTTTTATTTCTTCTCCGTTCAATTCATAGATGTTTTCTGGCCATACCCGAAAGGCGTTGTTTATTACAGAATCGTTAAGTGTTTCTTGTAAAAGCTTTGCTTGTTCGATAAAGGTTTCCTTTGGGACCGATTTTAGAAAGTACACATCGAATGCCTGCACCAAACCGGGCATATGTTCAATATCCTCTTCGTATGATTGCACTTCTGGTAGAAAAAGTTCATTTGATATAATGGAAGGGATTACACCGTCTTGTTTGAAAAAAGCATTGTCCCTGTCGCCTGCTATGGGGTGTGCTATCCATTTATCTTCCTTTTCCTCTATGGCCCAGCCCCATTGTTTGGCATGCCGGTCCCAGTCCCCAATAATCAGGTCAAAAAGCCTGGCACGTACAATTTGGGGATAGTCCAAGATAATCGGTTTGCCTTCGCTCTTCCATTCTTGAATGTCATCGGTATCAGCAAGTTCCCTTACATTGGTATAATCTGTCCAGTTTACATCCCCTTCTGTTTCATACTCTAAAAAGAACAAACGATTACCGTATTTGTCGTTATGTTTTTCCAATGTGGATTGCTCCGGCACAAAATATACCTTAGGATGTGTGTGTATTATCTTTGCCGCTTCTGACAGCTCTGCCACGACCAATGCCGAATAGGGATGCTGGGCAGAAATACCATCCACCACGATGTTTTCCAAGCCCAACTTCTCAGCTGCTTCGGGAATCAATTTGGAGGGATCCTTGGTAATGGAACGTAAGGAATACCGGACTCCGTTGTTATCGGCCAGTTCCAATGAGTGGGTCTGCATGCCACCCCCTTGTTCAATCACTTTTAAGCCTCCAAGCAAAGTATCGAGATAAACGATAGGTACACGGATAGGAGCACTCCATGCATCCCTGTATTGCTCTCCTTGCATTATTTTTTTTAACCAATCACCTTCATAAAGAGTGTTCGCGGCAACCACGACCGAATCATATTGTGTAAAATCCGTTTCTTTTACCTCGGAAATGTCAAGTATTTCACAGGTTTTGAATTTTTCCGAAGTGCTGTTTACCGAAATATAGGTGAGGCCTACCAATCCAATTAGCAAGACGATTGCCAACATTACTATTTTTTTCATATTGAAATAGTTTGTTTTTTATGTGTAGATATAATGGTTAAATACCTACTTAAGATATTGTGGTTTTACATTAAGGAATGCTTCTAAAACATTCAATTGTAATCCAAAAGAGTAGTTTTTTTAAGATGTAAAGTTGATATTGGTTATTTTTTATAGATGATAGTTTCAGTTGTCGGGATTGCTGTCTTGCTCCCCCGTTTTTTCATCTTCACTCACAGTAAGATAATGGTCGGTTTGTCCAAGGCCAACTATCTTAATTATGTTCACCACAGTATTGTACAACATAAGAATCACCACGATTAATGCAGCGCTAAGAATACTGGATATAGCCAAACTAGAGTAGTAAATAACGCTATACCAATTACTGGGTACATTCTCTGATTCTGTTATAGGTAGATTGAACAAAACAAAGGATATCAATGCGGCTATAAAAACCACGGTATCAAATTTTGCAATCTGAAGTACGTGTAGATAATGGTCGTTCTTAAGTTTTGATTTAGTTCCAGAACTCAGTCCTAACAAAGTCAATAACAAGGTCAATGTGGTTGCAGATGCGAGAACTATGGTATTGCAAAGCATATTCAGCCCCGAAAGGGATTTGTTTATGAGAACCTTGGCTTCGTAACCACTAAGCTCTCCCAACATAAAGGATCCAAATAAAATTACTATCAATGATATAACCCCGCCTGTGATGGCCCTTTTAGTATAAATACTCAGTTTTAAATTCATTGGTTGTTGATTGTACTGTTAAAAGTAAGGTCTTTGACACTAGTTGGTTAACGCTATTAGGATTAACATTGATTCGGATAGCATTCACCTTGATGGAAGGGTTAGATTATCTTTTCAAAAAAAAGAGAACTATGCATACTGGCCCGACATTAATATGTATTCCCGATATAAGTGGATTTACCCGTTTTATGGGGGAGATAGACTTTGAATTGAGCACCAAGATTATTCCATCACTGTTGAACAAGATTATATATTCCAACGAAATTGGGCTTAAAATATCTGAAATAGAGGGGGACGCTGTACTTTTTTATCGTACTGGTGAGCTCCCGAGCTTAAAGGATTTAATTGACCAGTGTATTTATTTTTACACCGAATTTTATAAGCAGATGAATGTACTGCGCAGTATGAATAATGGACATAAAGGTGTGGACAAGATACCCGAGCTCTTAGGACTTAAAATAATTCTTCATTATGGTGAGGAGGTAGGTCTGGTGCCCATTGGAAAGAACATCAAATTAATGGGGGAGGATATTATTGTGGCACATAGGCTCTTAAAAAATACCATCCCTACGGATGAATATATCTTGTTCTCAAGGGATATTCTTTCGAGCTATAGCCAAGAGGATAGGCAAGAACTTCAGATGGGAAAAAACTTAATATCGGGTAATATCCAAGTGGACCATTTGGGTCAAATCGATTTCAAGTATATTGATCTATTGCCCTTCCGTCCTGATATGTAGTTAGTTTCACGAGATTCTGCCATTTGCGAGCATTGAGATCAATAGAGTCCAAAAGATGATTGTTTGCATCAACCCACCCTGGATTTTCATGGTAATTTTAAATTGAACGCCAAACGGTAGGCAAAATAGTTACCGCAAAATTTACTAGTATGAACAAAGATATCAAAGAGGTAGAGGGTCATCTGAACGAAATTGTTCAAAAAAATGAGGATGCCATCAAAGGATATAAAAAGGCAGCCGAAAATGCCAAAGAAGTTGGACTTCAAAATTATTTTAAAAACAAGGCAAGAGAACGTAGAAATTTTCTAAATGAGCTCAAAGCCGCAACACCGGTCCTAGATCTGGACAAAGGTATGGATGGGAGCGCCAAAGGAGCAATGCACCGAGCATGGATGGATATGAAAGCTTTCTTTTCCGGTGATAATGATGAGTCCATGCTGGAAGAAGCCATTCGAGGGGATAAAGCAGCAGTAGAAAAGTACAACGAGGTTTTGGCCGATACACACTTGCCAATCAACTCTGCAAATGTTATAAGAAAACAACGGGATTGGATTGTGCAAGACTTGGAAGCCAATAAAAAACTGGAAGATGTAATGTAGTTAATTACAAGCCTTACAAAGTAAAGCCGGTCGTATGCCGGCTTTTTTAATGCCCAAATTCGGGAATAACCCAGCACACCATTTCATTTGAAATATGTGCTAAACCTTAGGTTTAGGAGTAACAGCGTCTATAATCTCTTGCTCCATTCCAAAATAATGTAAGGCAATGGCAAAAGCCAGCACGGATAGTATAATTCCCACCATAAAAATGGTATAGGTCCATCGTAACAATTGGTATTTTGATTGTAATACTTTTCCCAGATAGTATAAATCAAGCGTTAGGGAGTCGTAGATAGTTTCTTTACTCTCAATGATGTCCCTTATTTTTTCTTTGAATGCTTGTGATTCCAAGGCGTGGAAATTACCAAAAAACAAGTGGTTGGCATTTTTGGCCTGTATATCTCCTTCAACAACAGCCTTGTTCTCTATTTTGGGTCGTGTGGCCAAAACAGACATGATTATGGAAGCTATGCTGAATACGACAAAGATTACCGTTGGATATATTAAATAAGAATTAGAAGGCACACCGAGTTTGGGAATCAAATTAGCTAAGAGCAAGGATATAATAATTGCATTGACGGATAATAGGATGTTGGCCTTGGTATCTGCTATATCACTTAGCTTTAAATGATTTCTTAGCTGGGTCCTGTACATAGATTGAATTGCTCTTTCCGGGCTTTGGTTCTTTAGTTTTACCTTGAGCTTTTCTTTTTGCTTGGTCTTGACGATTTTTGCCGCTTTCTTTATTAAGGATATTATATTGTCCTCCTTTTGGGCTTGCCAATTTTCCAAAGCATAAACCGTATAATATCTATGATCGGTCCTTAGTATTTCTATATGATTTTTATACCATTGGTTCTGAGAAAGAGGATTTTGACCTAAGTTATCCATTTCCATACGTTCTAACTCCAATAATTCACTAAGATTGTTGGAAGCATAACGGAATGTTCTAATATCTTTTATCGCGCCCTCTTCAATTGTATTCGGAGCTTCGCTATTCCATGCGGCCCCTACTAACAAAACAATTCTTTCAACCTTATCATTGCCGTAGTCCTGATCATGTAAAAACTGTCGGACAATTTTTTGACTTTTTTCAACATGATTTTCATATCCTTTCGAAAAACCGGCATACAGAAACCATGATGCGACCATCACTTCCTCTCCTTCAATCCTCTCACTCGAACCTTCAATTAGTTCTTCTGCCGTGCCTACGGTATTTTTGGTCAAACTAAGGTTATGGAACAAATAGTTGTTGCTTATCTGTTCCGACATTAGCTGAGAAATAAAAGTTCTACAATGCTTTAAAATCGTTGTCATTTATGATGGTGGTTATTTACGGTTGCTTCAATAGTATTGTAGTCTGTACTTTGACCTGAAAAAGATATAGTTAATGACAATATTAAATTGGCTTAAATGATTGAAAAAGTAACTCAAAAAAGTTACGGCTCTGAAAGGCTTCTTACAATCTGTACTTATTATTTTGGATTCTTTAAACTTCTTCAATATATGGCTTAAGGGTTATCCTGGCAGGTTCCAATAAAGTCACTTCCTTCCAGATTCACTAACAGGTCGCCCTGAGTAACTTTCCCCAGTATAGTTGTCAATAAAATACAAGTTTCCCTTTCGCCAACAGGGGCTTGGGTTACATATACTTCAGTTCCATCAACAGCAAAATATAGAGGAATCCTGTCCATTTAAAAAACCGTTTCCCGCTATTCATTTTTTACTTTGAAGCTTTCATTGATTGTTTCCTAGAAGATTTTTCGGGTTAACAGGTATTGGTTCCTATTTTTGGATTAGGATAATTGTCGGATTGATCCTCGGTAGTGTTGTCCAAGCAAGCAAAATCCTTTTCAACCAACAGCGAAAGCTGTTTTCCGTTGGGTAAATCCATTGTGCCGCTAAAACCAACCTTATCCGAAATGTCCCATCCCGATTGTTTCTTATCGTCCAGATATAGGGCAATGGTATTTTCCTCATAAGAGGCCTCTAGGCTATCAATGCCTTTCTTTGCTTTTAGTACATAACTGAAAACACTGTGACCAAAATCTGTGGTTTCCTTGTACAACCCTGTTTTGCAAAAGGTTTCCACTTCGGTTTTCGTCAATCTGTACCGTATCGAATTTCCTTTTATCCTAATCTTCATACGTCTCTTTTTTTTGCTTTTTTGTCTCGTTCAAATTGTAATTGATGGTAACACGTGTTCCGTCACCGGGGCTGGAGTTGATGAACAATCTACCGTTTATGTAGCTAATGCGCTCCCTCATAAAAAATACGCCCATTCCACCCTCACTGTTGTTTTTTGGAGGACGTTCCAAAATAGTCGGGTCAAAACCTTTGCCATCATCATCTATGACCACGCTCAACAAATTGTCCGTATGGTTTATGGAGACCAAAATATAATTGGCATCCGCATATTTAATGGCGTTGTTCACGGCTTCTTGTGTAACCCTATAAATATTGGTTTCCGCCAACGAGTCAAAACGGATGTTCTGTTCAGCCTTGTTCTCGAACAAAATGTTCTTTCCCGTTAATTTACCCAATTCCGAAGTCATTTTTTGCAAAGCGGGAAAAATACCGTGGTCGCCCAATTCCGGAGGGGTAAGATTAAAGGTAGCGGTGCGTACGCCTTTGATCAGATCAGAAGTAAGCTCTTTTAGATAAGCTATTTTTTCTTTGGTGCGCTCCTTTTGGTCCAAGTTGATGGATTCGATATTGAACCTTAATGCCGTAAGCATTTGCCCAATGCCATCATGGATGTCCTTGGCGATACGTTTTCGTTCCTCTTCCTGGCCCTCCACGATAAGACTTGCCTGCAATTGTTTCTGGTGCATGCGATCTTCATAATTTTGAAGCGTAAGTTGTTCCACCTTTTCTTGGTTGTTCTTGCGCTCAGTTATATCTGAACATAACAGCAAAACACTTTGTTTTAGGCTTGTTTGGTGCATGGGAACAATGGACATGTCCAACCACAATTTGTTGCCCGCTTTGGTCTTTATTTCAATTTCCTCCGTTCTGATGCTCTTTCGGGGTTTCGTCAAAATCTCTCCAAGATATTGTCGTTGTCCTTCATCGGTGGTCAATATTTCCGAAAGATGTGTGTTAGGGGGAATGTTGGATTCATCCAAAAGTGTCAAGAATTTTTTACTGATAAACACAACGGTACCATCACTGCGGGCACTGGCAAAGAGAGCAGCATTGTCAATAACAAAGTTCAGTTCTTTCAGCTCTTGGAGTGAGCGTTCCTTTTCTTCGAATATTTTTTTGATTTCCTCGGCGTCTTGCTCCGATTGTAACTGACTTTTGACCAGATTACGTATAGTTTCCTTGATTTGAATGGACAACGGCCTGAAGATGAACAGGACCTCCAAAATCAAAATCAATAGAGAAAAACACAACAAAAGGTATTCCTTGACCTTTAGCTTTTGGAGTCGTTCTTTACTGATGGCATCATATTCATTGACAATGGTGTCCATTTTTTCTAAAAAGGGACCTTCACTGGCCAACAGAACATCCAATGCTTGTCCAGACGTATCTTTTTGGGAAAGGATTGTTTTTACGGCATTTATCATGGTATCGTAATGCATGGAAAGCTCATCAAAATGTTCTAGAATTGACACATTGTCCTCTTTGGGAAGCCCTATACTGTCGTTGCCCATTTGAAGCCCTTCGTGGGATGTCTTCCAGATATAAAGTGTACTGTTCAGCTCTTTTAAAAGCTCCTGTCTCTGGTTTTCTTCAAGATTTTCTTGGTTGAGTAACAAGGCCTCCTTGACCAATTTTTGGCTATAGGCACGTTGTCGACCCGCCACATTGATTACCCGGGAGTCGTTCAGTTGGGAGTTGAGGTGCTGTTGGATAAGGATTTGGGCTATGATAATGGTAAGGGCAATGGCCGATAGTGCCAATAGATACCACTTTCGGATTCTCAAGAAGGTCGAGACCTCCAATGTTTGCTGCTGATTGCTCCTTTTCATTTGTTTGTCCGCACCCATTTTGGGCATTAATTGGATAGGGCCTTGGAGACCAGTTCCATTCCTCTTTCCGAAAAGGCCAAGGTTAAGGCGGCTTTATGGCCTTTCTGTGACATTTTTTTCCAAGTTTTTTGCAAAATGGAGATAATTTTATCGTCATCGTGCTTTATGAGGAACGGCTCGTAATAGTACTTTAAAAAGACCAAGCAAATAACATCTTCCAATGTTTGGGTCTCCTCATCTTTTTTCAATTGTTTTTTGAGCAATAGAAACGATACCCTATCAATAGTATCTTCATCGTAACCTACTTTCCGTAATATATTGCTTGCTTTTTCCGCATGGAACTTTTTGAGTTCTTGCCTCCATTTCAGGTAACCCACCCGATTCATTTCATAGGATTCCCTAGGTATTTCCCACCTGCAAATGTGCTGGCAACGTGCCGTTAATTGCAATGCTTCCGAAGCATCCGGTTCAAATTCATTAAGTATATCGGTCATACGCTGTGCGTACAATAGCTCTTTTGGATATAATTTTCCTTCAGAGCTTTCCTTGTTGGGGTCTTGTGCATTGGCCCCATCAAACAGGTTGAATGCTTCCAGAAGTTTTTCGGACTTGCCCATATTCATTGGTTTTTCTTAAAACTATTCAGAAAAACCAATATACACAAAGCCATTTTCCACTTTTACGGGAAAAGTGGAAATCGAGGGCAGGTCTCCGTTTAGGTTTTCCCCAGTTTCCAAAGAGAATGTTTTTTTGTGCATGGGGCAGGCCACTTTGGCAATACCTTCGGAATCCCCTAACATGCCCCGCGATAATACCATTTCCATTTTATGGGGGCATAGGTTTTGACAGGCATACCATTTTTGTTTTCGTTTAAAATGATATAGCGCAATCTGTTTGTTCTTATATTTTACACATGCGCCCCCGTTTTCAGGTATGTCATGTTCTTGGCAAGCTTTGAACCAAACCGCTACCTTGTCCAAGGCAACCGGGCTGTATTGTTGAAATAATGTTTCCATAGTGTTTATAATTTAGTTGGTCCATGGTTCTGGCATTTTCTGTTCTCTCATGGGAACAAAGACCAAATTATCGTCCCTGTCATCCGTATTGACAAAATGCTTGAAGCGCTTACCGATTTCTTCATTTTCCACAGCTTGCTTCCATTCACATTCATACTTGTCCACAAGGCCCTGCATGTCAGTTTCGAGTTCCTCGGCAATGTTCAAACTGTCTTCGATGACAATTTTTTTAAGTTGTGCCATGCCCCCTTCCAGTTTTTCCAGCCAAGCGGCAGTGCGCATTAGTGGGGCAGCAGTCCGGATATAATACATTAAAAAGCGGTCCAGGTATTTGATGACAGTTTCATTATCTATTTGCTCCGCCAATAATTGTGCGTGCTTAGGTGTGGCACCACCGTTTCCACATAGATAGAGGTTCCAACCGCCTTCTACGGCGATTACCCCAAAATCTTTTCCGCGGGCCTCGGCACATTCACGAATACATCCAGATACTCCTCCTTTTAGTTTGTGAGGAGACCGAATTCCTTTATAACGTTCTTCGAGGGCAATGGCAAAGCTTACGCTCTCGTCCATACCGTATCGACACCATGTGGAGCCTACACAACTTTTTACGGTACGTAAGGATTTACCATAAGCATGGCCACTCTCAAAACCAGCATCAATAAGTTTTTTCCAGATGGCGGGAAGATCGTTCAGTTCAGCTCCAAATAAATCAATGCGCTGGCCTCCCGTAATTTTGGTGTACAAACCGTATTGTTTGGCCACATCTCCAAGAACGATCAGTTTGTCGGGAGTTATTTCACCCCCGGGTATTCGTGGCACTACCGAGTAGGAACCATTTCGTTGGATATTGGCCAAAAAGCGGTCATTGGAGTCTTGTATTACGTCTTCTTTGTTGGCGGTATGGTTATAGATGGTGGCAAAAATGGAGGCTAATGCCGGTTTGCATACTTCGCAACCATCACCATGTCCGCATTTGTCAAGAGCCTCATCATAACTTGTGATACCTTTTACCTTGATGATGCCGTAGAGTTCTTGTCGCGTATATTCGAAATGTTCGCAAATGACATCTTTCACCTCTTTCCCCATGGATTTTAGCGTCTCATTGACCAGCTCCACCACCATGGGCTTACATCCGCCACAACCCGTTGTGGCTTTGGTACAATTTATAACATCTTTTAGAGAATTAGACTTGCCATCCAAAAGAGAGGAACAGATGTTTCCTTTGGAAACGCTTTCACAGGAACAGATTTGGGCGGTATCGGGCAAATCCATGGCACTACCAAAAGCAGAGCCTCCTTCGCCGCGTGCCCCTACGATCAATTCTTCGGCATTATCGGGCAAAGCGATACCATTCAGGTACATCTGGTGCAGAATATTATAGTCTGCAGCATCCCCAACGAGAATCCCTCCCAAGAGCGTTTTTCCGTCATGGCTTACATTGATTCTCTTGTAGAGGTATTTTGTCTTGTTTTCAAAAATGATGGACAATCCTTTTTCTGTAGGCATGTATGGAACACCAAAACTGGCTACGTCCACACCCATTAATTTAAGTTTTGTTGACATATCTATATGCTCTGGCATAATGACCCCTTGATTACCCAATATCTGGTTGACAGCAACATCGGCCATTTCATAACCGGGTGCAACAAGGCCATATATCATTTGGTTGTACAAGGCCACCTCGCCAATGGCGAATATATCTTTAGTGGATGTTCGCATTCTATTGTCAACGATGATTCCACCTCTTGTTCCCATTTCCAGTCCGCAGGTTTTACCAAGCTCATCCCGAGGGCGTATTCCTGCCGAAATGATGAGCATATCCACATCCAGTCGGTCATCTTCCCCAAACTCCATTCCTTCTATTGCCTTGTCGCCCAATATTTTATTGGTTGCCTTGCTCAAATGTACCTGTATTCCCATATCCTCCAATTTTAACTGGAGAACATTACTACTTCGGCTATCCAATTGTCGGGGCATCAGTTTTGGGGCAAATTCCACTACGTGCGGTTCTAGGCCCATATCCAAAACAGCCTTTCCCGCTTCCAGTCCTAAGAGCCCTCCTCCTAAAATAGCTGCTTTTCCGTTGGGTTTAATGGCTTTGATTTGTGAAGCATAGGCCATCATTTCCTCTAAATCTTCTATGGTTCTGTAGACAAAGACACCTTCTTTTTCAACCCCGGAAATAGGAGGCACAAAAGGAACGGAACCTGTAGCCAAGACCAAATAATCATAGGTATAGGATTTGCCCGAAGCGGTATGGATCTCCTTATTCTCTTTTTTAATATCTGACACCCGCTGTCCTGTAATAAGTTCAATGTTATTTTCTTTGTACCAAGAGGCAGGTGCAAGTTCCAAAGCATTTGCATTTTGATTTTCAAAATATGCACTGAGGTGAACCCTATCATATGCAGGTCTGGGTTCTTCACCGAACACAATAAGCTTATATTCATCGCTGGAGGATTTAGCTACAAATTTTTCACAAAACTTATATCCCACCATTCCGTTGCCCACTACAATTACAGTTTTCATATACATATGATTTTAAAATACAAATCAAAACTAAGTATTATTACGTATATATTTAGTTATTTTTTAAAAATAAATACGTATTCTTGTTGTGGAATTCGTAAAAATCAAAACAAATAATTATAATGAAGCAATATAGGCAAGAGGCAAGAGTAACTTTGGTCGGTGCAGGTCCTGGCTCATCAGACCTCATTACTGTTAGAGGTTTAGAGGCTTTGAAGCAGGCTGATGCTGTTTTGTATGACGCATTGACGGATACAAATTTACTAACCGAAGCTCCAAGGCATATTCCGAAAATATACGTAGGCAAACGGTGTGGAAAACATAGCTTTGGTCAAGATGAGATCAATGCCCTTATCGTAGATAATGCATGTAGGTATGGTCATGTGGTCCGACTAAAAGGAGGTGACCCGTTTGTATTTGGTAGAGGAATGGAAGAAGTCGAATATGTGGAATCTTTTGGAATTCCAGTGGAGGTGGTACCGGGTGTGTCCAGTGCTATATCGGTACCGGCAAGTCAAGGAATATCCATAACCAAAAGAGGGGTGAGCAACAGTTTTTGGGTAGTGACCGCGACTACAAAAGAAGGTGAGCCCTCCAAGGATTTTCAATTAGCTGCGCAATCTTCCGCAACACTGGTCATTTTGATGGGGGTCCGTAAGTTGGTGGAAATAGCCACGGAAATAGGAAAGTATAGAAAAAGCTACACACCACTTGCCGTTGTTCAAAATGGAACCTTGCCAAACGAGAATTGTATTACAGGAACATTAAATGACGCCATTTATATATCGAGCAAAATGGATTTGTCATGCCCCGGAATAATTATTGTGGGTGATGTGGTGGCCGACCATCCATCATTTTTTGAAGATGCTATCCAAAGAGTTGTAGGAATGGAGCTCTAAACCCATACCTTATTATAGTATAGCTTCCTGTTGTGTTCAATGCCTATTTTCAAATTATCAGTAGCACAAGGCTCATTTTTATGATGTCATAATATGACAAGGTATCTTCAGGATATTTCATAAAAATACGTAGAAAACAGGTGTAAAATTCAATAAATACGTATAAATACTTAGATTTGATTGTCTAATCAATTAATCTAAGTATTATGAAAGCCACACGATTAAATCTATTGAATCTTAAAAGTATACCCATTAGAACGTTTTGGATTTCTGCCATTGCTTTCTTCATTTGCTTTTTTGCATGGTTTGGAATTGTTCCTTTTATGCCTGATGTTGTTAAGGATTTGGGATTGACTCCATCGCAAAAATGGAATTCTATAATTTTAGCCGTTACGGGTACTGTTTTTGCCCGATTGCTTATTGGTAAGTTGTGCGATAGGTTTGGGCCGAGATTGTGCTACACTTGGTTATTGATTATTGGGTCTATTCCCGTAATCTTGATAGGTTTGGTCCAAACACCCTTACAGTTCTTGTTATGTAGATTTCTTATCGGATTCATAGGGGCTTCCTTTGTTATTACCCAATTCCATACTTCCATTATGTTCGCTCCCAACATTGTGGGTACTGCAAATGCCACATCGGCGGGATGGGGAAATCTTGGGGGTGGTGCCAACAGATTGGGAATGCCTTTGATTGCTGCTGCCGTGGTAAGTTTTGGTGTTGCCGATGAAATTGCATGGCGTTACTCCATGGTTATTGCAGGAATAGTTTGTTTTTTAATGGGGCTTGTTTACTACTTCTTTACCCAGGATACCCCGGAGGGCAATTTTGCAGAATTGCGGAAAACAGGAAACATGCCGGTTTTGAAGAAGGATAAAGTATCTTTTGTGAGCACCTTGAAAGACTACCGCGTTTGGATATTGTTCTTGGTGTATGCTGCTTGTTTTGGTATGGAGCTTACCGTTTATGGTACCATGGACGATTATCTACAAAACACCTTTGGCTTGGAGAGGATTATGGCAGGGAACATTGTTTTGTCCTTTGCCCTGATGAATATTTTTGCTCGTACCTTGGGCGGCTTTTTCGGTGATCGTTTCGGAAAGTTAAAAGGGCTTCGTGGAAGGGTTTTGTTCCTGACTTTTATTTTGATGGCCGAAGGCGTTATGCTCTCCGTGTTCTCATTGACCACAAGTCTTGCAGTGGGAATCATCTTTTTGGTGGCTTTTAGTCTAACTGTTCAAATGGCCGAGGGTGCAACATTTTCTGTTGTTCCCTTTATCAACAAAAAAGCTATTGGTTCCATCTCGGGAATCGTTGGGGCAGGGGGGAATGTTGGTGCATTTTTGGCCGCACTTTTATTAAAATCTAAATCGGCAATAGCTGAAAGCATGGCTATAAAGGCTAATGAGGGGTTAGGTGAAGAAGCGGTAAAAGCGGCACAAGCTGCAGCTGCTTCAAGTGCCGTATCCAACGGATATTTTATTATTGGAATTTTTGTGGTCGTAGCGGCCATCAGTGCATTTGCCATTAAATTCTCTACCGTGGATGAAGAAGCCGTACTTCAAGAAATGGAAGGTAAAATGGCCATGTCGACCGTGGAAAGTTAGAACCCTGGGTTTTCCTTATAATTCAACCAAACAGTAAACAATATGAAGTTTTTCAATAAGAAAAGGCTATTGGTGTACCTATGCCTTATGGGAATACATTTTTCCTTTGCCCAATTTATTGTGGACGGGCAGTTTAGACCAAGAACAGAGTATAGAAATGGCTTTGGAAATTTAATTTCAGATGCTTCCGACCCTGGTTTTGCGACCGCTACGCGTGTTCGCTTGAATACGGATTACCAAACCGAAAAGTATAGGTTCTACTTGAGTCTTCAGGATGTTTTTGTATGGGGTGAAAACCGTCAATTACAGCTTGAGGATGAAAACAATTCATTTGCTGTTTTCGAAGCTTGGGCCCAACTTGATCTCGGTTCCGGCTGGTCCGCAAAATTGGGTAGACAAGTACTTTCCTATGATGACCAGAGGATATTGGGCGAAGTGGACTGGACCCAACAGGCCAGAAACCATGATGCGGCCCTGATACAATATTCTAAAGATAATTTGGTTATCGATGCTGCCTTTGCCTTTAATCAGGACTTTGATAATCCAAGTGGTTTTCAATCTATAGGAAATACCTATAATACCCTGGGCTTTTTTAGTTATAAGACCATGCAGATGCTCTACCTAAAACAAAAATGGGAAAGTTTTGCAATAAGTCTGTTGATGCTCAATAATGGCTTTCAAAATTTTGATGGGAATGATATTGCAAATGGTGTAAGTAATTTGCAGACATTGGGTGTGCACTTTGCGTATAAAAAGGGAGATTTCGGGTTGGCCGCAAATGCGTTTCTTCAAACAGGGGAAAGACAAGGGGAGTTGGATGTAAAGAGGGCATATTTGTTGGGGTTTGATGCCAGTTATAAGGCATCGAACACTTTTGGCCTAGGGGCTGGATTTGAAATCATAAGTGGGAATGACGGACAGGCTGAAGGCGAGACAAGTGCTTTTTTTCCTTTATATGGAACAAATCATAAATTCAATGGTTTTATGGATTATTTCTATGTGGGAAATCATGCCAATTCCATTGGATTGTTTGATGTCCATATCAGTACCAATATAAAATTAGGAGAAAAATCTAGCCTCTTGGCCAAGGTTTTAAATTTTAAGGGAGCGCAGGACCTGCCCGGTGGAGAAAACTCTTTGGGAACCGAAGTCGATTTGGTGTTCACCCAAAAATTCAATGGTTACGCACTAAAAGTGGGATATTCCCAATTGTTTCCTGCAGATGGCATGTATGAACTTAAGGGCGTGGCTGAGACAGATGCCGCCAGTGCCCAAAATTGGGCGTGGGCCATGTTGGTCATCAAACCAAAGTTGTTCTCAACGAACAAAGAAAATTAACAAGTAGAGTTGGTTGTAGTCAAGGCTGTTCCATTTGTTGAATGGGGTGGCCTTTTTTATGTTCTACGTATTTCAATAATTCGATTATTTTTGTGCAATGCAAAATTCGGAACAAAAAGCGATTATTACCATTGTTTTGGCCGACGACCATTCCTTGGTCAGGGATGGCATACGTGCTTTGTTGGAAGAAGAACCAGATTTGGATGTGATTGGGGAAGTGTCCAATGGTTTGGATGCCCTTAAAATGGTAGATGAAAAGTCACCGGACATTTTAATCATAGATATCCGAATGCCGGAATTGGGAGGTATTGAGACTGTAGAGCGTCTTAATGCCAAAGGCAAATCTAATACCAAGTGCATCATTCTTTCCATGCACGATTCCGAGGAGTATATTCTTAAATCCGTACAGGCAGGCGCCAACGGTTACCTCTTAAAGGATACGGGCAAGGCGGAGTTTGTAAAGGCAATCCACATGGTTCAAGAAGGGGGTAAATATTTTAGTGGAGATATTTCCAATGTATTGGTGAACAACTTGTTCAGCTCTGATAAAAAGACAAATCAATCATTGTCCAAAGCCAATAAAAACACTCCTTTTGAGTTGACCAACAAAGAGCTTCAAGTATTGGAATTGGTCTTGGCCGGGTATACCAACAAAGAGATTTCAGAGAAACTACAGAATAGTAAACGTACCATCGAGACACATCGTTTCAACCTGATGAAGAAGATGGAAGTGAAAAATTTGATAGATCTTTCCAAAAAGGCAAACAAATACAATTTAGTCTAGGTTTCATTTTTTCAACCTTTTGCCACAATTTTTATCATTCTCTCGATTTAGGGCATCACTTTTATTAAATTATCACTACGTATTTATACGTAAATTTTTAATTTTCAACATCGAAAAAATACGGTGTTGCCAGAATGCAGAAAAAAGACACACATAAAACTATTTGCTCGTATTGCGGAGTGGGGTGCGGCATCGAGGTTTCCAAAGATGCCAAGGGCATATTGTCCGTTAAAGGGGATGAGGATTACCCCGTGAACAAGGGAATGCTCTGTACCAAGGGAAAAACTTTGAATTACGTGGCCCAAGATACCAAGGATAGAATACTTTATCCAGAAATGCGATGGAGTAGAAATCATCCCATGCAACGGGTTACTTGGGATATTGCCTTTAAAAGGGCAGCTGCCGTTTTTGGAAGTATCATGGAAAAATATGGCCCGGACAGTGTTGGGCTGTATGTGTCGGGACAATGCCTTACCGAGGAATATTATTTGGCCAATAAGCTGACCAAGGGCTTTTTGGGAACCAATAATATCGACACGAACTCCAGGCTTTGCATGAGTTCTGCGGTGGTGGGCTACAAGAAAACCGTGGGCAATGACGCTGTTCCCATTGCTTATGCCGATATAGAACTGGCAGATTGTTTTTTGATCGCCGGCGCCAATCCTGCCTGGTGTCACCCCATTCTATTTCGAAGAATTGAAAAGCATAAGGAGCAAAACCCCAAGGTTAAATTGATTGTAGTGGACCCCCGTAAGACACAGACGTGTGCCTTGGCTGACCTACACTTACAAATTTTGCCGGGCACCGATGTGATTCTTTTCAATGCCATGGCCAGATGGTTGATAGAAAAAAAGAAGATTGACAAATCATTCATACAAAAACACACCTCTAATTTTGAAGCATGTAAGCAAATGGCTTTTGAACTTTCCATTCGGAAGGCTGCAGAAAAATGTGGGATAACTATCGAGGAAATTCGTAAGGCCGCTAAGATGATTTCAGATGCCAAAGGATTCATTAGCATGTGGACCATGGGATTGAACCAAAGCGTTATTGGGGTGGATAAAAATGTTTCGCTATTAAACCTTTCTTTATTGACGGGACAGATTGGCAAGCCAGGTTCCGGGCCCTTTTCGTTAACGGGCCAGCCCAATGCCATGGGGGGGCGTGAAGTAGGGGGTATGGCCAGTTTGTTGGCGGCCCATCGCGACTTGGGCAACCCTAGGCACAGGGAAGAAGTCCGGCAATTTTGGGGTGGCAAGGAAATCAATGGCGAGCCCGGTCTCACGGCAACGGAAATGTTCGATGCGCTGGAGTCTGGAAAAATGAAGGCCATATGGATTATCTGCACCAATCCCATTGTGAGTTTGCCCAATGCCAAAAAAGTAGAAAAAGCTCTCGAAAAGGCCAATTTTGTGATTGTTCAAGATATTTCCCATAATTCGGAGACCACGAAATATGCGGATTTGTTGTTGCCGGCAGCAGGTTGGTTGGAAAAAGAAGGCACCATGACCAATTCCGAGCGTCGGATAAGTTATCTGCCCAAGGTCATTGCTGCTCCCGGTGAGGCCTTGCCGGATGCAGAAATCTTGTGGAGGTTTGCCCAAGAAATGGGGTATGGCGGTTTTGACTACAACAATGTCTCGGAAGTTTATGATGAATATTGCTTGATGACCAAGGGAACCAATATTGACATTTCTGGACTATCCCACGAACGTCTTAAAAAAGAAGGAAGCTTTCAATGGCCTGTAACTTCGCCCGAACATACGGGAACACCGAGGCTTTTTCAAGATCAAAAATATTTCACTGCAAATGGGAAAGTACATTTCAATGCACCCAGAAACCTGTACAACAAATCAGAAGTCACAACAACGGACTTTCCATTGGTGCTCAATACCGGAAGGGTCAGGGATCAATGGCATACTCGCACAAAAACGGGAAAAGTAAAACGATTATTGACCCATATCCCATCTCCTTTCCTCGAAATGAACAAGGTAGATGCCTATGTGCGCAATCTTAAAGAGGGCGATATTGCAGTGGTAAAGAGCAGGCGGGGCAATGTTAGGGTCAAGGTAAAAATCAATTATGATATTCGCGAAAGGGTAGTTTTTCTTCCTATGCACTGGGGCAAAATCCTGAACAATGATTTTAGTCGGGCCAACAACCTTACCAATGATATTGTAGACCCCGTATCCAAAGAACCCGATTTTAAATACTGTGCCGTTCAGGTTGAAAAATACAAGAAGCCCCTGCAAAAAATAGTTGTTGTTGGAGCTGGGGCGGCAGCTTACCGTTTTATCCAAACCTACCGGGAAAAGAACAGGACGGATGAAATCCATGTGTTTTCCAAAGAGGAGCACCCTTTTTACAACCGTGTCTTGTTACCGGAATATGTGAACGAAGAACTGTCTTGGGAAGCCCTTCAAAAATTGAAGCAAGGAGAACTGGAAAAGCTCAAGGTCACGTTGTACCCTAACAATGGTGTCAAAGACATCGATGCCAAAGAAAAAAAGGTAACCGATGATTTGGGAAGCACACACAATTACGACCTTTTGATATTGGCAACGGGGAGTCGCGCTTTTGTGCCAAATGAGGTACGGATGGACCTGCCAGGAAGATTTACGATGCGGGAAAGGGGCGATGCGGACCGACTCAAAGACTATTTGTCCAAAACGGAACTCCCAGCAAGTGAACAGCACGTGGTCATTGTGGGAGGAGGTTTGCTCGGTCTAGAACTCGCAGCGGCACTTAAAAAAATAAATATCAATATCAGCATAATACAACGTGCCCCCAGGTTAATGGAACGCCAGTTGGACCCCGTTTCCAGTAAATTATTGGCCGAAGATGTTTCCGAAAGGGGAATTCAATTATTTTTTGACAATGAGGTAAGCACCATTTTTGAGGAAGAGGAATCTCAATATACTTTGATGGTCAATCTAAAGACAGGCCGGACCCTCCGGTGTAATGCCATTGTTTATGCTATCGGAACCAGACCCAACATATCTTTGGCAACAAGTGCCGGGTTGGAGACCCGAAGAGGCGTTTTGGTGGATCCTTATCTCAAAACGAGCGATCCGTCCATCTTTGCATTGGGAGAGATTGCCGAGTTCGAAAATGCACTCTACGGCATTACCTCGGCCGCGGAACAACAGGCCGATGTAGCAGCAAATTACATTCTAGGGGATTTAGGGAGCATTTATGGAGGTTCCGTATTGATGAACATTTTAAAGTTTGAAAACCTTGACCTATGCAGCATTGGAATGGTCAATGCTCCAAAGGACGATTCTTCCTATGAAGAGATATTGTTAATGGATGTGAGCAAGCGGTTCTACAAAAAGTGCATTGTGAAAGATGACACCTTGAAAGGAGCCATTTTGATGGGCGACAAGAATGAGTTCGCAGAGTTCAAGCGACTCATAGAAGAAGAAATAGAACTCTCAGAAAAAAGAGAGGAATTGCTACGGGGTACATCGACAATGGAGCCGCTTAAAGGAAGTTTGGTCTGTTCTTGCAGTCAAGTGGGGGATGGGAACATTAAGGATGCCATAGCGGGCGGATGTACTGATTTTTCGCAACTATGTTCTCAAACCGGGGCAGGATTGGGCTGTGGAAGTTGTAAGCCCGAGGTGCAAGCCATATTGAACGGAGAATTGAAAACAACACTGGTTTAAGATCATGAACGACGATTTGCACAGGATATTGATAAGTGGTGGCATTACCTCTCCGGGCGAGCTCAAGGACAGTGTAGCCATGCTCGAAGCGGCAGGGTTGTCGGAAGTTTACTTTGGATCAAGGCAGGACCTGCTTTTTCCCCTTGACAATAAGCATAAGGGACAGTTGGAAAAAACATCAAAATATAAAACTGATATTGTTGCTGACAGGTCGTATCAAAACATTGTTTGTTCTTATGTATCGGCAGATATTTTTGATGGAACCCATTGGCTCAAAGGTTCCACTTACCTGTACCTCTTGGAGCAGTTTGATTTTGTACCAAGATTGAAGATTAATATTACCGATCCAAAACAACGCTTGGTGCCCATTTTTAGCGGAAACCTCAATTTTGTGGCATCCGAAGACGAAGATTACTGGTATTTAAACATACTATTGCCCCATTGGAAAAAGAGTGCCTATTATCCAGTGCTGATTTATAGTTGGGATATTGTTTCGGTCTGTAGGGCTGTAGAAGAAGTGTACCATGCCATGGACAATGTAGATCAGCTGTTTACCCTATTGAATCAAAAATTGCAGGCAAATAACAACAAGACCATAAAGAAAGAACTACAAATACCATTTGTTACTTTTCCATACTACGAAGGGATGAACCGTATGGGCATAGATCAATATTGGTTGGGGCTTTATTGGCGTAATAATCGTTATGATCTACAGTTTTTAAAGGAATTCTGTGGATTTTGCTTGGACAATAGTATAGGGAAAATATGTATCACACCTTGGAAATCATTTATTGTAAAGGGGATTTCCAAGGAAAGTCGGCCTGAGTTGGAAAGGTTCCTTGGTCAAAAGGGAATCAATGTACGGCATTCCCAATTGGAAATGAACTGGCATTTGCCCGTGGATGATCAAGAAGCTTTGGAACTAAAACAATATTTAGTCAATAATTTTGATCAGAACGATATCAGCACTTACGGACTCACCTTTGGTATTAGTAAAGATGTAGGTAAACAATCCCATTTTTCATCCATAGTCATTGAGAAGAATCCAACCACTCAAATAGGATTGGATTTTGAAGTAAAACCTACCTATAATGTGTGTTATTTTAAAGATTTTGACCCCAACACGAGGCAGTATTTGATTTATGCTCAAGATGTGGATAAAAAGGAATTGCCCAATCTTTTGATTGAGCTGAGCAAAGCGTACTTCCAGCAACTCGGGCAAGAGAAGAATACAATAATAAAAAAGAAAGATACAAAGGAGCGTGAACCCAAACAGGTCTATCAATGCCAAAAATGCTTGACGGTATATGATTATGAAGTGGGTGATTCAAAATTTGGTATCGAGCCCAATACAAAATTTACGGATGTACCTGAGGAGTACACCTGCTCTGTGTGTGGTTCAGAAAAGATGGTTTTTGAACCTGTGGAAATGTAAGCGGTCAATCGGTGTTTTGCTTTGGTTTTCTGAAGGAAATAAATTTCTGGGAAGGAATGGATTTTTGTAATAAAAGCCAGAGTTGGATAATTTGAAAAAATACATTGCTCAAAAAAGTATCAATTCAACTTTTGTCCTTCATAAGTCTGGATAAGGTTTCCGGTCTTATGGCTAGATAGGAAGCAAGGTGTTTTCTCGGAATCCTGTCCATAATTTGGGGTTTCATGTTCGCCATAAAAAATTCAAGCCTTTTGCGTGCATTTGGAATTCTGGCCAGGTATACTCTTTGCTCTGCCAATATGTAATATTCTTCGAGCAAAATACGATTGATGTGCCTCATTTCTGGGAAATGGTTTAGGCAATATTTGTAATCCTCATATTTCAGGTAATCGCAATACGTATTTTCAAGGCTCTGTATGTACTCCTCGCTTCTTTGATTTCTAAAGAAGCCAGTTATAGATGTAAACACTTCATTTTCAGAATCAATCCAAGTGGTAATTTCCGACGAATCACTTACAAAATAACCACGAACCATTCCTTTTTTGATCAGATATAGACAATCACAGATTTCACCGGCCTTATTGATGAACTCATTTTTTTCAAAGGAACGACTGTTGATTTTCTGAGTAAGGTAATTCTTTAACTCTGGGCTCAAAGGGTAAATGGAATTGAGAAAGGAAAGGATGTAAAGGTTTTTCTTGGGATTTTCTTTGGTGAGCATTCAAAAAATGGTTTGGTTTTCAGTGATTTTAGGTGGCGCAAAACTAATGTATTGTACTTTAATTATTTTTTTGTTGGGGTTAAAATCACAGATAAACGATAAAACGTTTTTGATGTAAAATTTTGATTAAAAAAAGGTCCCCAATTATTTGGGGACCTTAAAGTATATTGCTCGACTATCTATTTATATGCTTGGGTTCTTTCATCATCAATTACTCCACTCCAATCCAGCCCGAAAGCAAAATCGTAGGAGTTGCCGTTAGTGTCGGTATACAGGTCCATATCCCGTGGAACATCTTCAAACTGTTGCTCAACGGTCAACATATTTTTGGGCATTTGAAATGGTAGCAAAGCAGAAGGTTCTACTTTGCCCGAAACTATGTCCATTAGGGCTTGGTCCTGAACGCCCATGTGTACCAATATAGCGTCAGCAGACGATTCAATTTCCGCAAAGACCAGGGGTTTGGCGACTCTCACTATGACTACAACAGGTTTGTCTCCCATCTTTCTTTTTGTATCGGTCACCAAACTCATATCGGAAATGTTTATGGATGTGGTCGTTTTACCATTGTAGGAGCGGTTGTCCACACCTTCTTCCAGCGGACTTCCAGCCGCTATGCTCTGCTCTCTTGCATTGGTTGCGGTGTAAGTGCCATATTGTAAGCTTATGGGAACGTAACCATTGCCACCATTTTCGGTGTCAGCGACATCGTAACCTACCCCCCCATTTGGGTTTTCAATACCAACAAGGGCAAAATCAGCTTCATCAGGGTTGTCCACTACCTCAAAATACTTGGCAACAACTTCCATATTGAAAGGATGTTCAGTGCGCTCTTTGGTAGCTACCCCGAACCAATTTACTGTGGGGGCTACATAACGCTGGGGCACATAGACTTTTTTCTTGTTCTCCACAGGAAGTGTTTTTTCATTGTTTTTAAGCATCACTATAGATTTGAGCTGTGCATTGTAACCTGCCGCCATAAACTCTGAATTGCCAACGATGTTTTCCGTTTGTGTCACATCCAAGTAAGGGTTTTCAAAAAGTCCGGTTCTAAATATGTTTTTCAGCAGGCGGACAGCAGAAGTTTCAAAACGCTTTCGCATGTATTCTTCTCCATGTTCCTCAACCCCCATCTGATAGGCTTCTATAACTGGGCCCATATCGTTGTTACCCCCAAATTGGTCACAACCGGCTTCGATAATTTTATAATGTCTTTCAGCAACACTCAAATTTTCTACACCCCATGGCTTGCCCCTAAACTCATATACATTGGGCGCATCGCCTGTGATACCCCAATCGGTACAGACGACACCATCATAACCATACTTTCCACGCAGAAGGTCTGTAATCAAATATTTGTTGTAGGCATTCCCAACGTTTTCCCCGTTTTTGCTATCCTGATTATAAGAAATGGTATAATAGGGCATTACGGCAGTTGCCATTTTGGTTGGCCCTTTTAAGGCAAATGCACCTTCCGTAAAGGGCTTTAAATGATCTTCCAGATTTTTTCCGGGATAAACGGCATAGGACCCATAACCAAAATGTCCGTCACGACCACCTTCTTCAGGTCCGCCACCTGGCCAGTGTTTTACCATGGCATTGACACTTTGCATGCCCCAATCGCCATTTTCCGATGCTTGAAAGCCTTCCACATAGGCACGGGCCATATCGGCCGCTAGCTTTGGGTCTTCTCCCATAGTGCCATCAAAACGAGACCAACGAGGCTCGGTCGCAAGGTCAATTTGAGGGGAAAGTGCGGTTGCTATGCCCAATGCTCGATATTCTTGAGAAGCGATTTCCCCGAACTGTTGCATTAAAGATGGATCAAAACTAGCTGCCAGTCCCAATGTACTGGGCCACATGGAAATTTTTCCGCCCGCACCCGCATTGAATTCTGCATAGGAATCACTGCCATGTCTTGGGTCTGAGCTTGTGTTTATGGGAATACCCAACCCGATACCTTCAACCATCGCTTGTGCATTATTGTTCCATTGTGCAGATACTCCCGGTGATTCAACGCTGGTAATCAATACATGACGTAAATTATCTTCGAGCAAAAATTTCTTCTGTGCATCAGAAAGGTCACTAGGTTTAGCACCACTTTCTTTATAGGGCTTTCCATTGTATGTTACAGCTCCAAAAAAGCTATTCCCTCCCCCGGGGATGGATTGGTGTGCGCTGTATAACATTAATCCAGCTATTTGCTCCACACTCATTTTGGAAGCAAGGTCTTTGGCTCTTTCATCTGCCGAGAGCCTCCAGTCTTCATAAGGATCAAGCGTGCCATTTTTGTTCAGGTCTTTAAATGCCATCTGGTCAACGGTCAAGATTGAGACACCAGAATCTTGACTATATCCGAGGGTTGCCCCATTTTCATTTTTTACAAGGTTGAAACCTTCTTTGGTTTCTTCTGTAAACTTGGGACTACAGCCCACAAAAATTGTTGCTAGGAACAAGCTGCCCAGTTTGAGGTTTTGTTTTAAAGTATGCATATTGTTATTTAGTTTTTATGTGCTCAATCAGAATATTGAAAGTTAAGAAAGTAGATTTATAACAAAAAGAAACAAGTTCAATTCTTGGAACAGCCAATAGCCTGATTTTCTATGTATTCAAGGTTTATTTGAAAGTTAATTAATTTCAATGATTACACGCTGGTATCTTGTCAAAGCAGGAAAACCAGTATCCGTACCTTCTATGATCACATGATATTTTTCACCGGTTTTAGCCGTTTTCGGAACTTGTATTTGAGCTTTGTCCTGGTTCAATTCAATTTGTACGGCGCCGTCTCCCGCCTCCGAGTAGGGCCAAGCTTTAAAATAAACTGGATGGCCATCTACATCCTCGCTGGAAATGTTCAGCGTAAGTGTTTCTCCAGCTGTTGAGGTTATCGTATTCCCCTCCGCTACGTTAATTTTTGGTGGGTGATTTGCTTCTGAAAAGGGTTTAATGCACCAGTCGGCACGTGCAGCAAAATCCAATTGCATGGGTCTGATCCATCGGGTTTGGGGATAGCTTTTGTCCATTTTTCCTGTTTCTGGATTTAGGTCGGAAGCAGCATCCCCGTCTTCGTATCTGTATGGATTTTCTTTTGATTGCACAAAACGACCGCTCCAACCACCTCTGGACGGGTCTTCGTAATTGTCCAAACCTACATCTACCAAATGCAGGAATGCTGGGGAGTCTCCTTCAGAGATAAAATCATATTTTGAAAAACTGCCCCTCTCTGTATCTACAATTTTTGAGATATCACCTTCAAAATGGTTGGGGTCGCCCTCTTGTTTCTGTCCATCCCCGTAGGAATAGTATTTTTTGAAAAGCGGGCCATGGCCATTTATGATATTTGGCCCCATAAAACTACCTTCTAGAAAAGGCTGCTGGCTTTTTGGAACCACTCTTTTCCAAGGGTAGGCAAAGCACCAAAATTGATTCGCATTATAGAATACACGGATTTTGGGCCAATTGGGGCCGATATACTTTTTGTAGGTGGCATCTTGGTCCATTATGGTATAAATAATGGCCTTTTTGGATACCTTTTCTTTGATTTCTTCCCAATTCTTATGGTTTGAATAATCTTCCTCAATAGATTTTAGGGCACGGGCAATGGTATTGGTTCCTCCCCAGGCTTGAAGAAATATTTCGCGTGGGTCATCGTCCATCAATTTTTGGGCAATCCATTCAGAACCTTCGGTCCGCTCTTCCATTTCTCCTTCAAAATCGATGTTGCCCACCTTCACTAATGACAAGAGCTCTTCTGCTGAAGGATAATTTTTATCATGCAGCAATAGATTGGGGTGAACTTTGGCATATTCGCTCAATAATTCTTCCATCCAAGTGGTACCGGGCCACCTTAATTCGCTTCGCTCCCCATACATGTTTCGGGTCATTTCCATTTCCGACACCATGGTGGTGCCTTTGCCATCTCCCTTCCAGTGCCACATGGAACTGGAGTAGATCAGTCCTTCGGTATCGAATTCGTTGGTGTACATCAAAAAGCGGATAAAGGTATCCACATCGTCGATTTCACCATCTGTGGTCACAATGGTCCGTTTATTGTTTTGTTGGGCCTGGCATATGGTGCATAAACAAATACAGAAGAGTAGGAGGCTGATATTTTTCATAATATGTTCAAGTGACATCGTTTGACACAACTTTTTAAGTTTTTTAAATGGATTCGTAAGGATGCTTCCATGGCCCTCTATACGTATTCTTCAATAAATTCGATGCTTCGGCATCATTGATTATCATCTTTTCTTGAGGATTGTAGGCCAAGGGTCGTTCCAATTTCATGGACAGGTTGGCCAAGATGCAACTAGCCGTTGAAATATGTCCTTGCAGCACATCGGCAACCGGAAGCCTATCATTTTCTATGGAGTCCAATAGGTCCAACATGTGTCCTCGGGTAGCAGGTGCGGTATGCAACTCTATATCCTTTTCTTTTAAATCTTCGGGATACTTTTCACGTTCGTAGACTACTTCCTTTTTTATGGTTTTTCCATCTCCGTTAGGAATAAATTCATACTGATGAACACTTCCTTTAAACGTACCTTTTTCACCATAAATGAAAAATGCCCATGGATAATCTGGGTCCGTCGGATTTCCCCAGCTACGATGCTGCCATACACAGTTTAGTTCATCAAATTCAAAAATGGCTGTTTGGGTGTCAGAAATATTGGCGATGGAATCCTTTTGAACATAGATTCCCCCGGTGGAGCTTACCTTTTTGGGCCAACCAAGGTCAAGCATCCAACGTACTGCATCCAACATGTGAACACACATATCGCCAACGATGCCATTGCCATATTCCATAAAGGCGCGCCAACTTCGGTGGGGCAACCCAATGTAGGGGCGGAGTGGGGCAGGTCCCGACCAAAAATCATAATCAAAATAATCTGGAACCTCTTGTACGGGAGGGTTGGCGTTCCACCGCATGTGATAGTAACAACACATTTCTACATGGGATATTTTTCCCAATAGTCCGGCATCGATGATATTTTTCTTGCCCTCTATCAAATGTGGTGTACTTCTACGTTGCGTACCTACTTGTACTTTTTTCCCAAGTTTCCGAGCAGTGCTCAAAATGGCTTCGCCTTCCAAAACATCTAAACTGATGGGTTTTTGCAGATAAAGGTGCGCACCAGCTTCCATAGCTTCTATGGCCTGTAATGCATGCCAATGGTCTGGAGAACCTATCAGAACGATATCCAAGTCCTTTTCAGCGAGCATTTTACGGTAATCATGATATAGGCGTGGTCTTTTTTTCGATGCCTGACGTTGGGCGACCAATTGGGCAGCTTCCTCGAGATGTTTTTTATCCACATCACAAAGTGATACCACTTCTACATTGGTAACTTGGATGAGTTTGAAGAGGTCACTTTTACCGTACCAGCCACAACCAATAAGCCCAACTCTCCATTTTTTTGGGGAATGGATCAAATCCAGACCATAGGCACCAAATGTTGAGAGTGCCAGAGCTGCCGTGGAACTTGCTAAAAACTTTCTTCGGTTGATATAAAAGGGTTTGGAGTCCATATTAAAGACTCCATTTGTTGCCTACCTCACTTAAGGGAATACAACCATTATATCCTCCTGGTATGGGATCATAACTCAAAACATTTTCACCGATTTCTTGCGAAGTGAAATAGCCCCAGAGCGCCGTTGATTTTAAGGAACGATAAAAACCTACAGGTTCAGGTTTGCCCACGGTGGTTCCCCACACGCCGCTTCCAAATTGTCCTGAATTCTCTTCCGCTTTTTGTAAAACCTTGATTTGGTCCGATTCGGATAGGTTTACAAAGCTGTCGCCAAAATCAGAAATGCAATCTTGATTGAATTTTTCTATTTCATTTCTAACATGCTCCTGAGCGTCAGCATCGTAAAGGTTGGCGTAGACCTTATCAATAAAAATATCGGTTTTTACATCGAGTGCTCCCGGAGTATCTGTCCGGGGCAATATCATATCCACGATTTTGGAGACGAATGCTGCTTCATCTATAGTCAAAAATATGGGTTGCCAATCCATTCGGGCCTCATTTTTACATGATTGTAACAATGATAGCAAGGACGGGCCTGAAACGGCCAATGCGGCCATACTTCCTGTAAATTTTAAAGCTTTTCTACGGTCCATGAGGTTAAATGTTGAGTTTTTTAAGTTCTTCTACGGCATGATTAGCGGCTCGTGCCGTGAGTGCCATATAGGTCAAAGATGGGTTTACGCAGGAGTTGGAGGTCATACAGGCCCCATCGGTAACAAATACGTTTTTCACCGCATGAATCTGGTTGGTACCGTTCAAAATGGAAGTTTTTGGGTCACGTCCCATTCGTGCCGTTCCCATTTCGTGGACACCGTATCCGGGTTCGTGCTCGTTGTCAAAACCAATTACATCTTTAACTCCCGCCTTTTCCAACATTTCCACGGCATCTTCCTGAATTTGTTTGTTTTGGGCCAATTCGTTTTCCTTATATTCGGCATCAATGGATAGGGTAGGCTGCCCCCATTTATCTGTAACTTCCTTATTAAGGAAAACCTTATTGTCATGATAGGGCAAACATTCTGCAAATCCTGTAATGAAAAATTCCCAAGGTCCGGGTTTCATGATACTGTCCTTGTAGTCGCCACCGAATTCCTTGCGGTTGGCAGCTTCACTATTGCCCATTCGGTATCCTCCACCTTGAAAACCAAAACCTCGAAGGAACTTGTCGGTTTTTGATTTTTCATCAATGTTCCAGTAGCGCGGAATATAAATGCCATTGGGTCTACGTCCACTATAATATTTATCTTCATAGCCTTCAACTTTTCCCAAGGCACCAACACGATAAGTATGGTCCATAAGGTTGTGGCCCAGTTCTCCGCTATCATTACCCATACCATTCGGGAAACGGTCTGAGGTTGAATTCAGTAGAATTTGAGTTGTACTCAACGTTGAGGCGTTACAGAAAATAATCTTTGCCTTGAACTCAATGTCCTCATTGGTCTCGGCATCAATAATGCGCACCCCGGATGCTTTTCCTGTACTTTCATCGTACATTATGGATTGAACAATGGAATACGGTCTAAAAGTAAGGTTTCCTGTTGCGTTCGCTGCTGGAAGCGTTACGGCATTACTGCTAAAATATGCACCGTACGGGCAACCTCGACTGCATCGGTTTCGATATTGACATTGCCCCCTTCCGTTCAGGGGCTGGGTCAAGTGGGCAACCCTACCAATAATCATATGTCTACCAGGGAAATCCCTTTCAATACGTTTTTTGATATCTTTTTCTACACAATTCAATTCCATGGGAGGGAGAAAGTGGCTATCCGGCAGTTGTGGCAAGCCAAGAGCCTCTCCGCTGATTCCTGCAAATTTTTCCACGTAGGTGTACCATGGCTCGAGGTCTTTATAGCGAATGGGCCAATCCACCCCATGTCCATCTTTTGCATTTGCCTCAAAGTCCATTTCGCTCCAACGGTAGGTTTGTTTTCCCCAAAGTAGGGAGCGACCTCCCATTTGGTGTCCCCGTATCCAAAGAAATGGCTTAACCTCCGTATATGGGTTTTCTTTGTCGTTGGCAAAAAAATGTTCGGTGTCCTGACCTATAAACCCAGACCTTATAGCTTTATAATGTTTTTCCTTTTGTTCCGGTGTAAGGCCGCCGCGAAGTTCCAAATCCCATGGGTCCAAATTAGCGGTGGTATAGTCACTTGGATGTTCTACCACGGGGCCACGTTCAAGAACTAAGGTTTTTAATCCCTTCTCACAAAGTTCTTTGGCTGCCCAACCTCCACTTATACCTGAGCCTATTACAATGGCATCATATGTTTGTTTTGGGTCGGCATCAATATTAAAATTTGGCATTTTGGTATTTAGTTTAGCTTTTAAAGGTTATAATTTTTGCTCAATTCTAATGGACGTTGTTCAATGGGTTATAGCTTTTCAATTTTTTCTTTATCAAAGCTATAAAGGTAAGGTGCTTTGTTGGCCGCTCCGGTATAGAGTTTTTCATGCCTTATAAGGATGTCCATACTTAGAATTTTACGTTGAAAAGTAGTCCGTCGAAGTTTTTTGTCCAAAATGGCCTCGTATACTTTTCGTAATTCTTTCATGGTGAATTTTTCGGGCAAAAGATTGGTCCCAATAGGTTTTTTACCGAGGTCGGTCCTGATGGCCTCCAATGCTTTTTTTACGATTTCCTCGTGGTCCATCATCAAAGGAGGAAGGTTGTTGATGCTATACCAATTTATGGAATCGGAGAACTTGTTAGGTGTTGGGCGAACCTCATTGTAATTGATCAAAGAGTAATACCCTACGGTAATGAACCTATCCAATACCCAGTGATCATCCGGCATCTCATAGCCCAGGCCCTTGGCAATCCTTTTAGATGGTTCAGGATTGGACCTGTTCAGCTTTCCAAACGTATGGAACTGCTCCAAGTGAATTGTTTTGAGACCTGTACGCCTCATAATGCCCTTTTTGGCAGCATCCAATAAGTTTTCATCTCTTCTAATGTAGCCACCAGGTAATGCAAATAAACCTGTATTCTGGTATTCGAGCACCAAAATTTTTAGTTCTTCCCCTGTGAAACCAAAGATTACGGTATCAAAAGAAACGTTGGTTAGGTATTTGTTTTCTGAAGGCAACATATTGTAAACATCGCAAAATTTACACTAAAAAAATATAAAAATAAAAAAACAGGGGCATTATTGTATCAAATTGATACAATATAAAGGGGAGATACTGAAATAATTACTGAACATGAACTATAATTTAGTCGGGAGCTTATTCTTTATCTAATGTTTGCTAACATTTTTCAGACTGGAGGAGAGATATATTATAATTGTAACATAGGTGGACTAATTTGTTTGTTTTTTGTTTTCTGAGCAGAAGAATATTTCATTGCCATAATTGCCATCCCGCTCTACGTCCAGTATAATTAACGTTTTTTTAGGATTACCAGATTTATATTTTAAAAGTATAGATTTTGTCATATTCAATATTTACTGTTAAAATATTGCCAATTATAAAAAAATAACTATTATTGTTCCTGATTGAGACAATATGCACGGTCGAGATCATTAGAAATAACTAAACTAAATAGACTATCTATGAATCAAAACAGAATTCAAGTTTTGACAAGGTTGTCTGGTGCCCTAAAGGCTTTTCAGACATTCTTTTTGTCAATGACAATGATGTTGGTGGGTGGATCTGCGTTTGCAGCGGCCCCGGACTCGGGTGATGCTACTTCGCCCCCTTACCAATTAACCATAACGGGTACGGTTGTGGATAATTTTGGAACACCTTTGCCAGGTACCAATGTTATTGTAAAAGGTACCACTAATGGAACACAGACAGATTTTGATGGAAACTATTCCATTACAGCAGCTTCCGATGCTACTCTAATCTTTTCTTATGTAGGGTTTAAAACCATAGAAATTCCTGTAAACGGTAATTCTACTGTGGATGTGACCATGCAGGAAGATGCCGCTGCCTTGGATGAGGTGGTTGTAACAGGTTATGGTACGCAGACCAGAGGTGAATTGACAGGTTCCGTAGGAACGGTTGATGTTGCTGAAGCAACCAAAACACCTGTGGTAAACGCAGCAGAGGCCTTACAAGGTAGGGTTGCGGGTGTTACCATAACCAATAATGGGCAGCCAGGATCTACTCCTGTTGTGCGTATAAGGGGTTTCGGTTCTGGTAACAGTAACGACCCACTTTATATTATTGATGGTGTCCAAACGGATGACCCTGGTATTTTGAACTCGATCAACCCAGCGGACATTCAGCAAATGAACGTACTAAAGGATGGTGCAGCCGCTATTTATGGTGCAAGAGCTTCCAATGGTGTTGTGATTGTAACAACTAAGAGTGGCGGATATAATCTGGATAGGGCTAGGGTGTCCTTGGATATGTATACAGGTTTTTCCGTAGCTACCAATTTACCTGAAATGTTGACGCCTGCCCAGCATGGACAAATGCTTTGGCAAAGTATACTGAATGATGGTGGTACACCTTCTCATCCACAGTATGGAAATGGCCCAACTCCTGTTGTGCCAGAAACTATCCAAGGTGTGCCAGTTACCATGAATGTTGCTCCAAATGGAACTGACTGGGTAGATGAAATTTATAGAAGTGCCATCACCCAAAATGCTTCGATCACGTTGGAAAACGGTAACGAAAAATCCAAATTTCTTTTCTCTGCCGGTTATTTGAACCGTCAAGGTATCCAGATTCACACAGGATTCAAAAGAGGAAACGTAAGGTTGAACTCGGAGTTTAAAGTCGGAGATAGAATCCGAATAGGAGAACACGCCAACATTTCTTTTGATAACAGAAGTGGAGGGCAATCTTGGTTCAATTTTGCACAAAGAATGTCACCATTGGTGCCTGTATATGATGCCGATGGTAATTTTGGTGGTAACTACAGTAACGATACAGGTCTTTCCAATCCTAACAACCCTGTTGCGGAGGCCACAAGACAGAAAGACAATTTTGCTAAGACTTTCAGGGTTTTCGGTGATATTTATGCAACAGTTGATATTTTGGATGGATTGCAGTTCAAAACCTCATTTGGTGGATCAATCAGGGCTTATAACGATAGACGTTTCAGAGCGTTGATTCCAGAATCTTCCGAGCCTATTGCCACAAATACCTTGACCGAAGCAGATCAAGATACTTACGAATGGGTTTGGACAAACACATTGAACTACAACAAATCTTTTGGAGATCATAGTATTAATGCCCTTATTGGTATTGAAGCATTGGACAACCATGGTAAAGGAAAGGAGATTTCTAGAACCGACTATTTTTATGAAAGACCTGATTATTATTTATTGAGCAATGGTGGAGGTGCGCCCAACGTGGCTTATGCCTATGATAACGCATCATCTTTGTTCTCTGTGTTTGGTACGGTCAACTATGACTACGACGGCAAATATCTTTTGACCGCAACGGTTCGTCGTGATGAATCTTCAAGATTTATTGGAGACAATAAGAGCGATATATTCCCTTCGTTCAGTGCAGGTTGGGTCGTGAGCAACGAAAACTTCTGGCCAACTGATTCCTTTATGAGCAGATTAAAGTTGAAAGGATCTTGGGGACAGTTGGGTAACCAAAGCTTACCAGTGGACAACCCAACAGTAAACTTCTCTATATTAAGTGAGCAGTATGCAAATTATGCCTATAATGGAAGTGCTGCAGGTATAACTCAAGGAGCAATATTGTCAGCAGCTGGAAATCCAGATTTAAAATGGGAAACTTCAGAGACCACCAACTTTGGTATTGAAATGGGCTTTTTTGACAATAAGCTGAACTTTTCTGCAGAATATTTTACCATTACGACCAAAGATTTGATCAATCAAGATGGTAGCTTATATAGTTCCACTGCTTTGGACGCAGCCCCTCCTTATGTAAACTTGGGTTCATTTAGAAATAAAGGTGTGGATGCCACTTTAAGCTTTTCAGATCAAACCGATTCTGGCTTTAACTATGGTATCGACGTTAACTTTTCACATTACAAGAACGAAGTACTTGATTTAATCAGTGCTTTCCAAACAGGTTTTGGTGGTTTTAGAACTACGGGAACTGTAACCAGAACACAAGAAGGTCAACCCATTTCCTCTTTCTATGGTAGAATCGTTGATGGTATCTTTGCTTCTGAGGCCGAAGTGGCCAATGCGCCAAGCCAAGGGTTTGCTACTAATGCAGATGGTGTTGGTAGATTTAGATATCGAGATATTAATGGAGACGGGACTATAAATGATGATGATAGAACTTTTATTGGTTCTCCTCACCCGGATTTCACGTATGGTATCAACTTAAGAATGGGTTACAAAGGATTTGATATGTCCGCATTCTTCCAAGGTTCACAAGGAAACGATATCTTCAATAATGATAAGGTATACACCGATTTCCCTTCTTTTTTCAACGCAAACAGAAGTGTCAGAGTATTGGATTCTTGGACTCCGGACAATCTAGACGCTGAATTACCGGCACTTAGCCAAAGTATCACAAACAATGAAGGTGCGGCGAACTCATTTTTTGTAGAGGATGGTTCCTACATGCGATTGAAAAACCTTCAAATAGGTTATACTTTCAATGAAGAGGTTTCAAGTTACTTAGGAATGGACAGTGTTCGTTTGTATCTTCAAGGAACCAATTTATTTACTATTACAGGTTACGATGGAGTAGACCCAGAACTACAGCCACGACTTGATGGGGGAGCCATAGATAACCTTACTATAGGGGTTTCGGACAACAATTACCCTTTGGCTGCAATTTATTCCTTTGGAGTTAATCTAAAATTTTAAAAAATGAAAAAGAAGATAATATTTTCAACAATGCTGATGGGTCTATTGCTATGGGCCTGTGCAGATGATTTTACGGAGAAATCGGCTACCGGGAACATACCGGATCAGGATTTACAGACCGCAACCGGTGTAGAGCTGAAGCTGACCGCTGCATACTCGGCCATGGATGGTGAGCGTGTAAATAGACAAGGAGAGGGAGTTGCCGCTGGTGGTGACAACTGGTGGGCCGATGTAGTTTCCGATGATGCGCACCGTGGAAGTACCGATGGTGACAACACGGCCTTGTTCCAAGTAGAAACCTTGGACTGGCAAACCGGTAATAGCTGGTTTTTAGGAAGATGGAGTGCGCTTTATGGCGGTGTAAACCGGAGTAATGCGGTTTTGGCGTTGATAGATCAGATTACGGACCAAGACTTTACAAGACAAGCAGGTGAAGCTTATTTTTTAAGAGGGTATTTTAATTTTGAGCTTCAAAAGTTCTATGGATATCCATCCTTTATTTCTGTAGAGAATTTGGTGAATGAAGAATTCAATCAACCCAATCCTGGACCTATCTGGGCCGAAATAGAAGCTGATTTTCAAGCTGCCATAGAAAGGTTGGATGATGAAATACTTGTTGGTAGAGCAAACGCTTGGGTGGCCAAGGCTTTTTTAGGAAAGGCATACTTGTACCAAGGCAAATATGACGAGGCATTGCCCTTGTTCAATGATATTATCAATAATGGACCATACACATTAAATACAGAGTTTGTAGACAACTTTAACGCTGCAGGAGAAAATAGTCTTGAATCAATGTTTGCCATTCAGTTTGCATCCGATGATGGACGTTCGTTTAATGGTAACGGTGCCGGTACATTAAATTTCCCAGGTGGAGGACCCTTGGGTACTTGTTGTGGTTTTTATCAGCCAACTCAAGATTTGGTAAATGCATATCAGACAGATGGCTCAGGATTGCCGCTATTGGACACTTATGCCGCTACCGATGTAGTCAGTGATTACGGAATCAACTCCACTTATGATCATGATGACAATGAAGAGACACCTGAAATTCCAACGGACTTTACACCTCATACAGGACCATTAGATCCAAGGTTGGATTACACAGTTTCCCGTAGAGGAATCGATTATAATGGTTTTGGACGTAATCCAGGAAAGGCTTGGATCAGGGCAACTTTTAGTGATATCTCAGGACCTTATTTGCCCAAGAAGAACGTTTACCAAGCAGATGAAGTAGGTGCCAACCGCGGAACGGGTGGTTGGGGATCCGACTGGTCAGGTATCAACTATAACATTATGCGCTTTGCCGATGTATTATTAATGGCGGCTGAAGCAGCTGCAGAACAATCCAGTCCAAACTTGCCTTTGGCATTGCAATATGTGAACAGGGTACGTGAGAGGGCAAAGAACATGACATATGTACAGGCCTTGGATGAAAACGATGATCCTGTTCCAGATACAGATGCGGCCAATTATCAAATAGAGCTTTATGCATCCTTTCCCGATCAGGCCTTTGCTAGAAAGGCAATACGTTTTGAGCGTCGCTTGGAATTAGGTATGGAGGGACATAGATTGTTCGACCTAAGAAGATGGGGCAATGCTATGGAAACAATCAATACCTATATAGAAAACGAAGCAGAGGATTTAGATCAAGCTGGTTATGATTCAAAATTCAATGAGTATCAACCAAAACATGATTTGTTCCCTATTCCTATCAATGCTATTGACCAAAGTGGGAATGTGTTGGAACAGAGCCCTCTATGGCAATAATGATAAGTAGACCTGAGTTAGTTTAATTTAATTCGAGTAGAGAGATAGGTTGTCAATTTTATTGGCAACCTATTTTAATTAGGGACAAACCTTATTAATTAAAAATTAATTCGTTTTTAATCAATATTAATCATAGATAGGTAAGATGGAAAAATCGAATTTGTATTTTTAGTAATTGGGTATATCCATCAACATAAACACATCAAATTTTCAATGGAACGGAGACAAATGCTTTAAAGCCGTCGAAATTTCATCAAAATTTTGGTTAATCATCAAAACCTTCAGCACAGTGAATAAAAGTTATATTTTCATTGCACTTTCATTATTACTGATTGCTTCTTGCTCAAAGAAAAAAGAGAATACTTTGTTTTCAAAGGTTTCTTCCAATCACTCTGGTGTATCATTCAATAATAAGATAGTTGAGACCGACAGCTTTAATATTCTTACCAGTGAGTATATCTTCAATGGAGGTGGTGTAGCAGTCGGCGATTTTAATAATGATGGCAAGCCTGATCTTTTTTTTACAGGAAATCAGGTCACCAATAAACTCTACCTTAACCAAGGAGATTTCAAGTTCAAGGATGTTTCTGCTGCATCAGGTGTCGAGGCATTGGATAAATGGAAGACAGGGGCAGCGGTAATCGATATCAATAATGATTCACTTCTTGATATTTATGTCTGCGCGGCGATGTATGAAAGTCCTGAAGAGAAGGCCAATATATTGTACATCAACCAAGGTGTGGATGATAATGGAGTCCCTATTTTTAAAGAAATGGCAAAAGAATATGGCGTGGCTGATACAGGTAACAGCATGAACGCTGCATTTATTGATTACAACAAAGATGGTCTCTTGGATCTTTATGTGCTTAATAATGTAGACATACATATTTTGCCTGCCAATTACAGAGAAAAAATAACCGACGGTTCGTCTTTAAGTAACGACCGTCTATATCGTAACAATGGTGACAATACCTTTACCGATGTAACATTGGAGGCTGGCATTACCATTGAAGGTTATGGACTGGGTGTTGCCGTATCCGACCTCAATTACGATGGATGGCCCGATATTTATGTAAGCAATGATTACTTGAGCAACGATATCCTCTATATAAACAATGGAGATGGAACGTTTACCGATAAGATAGGGGAATATGTAAAACACCAAAGCAAATTTTCCATGGGTTCCGATGTTGCCGACTTTAATAACGATGGTTACTTGGATATTCTCACTTTGGATATGCTCGGTGAAACAAATTATAGATTAAAGACTACCATCAAGGCAACAAATTATAACGATTACTACATGAACGACAAGTATGGTTACGACTATCAGTATATGCGTAACATGCTTCAAATGGGCCAAGGGCCCAATATGCCCTATAGCGAAATTGGCCTTATGGCAGGTGTTGCCAAAACGGATTGGAGTTGGTCGCCACTTTTTGTTGATGCCGATAACGATGGTCGCAAAGATTTATTGATTACAAACGGCTTCCCAAGGGATATAACCGATCTCGATTTTGGTGAGTTCAATTTTAATGTACAAAAGTATTTGAGCACGGCCCAAATCTTGGATTCCATCCCTGTTGTAAAAATACCTAACTATGCTTATCGCAATGAAGGTGATGGGCAATTTAAGGACGTAGGCAAAGAATGGGGCTTAAACATACCATCATTTTCAAATGGGGCAGCATTTGTCGATTTGGACGGTGATGGCGATTTGGACTATGTGGTGAGCAACATTAATGATGAAGCGTTCCTGTTCAAGAATAATTTGGAAAGTAAGCAAACAGGCACCAACAATTACCTGCAACTAAACCTAAAAGGGCCAAAATCCAATACCGCAGGTCTTGGAACAAAAGTGGCGGTTCGGTTTGCAGATGGAACTTTCCAGTATTATGAGCATCAGTTGAATAGGGGGTACCTATCCACTGTGGAAAGTATGGCACACTTTGGTCTTGGACCGCAAAAAACAATAGAATCGCTCGAAGTGTTATGGCCCGATGGGAGATATCAAACAATAAAAAATATAGAGGTCAATCAAAAGTTGACCATTGATCATAGCGAGTCCAAATCCATAGACCGACAAGAGCTGGCATTTCCTTTGGCTCCTAAACAAACCAAGCCAATATATCAGGAAATTTCTGACCAGATTGGTGTTGACTACGTTCACAAAGAGATGGATAAGGCCGATTTTTATGTGCAGCCAACCCTTCCGCACAAACTGACCCAAAATGGCCCAAGTTTAGCAAAGGGCGATATAAATGGTGATGGTTTTGAGGACTTTATCGTTGGAAGCTCATCTGGGTACTCACCTATGATTTTTACCCAAAATTCAGATGGGAGTTTTACAGGAAAACCTTTGTTCGAAGATGAAGGTAACAAAAAGCGGGAGGAAACAAGTATTTCCCTTTTTGATCTGGACAACGATGGTGACCTGGATATATACATGGTGGCGGGTAGTAATGAGTTCGATTTGGACTCACCGTACTATCAAGATTACCTTATGATCAATCAAGGAAATGGAAAATTCGAAAGATCAACGGATAAATTGCCAAAAATAAATTCAAGTGGTTCCGTAGTGGAAGCGGAGGATTTTGATGGTGACGGCTACGTGGATTTATTTATAGGTGGGCGTACTCCTTTTTCCCAATATCCAAAACCAGATGATTGCTATCTGTTGAAAAATGAAAAAGGAAAACTGGTCGATGTGACCGATGCCTATAGCAAAGAGCTTAGAAAACCTGGAATGGTCACCGATGCCAAATGGGCCGATTTGAACAATGATAATCTAAAGGATTTGATTTTGGTGGGAGAGTTTATGCCCGTGACCGTTTTTATAAATAAAAAAGACTCTTTTCAAAAGATGGATCAAACCGGGATGCAACAACTTTCCGGATGGTGGGAATGTGTGTTGGCTCAGGATTTTGATAATGACGGTGATGTGGATTTGATTGCTGGAAACTTAGGAAAAAACAATTTGTACCAGCCATCACAGGAAAGGCCGGTTACCATGTTAGCTAAAGACTTTGATAATAATGGAGCCATTGACCCTATAATGTTCGCTTACTTTAAAGGCAATTTTGGCGATACCGTTTACAACCCCTATCCAGTTAATTTTTGGGGTGATCTAATAGGGCAAAGTCCCCTGTTCAGAAAAAAATTCAACTATTTTAGGGAGTATGCCAAAACTACCAAGGATAACCTGTTCACTCCAGAACAGCTCGAAGGAGCAGATGAGCTCATGGCGAACCATGACCAAACCACCTATTTTGAAAATGATGGAACTGGGCAATTTAAAATGGGAAAACTTCCTTGGGAGACACAATCGGCACCAATCAAATGTATGATAACCACTAATGCAGGAAACACTGCGACCGACATTCTAATGATAGGGAACGATTTTGGCAATGAGGCTTTCATTGGAAGGTATGATGCTTTCAATGGAGGAATATTGCTAGGCGATAACAAAGGAGGTTTTGAATTTAAGAATGCCGAGGAAAGTGGTTTTAAGGTTACCGGAGACGCTAAGGATATGGTACAGGTGGAAAGAGCTGGAGGGGGAGACCCTTACATTGTGGTAACACAAAATAGGGGCAAGGCTTTGGTGTTTACCAAAACAAAATAACTTTTTAGTCGAAACTAGATAAACATGGTTTGCTCACTTAAAAGAACAAACCATGTTTATTTATATGCTATTTGCTAAGGCCTGCTTGAGCCAATGTAATCAATAAGGCTAGTTGAATAGACTCATCTCCTTCCTCATCGTTCAAGTACCATTCGTGTAGGGAATGGGCCCCACCACCTTGTCCGCCTCGACCAATGCAGACCGCGGGTATTCCTTTGGCAACAGGGATGTTGATGTTGGTGGAACCACGACCCAGTCTAGGGGTTTCTCCAAAGAACTTGGTGGCTGCCATGGTTCTCTGGACCAAGGGCAGGGAAGCTGGCAATTCTCCCGATGGCCTGTCGCCAATTTTAATAAGTTCGTAAGTAACTCTCCCTCGCACACCGCTGGCATTATACGCTGCAATTGCTTTTTTCACGGATTCCTTGAAAATGATTTCGATTTCATCAAGATTTTTAGGGTCAATGGCTCGCATATCCACTTCCATCCACGATTCAAACGGAATTGAATTGACGGAAGTTCCTCCACCGATCCTGCCCACATTGAAGCTTGTTTTAGTAACGTCGCCAGAAGTATATTCCCAAGCATTTTTTGAAAAGATATCGATGGCTTTGCCCAAAGCATGGTGAGGATTGGCCAGTCCAAAAGCCCCCCAAGAATGGCCACCTTTTCCTTTGATGAGCAATTTATACCTTTTGGAGCCCAATCCAGCATTGCTTATCCTGCCGAGATTTCCCCCATCAATAGCTATCCATGAATCAATATCCAATCCGGACTCATTGAACATATATTTCATGCCTCGGAGGTCACCGAGACCTTCTTCGCCGACAGAGCCAACAATGAGCAGGTCTTTTTCGGTTTTTATTCCAGATTTGTTCATGGCCTTTAGCATACTGATCAACATCGCAAGACCTCTGGTATCATCACCAATTCCAGGTGCTTTAAGGGTATCTCCTACCTTTTTTACGGTAACATCCGTTCCTTCGGGGAAAACAACGTCCAGATGAGCATCAATCCCCACATAGCCCCTTTCACCGGAAGTTCCTTTTCGTAATCCGATTACATTTCCGACTTTATCCGTCCACAGGCTATCCACTCCGGCTTCTTCCAACATCTTGGCAAAAACTTTGCCTCTTTCGTCTTCCATAAATGGAGGGGCCAAGACCTCTGTCAAGGTAATCAGGTCTTCAGTGGTCTGGTCTTTTTGTGACCTTATGATATCAAAAGCTTGCCCGACCTCTTTTTTCTCAGTCAAGCGTTCTACTTCTTTGGAATACTTTTTTTCGATTTCTTGAGCCATCATTGTATGGCCAAATAAAGCAAACGTCAAAACTAGGCCTAAGGTGATTTGTTTCATAATTGAAGTTTTAGTGGTTCGTTTCAAAGGGTAAACTTTAGAGTTTTGATTGTGATGTGTCCATGCTTCTTAGTTTGGCAAATGCCTCTTGAAGCCTTTTTGTGATTTTGCCAATATTGTCGTTTTCATAAAATTGATGCTCACCTAATATGGCAATGGATGCTATCTGGGTCGTGGTACCTGTAAAAAATGCTTCGTCCATGTGTTTAATTTCGTCTTCGGCAATAGGTCTTTCGATTACTGGAATATTAAGATTTTGACAAAGTTCTATCACAATCATTCTTGTAATGCCGTTCAAAATATGATTGTCAGCAGGGTGAGTGATCATGGTTCCATTCTTTACAAAAAAGATGTTGGTGTGCGAGCCCTCCGAAATCATGCCATCACGTACCAATGCAGCTTCATCTGCCAATTGTTTCATTGCAGCTTCATTGGCCATAATATTTCCCAGCAGGGAGATGGATTTAATATCACATCGATGCCATCTAAAATCTGGCTCCAAGATAGCTTTTATATGTTTTAGGTTGATGGTGGGAAGTACATAGGGAAGCGCATACATCATCACGCTTGCAGGAACATCTTTTGGGTAGGAGTGTTTCCTTGGAGCTGTCCCACGGGTTACTTGCATATAGATCAAACAAGATTTTTCCGTTAGACCCGAGGCTTTGAGAAGTGGTTCCAATGCATCATCAATATTTTTGACATCGTAGGATATACCGATTTTATTCAAATTGTCCTGTAATCGGTCCAAGTGGGCCTTTTTGTAGAATATACCGTTCTCCAATTGTACCATAACTTCGTAAATGCCGTCTCCGAACAAAAAACCTCGATCAAAAACTGATATTTTGGCATCTTCGGCAGATACGATTTCTCCATTCAAAAAGACTTTTTCGGGAAAATTTCCTTTTGGCAGCATGCAAGGTTGGTTTTTAACGTAAAGAAAACATTTGGTATCCCCCTACGTATTTGTAATGTGTGAAGGTAGTGGATATTTGCCAAAAGTAAAACCAAGTGCCCATTATCTATGGATACTTGGTTTTGACTAGGGGAATTATGAGGATTGACCTTTATAAAATTTCAAAATCATATCCATGGCCACAATTGGATTACCACTTACATTATCTTTGGACGTTCTCCATATTTTCATTTTTTTCAACGATGATAAAATCTGAACGCCTATTGAGCAAATGTTCTTGCTCACTACATTTGACACCGTTGGAGCATCTATTTTTTAATCGATATTCCCCATAACCATCGGCGCTTACGATTCTATCATGGTCTATGCCCTTGGATATTAAATATCTCATGGTTGATTTTGCCCTATCGTCCGATAGCTTAAAATTATATTGGTCACTACCTCTAGAATCGGTATGGGATTCGATTTTTATTTTGATGCCTGGAAACTCCCTCATGGCATAGAGCACTTTTTCCAGCTCTATTTCCGCTCTAGTGGTGATATCCGATTTGTCATATTCAAAATAAATGGGGTTTACCTTAATTTTTTCAACATCTCCCTCCTTTACGACCAAGCTTTCGAAAGGGGTGAGGTATATCATATTTTCTTCAGAGGGTTCTTGAGGGTTTTCTCCGGTAATGATGCTTACTTCCTCTTTAGTGAAACGGGGTTTAGAGAATACAAGTTTATTCTCTTTGTTACAAGGCAGCGTAATGTTGAAGTAGCCATTACCATCCGTTTGAAGCGCACTTACAAATCCAGTTGCGCCATCGTAAAGTTCAATTTTGGAAAGAGGTATGGGATCCCCTGTATTTTTGTTCAAGACATAGCCGGAATATACTAGGCAGTCCACTGGTTTGGCTTTATTTATCTGGTAAATGTCGTCATCCCCAGCGCCTCCGAATCGGTTGGATGCAAAAAAGCCAAGGTCTTTTTTAGCATTGTAGATAAGGGAAAAGTCATCCATGTTTCCATTGATGGGCTCACCCAAATTACTGGGCAAATCAAACTTATTTTCCGATAAAATAGTGGAGCCAAAAACATCCAACCCACCAAGGCCATAATGCCCATCAGAAGCAAAATAAAGCGTATCACCATCTACAAAGGGGAACATTTCACGCCCCTTGGTATTTATCTGTTTCCCCAAATTTTTTGGTGGTGATATGGCATTCCCGTCCATTCCGAGTTCTACCATATAAATATCACTGTGCCCATATCCGCCGGGCATATTGGAGGTAAAGTATAGGAATTTACCGTCCGGACTTATTGCAGGATGGCCGCAGGAATAATCTTTACTATTGAACGATAGTGATGTAACCTCAATAAGCTTGTTCTGATAAATACTACCCTTTAAGATTTGCATATTGGATAGACCATCGTTGTTGGCGTTCAACTTGTTATTTTTAATGTAGTTTCGGGTAAAATATACGGTCTGTGACCCCGGAGCGAAGGCTACATTGGAGTCGTGGAAATCTGAGTCCATGTTGTCCAAGAACTTTTCTGGAACATAATCAGCAACGTTCGGGTTGGTCAGGTACACATCCAGATAAGGTTGATTGTTCCAAGGATATATCTTACCGCTGGACCTTAAAGTGTCCCTTGCCGATGCAAAAACGAGCATATCGTTGAACATTGCCGGGGCGAAGTCGGATTTTTTACTGTTAAATGCCAACTTTTTGATTTCGAACTTTTGATTTTTTTCCTTAAGACTCTCCAATTGTTCCTTTTGTGCCAGAATCATGTTCAACCTATCTTGATCGGAAGAATAAAAGTCCTTGAGCAACTGATCAGCTTTTTCGGGTTCCATACTGGCTTTTAAACATTGCACAAGTTTTATAATGTTGCTTTCGCCAACATTTTGTCCTTGCATGGCATAGAGTTTCACGTACCAATCCTTTGCATTCTGGTATTCGCTCATATTAAAATGGGCATCGGCTAAACGCTGGATTACGTGCGTGGATGTTTTTCGGCTTTCCGACGCAAGATCATGGTAAAGAGCGATAGCCTTTTCAAACTTGAACTCATCGAAGTATTTGTCAGCCCTTTCCAATTTGCTCTGTGCGATACCTGCAATTGAGTATCCGAGGACTATGAGTAGTATTATTTTTTTCATGATGCGGTTTTTTAAAAGAATCGGGGTGATAATGCTCTTTTGCTCCTATCAAAAACAGTGAACTTAAGAATGATTTCATGGGACCCATCATTATAGTTTTCGAGTCCTGTCAAAGAGTAATCATAGGCATAGCCAATAAAGAATTTGCTGCCCAAATGAAAACCGGCCAATGCACTTAGCGCATCGTCGTATCTGTAGGCCAGACCAAGGTTCACTTTTTCCTGAATCAAGAAGTTGGCCGAGATGTCCACTGTTAGGGGTGCCCCTGCTATATGTTTTGTAAGCAGTGCTGGTTTGAACTTTAAGGATGGGGATAGGTCAAACACATAGCCTCCCATAAAATAATATTGACTTTTTCTATCGGTTACTTCACGGTCATCATCATTGTATATTTCTGAGTTCAGAAAGTTATCTGTCGAAGCTCCCAAATACCAATGGTCGCTATAAAAGAATGCCCCAAACCCAACGATGGGCCTTGTCTTGTTCAGGTTTTCGCTAAAAACAGGGTCCAAATCGTCATTAAAGACCCCTTTGGACCAGTCAATGCTCAGGATATCGGCACCTGCATTGATTCCAAGGGATAGTTTTGTGCTTGCCCCGGTGGTAAGTTCATAAGCAAAATGGCCGTTTACGCGAACATTGTTGGATGCTCCGATATTATCGTTGATCGCTGTTAATCCGAGCCCTATTTTTTCACCAGTCCTTCCCTGAACGGTAAAGGATTGGGTTTCCGGGGCCCCGTCCAAACCTACCCATTGCGAGCGGTACAGGACATTTGCCTCGAAGTTGGCAGATGTACCGGTATATCCGGAATTGAGTACAGTGGTATTGTACATGTACTGTGTGTACTGTGGGGCTTGCTGTGCTGTTGTGCCAAAGTGAGCCAAGACTATGCACAGAGAAGCAACCATTTTATATTGAATGTTCTTTATCATAATTGATGGAATTGATTTTTAATATTTGGACTATCGGGCGAGTTGTAACCAGCCTACAAGGTTCCGGTCCAGTTCTGGAATGTTGATCACATAATAATATGTTCCAGAAGGAAGATGGTCTCCTTTGTTCAGGATTCCGTTCACATTTGCTATGCCGTTCCAAGTGTTGCGATAATCGACCGCTTTGAACACAGTATTTCCATTCCTGTTAAAAACTTCAATGGTATTGGAGTAGTCTTCAATGCATTCAATTTCAAAGAAATCGTTGAAGCCGTCATTGTTGGGCGAAAACTCATTGTATACCCGTAGGCAAAACTCCTCATCCAATACCTCTCCACATTCTATGGTCGCAATATCCAATTGAAATGAATCTGTAGATGTACAAGAAACAGGATCGTCGTATGCTACACTGATGGAATTATTATCAAGGCTGTTCCAAGTAACGGATACAAAATCATCGGATGTGCCGCCACCATCAACAACAGTGCCTCCGGTAACCGTCCATGTGTAATTCTGTTTTCCACTTTCGGTGGTATAGGTGTACTCTTCATTCAAGCACGTATCCTCGGATTGGCCGCTAACGGTAATTGGTTCCCCTTCTTCCACCAGCACGGATACTTCCAATAACGATGTACTTTCGCAGCCTTCTGGACTTACATTGGAAACGAAATAGGATTCTTGGTCTACAAGTGGTGTGGATGGGTCAAGAAGATTATTTCCTTCGGCATCCGAATAGAACAGGACACTGGATTCGTTGACTTGAAGGTCAGCCAGTGTTGCATTTTCACTTGCACAAAAAGTTTGTTCAGTTTCGCTAGTGGTTGGAGCCGGGGGATCAATAAGGTTTACTGAAATGCCTACACGTACAAGTACTTCAATGGGAACATCCAAGATTCCAGCAAAGTATACTTCGCCATCAACCAAGGGTGTGCTAAGGTCTAGGGCAAGGTCAGCATCAAGACTATCAAAGAAGAGTACATCGTTCACATTGACCACTAAATCCAGTAGGGTGGGATTGTCCGATGCACAGAATGTCTGAACCAAATCATCGATGATCAAATCAGGGATGTCTATTTCGATGCCTCCGGTCAGAGTACATAGGCCGGCATCCACAAATACATCAATGGTGCTGTTGGCATCCAAGGATAGGTCTATACCATTCACGTCTACACTGAAATCCAGATTTGTATCCAAGACGCCATTAAAGCTCTGTCCGTTTACGTTTAGGATAATGGCATCACCAGGACTGGCATCGCCACTTATACTTCCCGAGACGTTAAATGTAGGGTCCAGTTGAAAAATATCCGCCAGTATATCTAGTGTAATTTCTGGTGTGGCATCTATGGAGATGCTTGCTCCCGAGTCCACAATTTCCACTGTTGTGGATTGTAGATCTCCAGCAGGATTTTCACAGCCTGCGGATGATTCGGTCACTCGTACAAAATAGTTGTATGGGCTACCAGCTTCATCTAGTCCGGTAATAGTGAGTGATCCATCTTGGGGGTCAATGGAATAGTTGACCGAACCAACGGTAAGTCCATCGGTAATTTCACTGGTCGCATTGACATCGAAAAACCAAGTGTATGTTCCATCAATATCGCTTGACGGGATCAGTACCACATCGTTGGATGAACATATAGGTGATTCATCTCCAGAAATGTCTATATCGGCGGCTGTAGGAATATCCACGACATTTACCTCTACAGGAATTCTTGGTGATTCTTCTGGACATGCTGGATCTGCAGAAGCAACAAAATAGGTAGTGCTGGATGTTAAAACAGGGGTTGTATATGGGTCACCTGAATTTACCGTAGCCAAAAGTGTACCACCAGTCTGTGCATCGTACCATCTCACCTCGGCCCCACCAACCGTTGTCGCTATCAAATCGACAGATTCCCCCGAACAGATGCTTACATCTTGGGAATCGGCATCCAAATCGGGCAATGCAGGAGCACGAAAAACCTCATATAGATTGATGGATTGTGCAATGTCAACATTTAATAGCGACGATAGGCGAAGTGTAATTCGATTGGCCTGACCAGCGGGATCTATGGGTATGGTAGCGACTTGACCTGCTTCCAAAAGCCCTAAAAGGTCCAAATCCAGTAATGAGGAAAGGCTTCCGTTAAAGGTAGGTGAGTTAGAACCATTTTGTGCAATAACCTGTATGTTGTTTGCCAATCCCAAGCTCAATAGTGATGGATCAATGGCGAGTTGGATATAAAAATTGTCACCAGACTGGGAAAGGGATTCGAAATATATAGTTTGTTCAATGCTCGCAGCTACACCGAGAACACCGAGACCTATTTCGGAAGCTGTATTTGGGTCACCATCTATGGCCAAGTGTGAATCTGTGACACCGGCCCCTCCCAATCCCAATAGGTCCAAGGAAAGACCGCTCCCATCAAAGGAGGTGTAGCTTGGTGTTCCGCATACATTGGGGTCACTACCGGAAAAAGCTCCGAATACATCCAAAGCCCGAGTGTTGAACAAACCAAGGATAGCACCTATTTGGTTATCGATCCTGACGCGGTTATAATCCGCACTAGGGGATATGGCCAGAAAAAAATCGTTGTTGGCATCCGTTACGACTCTAAGTTGATCTGACGAAAAAGCATTGTTACTTCCTGATGATTCCTGTAGTAACATGGCGCCATTGTTACTTATGGTTACCGTAAATTCTTGATTTCCTATAAGGACCGTTCCTAGGACATCAGCCAATAGTCCCCCTAAACTACCTCCCAAAAGCGAAGGCAGTAGGTCATCTTCTGTATCAATTTTAACAAACGATTGTGTATTCGATGGTAATGTAGATGGGAATTCTAACTCTAAATGTCCATCATAAGCTCCTGCACCAAGAGCAAGGCCTGAGCTTGCCCTGATAGTGGCTTGGGTAGAAAGGTTCCCGTCAATTGCATTAGCAGAATTGTCAACTTCATTTTCGCTATTGACGGTTGTCGCGAAGGTTTGTGCTCCTACTGTCCAATTAATAGACAAGATTAAAATAGTAAATAAGCACTTTTTTAAGTAAAGTAATACTTGATCCATAAAAAAATGTTTTAATTATTGTTTAAAACGTAATTATATGTCAAATATTTTAAATTGTAGGAAAAAACTCGTTATTAAATAGGAAAAATGAACAAATAACTGATATTCAACGTTTTCGTGTAAATACGCATAAAATCTAGTAATACGGGGAAATCAGATATTAAATATTTTGATAAAAAATATGTAGGAAAATATTTTTAATAAAGCAGGAGTTAGACTATCTGTAAAACATTTGGGTGAAGTAAAAAACACCTTTGTCATTTAATTTTGCACTTACCGCAGTGAACTTATAATTACCCTCAATTGCTTTTCGGTGCGAATCACTTTTTAGCCAGGCATTGACCACACCTTTAGCCGTAACAAAATTTCGTCCAACAATTTCTGATACGTAGTTGGCCTTGGCCGCTATGGTAAGGTCAGAGGATCTTCGGTCAAAATTATCATGACTGATTTTATTTTTATCAATCATATCCATGGTGTGCTCAATAGCAAAATCGTAGGCAATTTTGTCAAATTCAAGTGTACTCAAACCAATTGAATCCCTATGCTGGTTGACAAGGTCAAGAATCTCCATCTCCATGGGTGATAATTGAGATTCGTAGTGAAAAGTTTCTACATCCTCTACAGAATCTGTGGAGCAAGAAACAACAAAAGTAAACACCATTAAAACACCTAATATTCTGCTAAATCCTTTCATAATCTTAAAATTCGGGTGCAAAAGTATTGAGCAATAAATGCTTGGCAATATGGTTTTTAAGGAGTTTTTTGAACAGTTTTTATTTGACGTTGAATTGCGTTAAGCTATTCTTAAACCGGTATTTCATCGGTTGATCATAGCCTTATGACCAAATTGTAAAAGTTGTATTTTGAATTGTGGAAAACTTTGATTTTTTATTCAGTTTTTGCGTACTTCACAACTTAAATACTACTTCTATGGTCATTTTTGTTGATATGGATGAGGTTATTGCAGATGCTTATACCGCCCATCTGGAAATTTACAATCAGGAGTTTAACGCCCAAGTAAAAATTCAGGACTGTTTTGGTAAGGAATTTTGGCAAACCGTTCCCGAAATTCATCAAGAATCCATTAAAGGCCATACAAGGCGCGATGGATTTTTTGCCGGTTTAAAGGTGATGCCCGACAGTCAAGAAGTACTCGAAGAATTAAGCAAGAAACACGAGGTTTACATAGCATCCGCAGCGATGGAGTTTCCACAATCTTTACGGGAAAAATCGGATTGGCTGGATACACATTTTCCATTTATTCCATGGCAAAATAGAATATTGTGCGGAAACAAACATATTTTAAAAGGCGATGTCCTTATAGATGATAGAAGCAAAAACCTTGATTTTTTTGATGGTAGGTCAATTATGTTTACCTCTCCCCATAATACCAATGTCACATCATTTGAGAGAGCGGATACTTGGAAGGATATAGCGGAGAAACTTTTGTAAATTGCAATTACAATGCAAAACAAACTATCCCGGTTTTTTATTTTTTTCGCAGTATTGATGCTTCAGGCCTGCGCCGGACAATCCCATTTAGTTCAAGATGAGCTGGAAACCGTTACCAAAGAACATTTAAAATACTACCTCTACTATCCTGAGGATTATTTTAAATCCGAAAACAAAGAATTCGGCCTATTGCTCTTTCTTCATGGAGGAGGTGAGTCGGGCAGAAATGTTGAGGAAATCAAAGATACTGGCCCGCCCAAAATGTTGGTTGAGGGCAAACAATTTCCATTTTTAATACTTGCCCCACAGAACCCACATGCACAAAAGTGGTGGAATACCGATGCGGTCGTCCAATTGTTGGATTCTGTAACGCAAGCCAACCGGGTGGATAAGAACAGGATTTATTTAACAGGATTGAGTAGGGGAGGTAGTGCCTCTTGGGAGCTGGCGACCCAATACCCCGAAAAGTTTGCCGCCATGGCGGTGGTCTGCGGCATGACGCCCCTGCCTTACGCCCATTGGATAGACAAAGAAATGCCCATATGGGTTTTCCATGGGGATAAAGACGATGTAATCAATGTGGAGGAGTCCGATAAGATGGTCGATAAGTTACGTGAAATGGGATACGATGTTCGCTATACAAGATATAAGGGCGTTGGCCATAATGCATGGGACAGAGCATACACCACAGATTCATTGTATACATGGTTGGCCAGCAAAAAACGAACTAAATAAACCCTATGAAATATTCAATTGTTTTATTCTCAATTCTTCTTACCATAAGTTGTAATCAAAGAAAAAAGACCGATCAAAACAATACCGTGGATGTGGAAACGAAAATGGTTTTGGATTCAGTTTTAAAAGATTCAACGGATAAAAGGACCAAACCAGCCCTAAAAACCTTTGATGGATTGGCCGACACCTTATTTGTAAGGCTTGCCGACTTTAGCGGGGATTTCACCTATGATATGCGCTATGCCACGGAGAATAATTTCCTAAAGGCCAAGGTTTACGATTGTGCCGAATGTTATACCCGCGTAAAAACAGCAAAAGCATTGATACAGGCCAATAAGGATTTTATGGAAAAAGGTGTCAAAATCAAATTTTATGATTGCTACCGACCCAACTCCGTACAATACAAAATGTGGGAAATAGTGCCCAATCCCCAATATGTTGCCAATCCTGATAAGGGCTCTATTCACAATAAGGGTGGGGCCGTGGACATTACGTTAGTGGACATGGACGGCAATGAACTGGATATGGGGACTGACTTTGATTACTTTGGAAAAAGGGCCTATCACGATAACATGGATTTGCCACAAGATATATTGGACAACCGGAAACTACTTAAAGAAACCATGGAAGCACATGGTTTTTGGTCCATAAGAACCGAGTGGTGGCATTACAATCTATCCGCAGCCTCCAATGATCCAGTGGCCAATTTTAAATGGGAATGTAATCAATAACCATTTCAACTTTATGAAAACACTTAAAAAATCAACCTTAGTTATAATATTAATTTCAGTTGGAATGTCGGCACAAGATACCATAATGCCACTTTGGCCAAAATCCATACCTAATCAACATCAATCTAATGAAGAAGAGGTAATAAATAAATCTGATGATGGTATTCTTTGGGTGACAAACGTTCAAAAACCTACTTTGGAAGTATACCTACCCTCAAAAAGAAACATGACCGGACAGGCAGTGATTATTTTCCCAGGGGGCGGATACGCTGGTCTTGCATACGATTGGGAAGGAACCGATATAGCCAAAGTGTTGACGACAAAGGGGATAGCTGGCATTGTGGTAAAATACCGATTGCCCGGGTCCAAATCCATTTCCGAAGGTAAACATGTTGTCCCATTACAGGATGCGCAACGCGCTATTAGATTGGTCAGGTCCAAATCCGATGAGTGGAACATCGATTCCAAAAAAATTGGAATAATGGGATTTTCTGCTGGCGGGCATTTGGCCTCAACTTTGGGGACACACTATAATGAAAGTGTTTACAAAAGGCAGGATGAAGTTGATGATTTATCCGCCCGTCCAGATTTCATGGCGTTGATTTACCCTGTGATTACGTTAGGGGTGCCAAGTACCCATACAGGTTCCAGGGTTTCGCTGCTGGGTGAGGATGCAGCTGATGAATCAGTGAATTATTTATCCAACGAAAAACATGTGCAAGCTAATACTCCGCCTACTTTTTTACTGCATGCAATGGATGATGGTGCGGTTCCCGTGGAAAATTCCATCATGTTTTTTGACGCTTTGAGGGAGCACAATGTTCCGACTACCATGCATGTGTACCCAACAGGTGGCCATGGGTTTTCTCTTGCATTGAAGGACCAAAAGTTGAAAGGTTGGATAGACCTCTTTTTTGATTGGATGGCCAATCTGGACTAGTCCTGTATTTTTTCGCAATTCAATACTAACAATGAATCATCGATGGATTTGGTAAAGAAAAGGTATCTGTTCCCACCATCCTTTATTTTATGTTTTTTACGGATTTCGGCCACTGATATGGGAAAATTACGTGTCGTAATATTTGCTTTGGCCACGTCCATTGATTTAACTGATTTTTTTGAGTAAGGCAGTGCTTTGATGATTTTAAATCTTCTGCCGGGAAAGTCGATGATTTTATCCGACGAGTACAAATGGGAATGAGGATGTAATTTGGCAAGGTTGTAGCTTTTTCCAACAGATTTGAACCCTCCTGATTTTAAAATTGCGGCATTGGGCTCATACAAGTAGGATGATGGTTTGCCAAAATCAGCTTGGGAATCTTGCTCTTGCTCCAGTTTAAAATCGAAGGTCTCTTCCTGTACCGGGGTTGCGTTAATGGTTCTTATTTTGATACTTCCATGGTACTCCTTTTCCAAAACAAACAAAAGTTCCTTTACTTCATTTTGAACGGCGACCACATGAACTTCCTTCACAAAATTCAATTCTTCAACACCCAATTTTATATCCAAAAGCGGAGAAGTTTTTACCAGTATATTTTGGGTTTTTTGAAAAAGTAAGGGGAGATGTTCGGGTAGGTTGGGCAGACAATCTTCCAACAAAAATACTTTTCCTTTTGCATCATTTCTTCGAGAAGGATCTACGTATATCCAATCAAAATTATAGGAGGAATTTTTTAAGAATTCAATACCGTCCTCAGCCAGACATTCAATATTTTTTTGTCCTAAAACTTTAAAATTATGGTGTGCAATTTCACTCAAATCCTTGTTGATTTCGCAGTGAAAAATGGTGGTGATTCTTTTGGAAAAAAAGTAGCTGTCAACACCAAACCCTCCGGTAACATCCAAGAGTGATTTTCCATCTGTTAACCTAGCTTTATATGTTGCGGTTGTCTCTGAGCTGGTTTGCTCAATATTCAGTTTGTTCGGATAATAAATGTTGGCCGTTCGGAACCACGTAGGGAGTTTGTTCTTGCACTTTTTCTTAGCTTCAATCTGCTCGGCTAGCTCTTTTTGCAGAATTCCTTCAAAAATAGGTTTCGCCAGTAAAACTGACACGATGTCAGTTGAAATATTTTTTAGTATAAATTCCTGTGGACCAGTATTTAAAATTAGTTTATTCAAACTAAAACTATAGGTTTTTAGTTAGTTTTTTAACAAAGGAGTTTTCGGCTAAAAACTCCTTCAAAATTACTTTGATCGCTGTATATCCAGGAACAGCAACAACCATTCCCACCACGCCAAAAAGAAGTCCGGCGATGATAATGATCAAGAAGATTTCCAACGGATGCGATTTAACACTTGTGGAAAAAATAAAGGGTTGGGAGAAGAAATTATCGATCAATTGTCCCACGGTCAAACCTATTAAAACATACATCGCTTTCGGGAGAATTACGGTGCTGAAATCGGCATCGATAAAAGTGGTCATTGTTAAAAGAACCATAGTTACCCCGCCTATGATCGGACCTATGTATGGGATGATGTTGAAAAGGGCACAAAGGAACGCGATCACGATTGCGTTTTCAACGCCTACGATCAAGAGCGAAATAGTGTAAATTACAAAGAGAATGAACAGTTGTAATAGGATACCGGCAAAATATCTTGAAAGTAAATTATTGATCTTGTCAACGGATTTAACCAGATTACTTTCCTTGTCATCGGGAACAAAGGTCAGGATACCGTTTTGCATCAATTTACTGTCCTTTAAAAAAAAGAAAGAGATGAAGAGTACTGAAAACAGGCCAATGCTAAAATTGCTCAAAACATTGATAATCGAATTGATGAAGTTGGGAATAAATTTTAGGTCCAGTCCCTTGAGCACGTTTTCTTCGATTTTAGATTCGTCAAGCATATTGTTCACACTTCGTGTGGATGCTCCAAAATAATCCAATGTTTGAAGGTACAGCGAATTAAGATCGTTTTTGAGCGTTTCCATATCCAATAGGGAAAGGTTTTTGCTCTGTTCGGCAACAAGCGGGATAAATAGCGCAAGTATTCCCAAGAAAAGGGACAACATAAATATCATGGTGATCACGACCGCAAATGTGTTCGGAAATTTCAGCCTGTCCCTCAAAAACCTGACAACAGGGCGCCCAAGCAAGGCTATTACGGCCGCTATGGCCAAATAGGCCAGTACGGACTGTATTTTATAAAAGAACCAGCAAATCAGTACTGCACCTACCATTATGGCTACAGCCCTCAATATTCCGTTGGCTATTGTTTTTGAGTTCATTGATCAACCTTTAAATACATACTCAATAATGTTTGACCCCATTTGAAGAGCCTTTGTCCTAACTTCTTCAGGGTCGTTATGTACGGTAGGATCTTCCCACCCATCACCAAGATCGGATTCGTAGGTATACAGCAAAACAAGTCGTCCCTTTTCAAAGATGCCGAACGCCTGTGGACGCTTGCCGTCGTGTTCATGGATTTTGGGCAATCCATCGGGAAAAGTGAACTTTTGGGAAAAAATGGGATGGTTCCCCCCAAGCTCTTCCAATTGCCTGTCCGGAAATAGTTTTTCCAGTTCTCTTTTTAAATAGGGTTCCATACCGTAGTTGTCATCAATATGCAGAAACCCACCGGATAAAAGATAGGTCCGTAAATTTTGGACTTCATCATCATTAAAAAACACATTTCCATGGCCGGTCATGTGCAAAAAAGGATATTTGAATATAGAAATGCTCCCGGCCTCAACAGTTTCGGGTTGCACATCTATTTTGGTGTCAATGTTGGTGTTGCAAAACTCAATCAGGTTGGGTAGTGCCGTGGGGTTTGAATACCAATCGCCACCACCTCCGTATTTGAGAATGGCTATTTGCTGACCAATGGACATATTTAATGCAAATAGCACCAGCAAGACCATAAAAATCAAATTCTTTTTCATGAAGAGTGGTTAACCGACCCTAAAAATAGGATAATCATTTGTAAAAAAAATGAAGTGTCGGTGTTTAGTTGTTGATAATGGCAACTGTTGTGCAGGCTACAATTGCAGCAGTCTCGGTACGGAGTCTATTTTGACCTAAGGAAATGGGGACATAGCCCTTTTCTTTGGACAAATCGATTTCTTCTTTGGAGAAGTCACCTTCGGGACCAATAAGTATGGTGACATCGTTATCTGCGATAACTCTTCGTTTTAATTCCATCTTTTCCCCGTTCTGGCAATGTGCAATGAACTTGAAGCCCACAGAAATATTTGTTTCCATGAATTCTTTATAAGAAATGGGTGGATTGATTTTGGGTAAAATGGTTTGCAAAGATTGCTTCATGGCCGATTGCAGCACTCTTTCCATCCGCTCCAGTTTGATGGTCTTTCTTTCAGAATGGTCGCAAACGATAGGAGTGATCTCATCCACGCCAATTTCCGTAGCCTTTTCCAAAAACCATTCGTAGCGGTCGTTCATTTTGGTCGGGGCTACCGCCATGTGCAGTTTGTATCTCTTGGGAATGGTCCTAATTTCCGAAATAATGCGCACCTTGCACCTTTTTTGGTCCGCCTCCAAAATCTCTGCCTCGAAGAGGTAGCCTTTGCCATTAGTGATTTGGACTGTATCCCCTTCGGATTTTCTGAGCACCTTTACGATGTGTTTACTCTCGTCCGGAGGAAAAACAAATTGCTTGGCGCTATTGTCCAATTTGGCGTTGTAAAAAAGTTGCATAGCTAAGGTTTAAATTAGTTAGCTGCCTATGGCATATCTTGCTTTGGCGGCAATATTTTGTTGGGTAAATTCCCCTTTATTGAATTTGAGGTATCCCACAATACCGATCATGGCGGCATTGTCCGTGCAATACTCAAATTTAGGAATAAAGGTTTGCCAGCCCAAGTTTTCCTCAGCATCTCTTAATCTCCCACGGATTCCTGAATTGGCGGCAACTCCTCCACCAATGGCAATTTGGGTTATATTGGTCTGCTCAACAGCCATTTGCAGCTTTTCCATTAGTATTTCCAAAATGGTATACTGTACCGAGGCGCAAATATCGTTTATGTTCTCTGTCACAAAATCAGGGTTCTTTTGGGACTCGCGTTGCAAAAAGTAAAGAATACTGGTTTTTAATCCGCTAAAACTGAAATTTAGACCATCGACCTTTGGTTTGGGAAAGGTAAAGGCGGTCGGATTTCCCAGCTTCGCATATTTGTCGATGAGTGGGCCTCCCGGATAAGGCAGTCCCATTAATTTGGCACTTTTATCAAAAGCCTCACCAACTGCATCGTCCAAGGTCTCACCCAAAACCTCCATGGTAAAATGGTCGGTCACCTTTACAATTTGTGTGTGTCCACCGCTAATGGTCATGGCCAAAAAAGGAAAAGAAGGAGCCCTCTGCGCCTCATCTTCTATAAAATGGGCAAGAATATGTGCTTCCATATGGTTGACCTCGATCAAGGGAATGTCCAACCCAAGTGCCAAGGACTTGGCAAAAGAAGTCCCTACCAATAATGATCCCATAAGTCCGGGGCCTCTGGTAAATGCTATGGCAGATAGTTGTTTTTTATCGATATTTGCCTTGGCCAAGGCTTGGTGCACCACGGGAACAATATTTTGTTGATGGGCCCTGGATGCCAACTCGGGGACGACACCTCCATATTGCTTGTGGATTTCTTGTGTGGCTACAACATTGCTCAGTACTTTTGTATGGCAAAGTACGGCCGCCGAAGTATCATCGCAGGATGATTCGATTGCTAGAATATATTTTTTTGAATTTTCCACAGGTTTTGGAACAAAAATTGGTCATCAAAGGTAAAACATAAAAGCCCTATCAAAAAACTTCGTAAAATACTGTTGCGTATCCTAATGGCCATCATCCTTATTCTGGTTTTGGGGTCATTGGTGCTTTCCATGCCATCGGTACAGACCAGACTGGGAAAATATGCAACGGATAGGTTGAACGAAGAGTTTGGGACCAATATCCAAGTTGATAGGGTTAGTATATCGCTATTTAATTTAAATGCGGGGTTGAAAGGCGTTTATGTTGAAGACTATAAACAGGATACCCTCTTTTATATACGCAAACTCACTACCTCCATTCTAAACCTGAGGAACATGGCCAATAATAAAATGGAATTTGGCGATATGGAGTTGGACGGTCTCACCTTTAATTTAAAGACGTACAAAGACGAGTCTCAGACCAATCTGGATGTTTTTGTGGATAAGTTGGATGATGGGAAGCCCCGTGCCCCAGGCACTCCTCCATTTTTCTTGTCATCGGGAGAGGTGGAGATCCATAATGGAAAGTTCAGGTTGGTCGATGAAAACTTGGAAGCTGCCGAAGTGTTGAACTTTTCCGAAATAGATATTCTGGCACATGATTTTCAAATCCTTGGACCGGATGTTTCTTTAAAAATTGAAAACTTGTCCACGTTGGCCAAAAGGGGTATCCGGTTAGAGAAACTGGCTGCCGATTTTCAATATACCACGGAATACATGCGTTTTGATTCCCTATTGATAGACACTGAGCAGTCCGAGCTCAAGGGTAACCTCATGTTTAAGTACGACCGTGAGGATTTGGCAAACTTTGTTGATTTGGTGGAAATAGAGGCAAATTTCACAGAATCCACTGTTGCCCTTAACGAAGTGAATGCCTTTTTCGATGAGTTTGGGCAAGATAAGATTGTGAATTTTACTGGGAATTTTAGCGGTAAACTTAATCAGCTTCAAGTAGATGATCTGTTTCTTTTTACGGACAATACAGGTATCAGGGGAGATTTCAGATTCGACAACATGTTCAGCGAGCAGGCTCCTTTCGTACTTCGGGGCGATATAGATAACCTCACCTCCAGCTACTATCAGCTACGGAGCATCCTGCCCAAAATTTTGGGAGACAATATTCCTTCGTCCGTACAAAAACTCGGGCAGTTCACCGTCCGTGGAGATACTGAGATCACGGAGACCTCAATAGATGTTACTGTGAACCTGAATACTGCGGTAGGGGATAGTTATGTTGATTTGCAAATGACAAATGTGCAGACTATTGAAGATGCTTCTTACATTGGATTTATATCCTTGATAGATTTCAACCTTGGAGAGTTTATAGACAATGACCAATTAGGGCTGGCGTCGATGGACATGAATGTTGAAGGAAAAGGCTTTGTAGCAGAGAGTTTGAACACGGAGATTTCGGGTGATGTTTACAAATTTGAATTCAATGGCTACGAATACAATAAAATAAAAGTATCAGGTATCCTAAGGAATCAATTGTTCGATGGGGTCCTTCTCTGTAACGACGAAAACTTCAGATTCGATTTTCAAGGGTTGGCCAACTTTGGTGAGCGTGAGAACAAATTCAATTTTGTTGCAGCCGTCGATTATGCGGATTTAAAAGCCTTGAAATTCATCAACGATAGCATTTCAATTTTCAAGGGGCACGTTAACATGGATATCGAAGGCAACAATCTGGACGATATGGCCGGACAATTGCGATTTTCCAACACCACATATCAAAATAAAAATGACACCTATTATTTTGAGGATTTTAGTGTAGTATCCTCTTTTGATAGCGATACTATCCGTACCATAGAGATCAACTCCCCGGATATTATTACAGGATACATGAGGGGCAGCTTTAAAATAAATGAGCTGGGCCAATTGGTTCAGAACTCCGTGGGAAGCATTTATACTAACTATCAACCCTTCAAGATTTCCGATGGGCAATACCTCGATTTCAATTTTAGGATTTACAATAAAATCGTGGATGTGTTCGTGCCGGAAATCACTTTTGATGCCAACACATTTATCCGTGGGGCCATTCAGGCCGACCAAAGTGATTTCAAGCTCACCTTTAGATCTCCCAGTATTGAAGCGTTTGGGAACAAGTTCGATAATATTGAATTAAAGATCGATAATAAAAACCCGTTGTTCAATACCTTTGTATCCGTTGAGGACATGTCCACGGTGTATTATGATATCAAGGATTTTAGTTTGATCAATACCACCTTGAAGGATACGCTTTTCTTTAGAACGGAGTTCAAAGGAGGGAGCGAGTTCAATGACAGTTACAACCTCAATTTTTACCATACGTTCAACGAGAACAATCGTTCGGTGATCGGTCTAAAAAAATCGGATGTGAGTTTCAAGGGCAATACGTGGGTACTTAACAAAAATGGAAACGACAAGAACAAGGTCATCTTCAATAGTTCCTTGGACAGCATCCGGATAGAGGATGTGGTGATGGACAACAATAACGAGGAACAGATTCGGTTAAGGGGCGAGTTGGCAGATTCGACATATAAGGATTTAGATCTTCAGTTCAAATTGGTTTCCCTCAACAAGATCACTCCGACTATAGATAGTTTAAAGCTCAATGGAGAAGTAGAGGGGTTTCTCAACATTTTGCAGAAAGATGGCAACTATTTGCCCACCTCCAGCCTAAATATCAAAAACTTTACCGTCAACGATATGCGAATGGGTGATTTGGAGGTCGGAATCTATGGGAACAACGATCTTACCGAATTTGGTGTCAGTACTTGGCTGAATGATGATGGAAAGGAACGCATGAGCGTAAATGGTAGGGTAACCAATATCAACAACAAACAGGAACTTGATCTAACGGCCAATTTTAAGGATTTTGCCATGGAACCCTTTAAGCCACTGGGACAAGATATCATTTCGAATATTCGGGGCTTTATAAGTGGGGATGCAGTGATTACAGGAGATGTGAACAATCCCTCAATTAATGGACAGTTGGCTTTGAACGATGCGGGAATCGGAATCCCATACCTCAATGTGGACTATGATTTTGCCCCGCGCTCTCAGGTAAGGCTCTTTGATCAAACCTTTTATTTTGAAAATGTGCTATTGTCGGATGTGGAAGAGGGAACCACCGCAACCTTGGACGGGACCATTAGCCATACAGGTTTTGATGATTGGTATCTTGGATTGGATGTTGATACCAAAAACGATCGTTTTATGATCTTGAATACCGAGTACGACGAGGAATCACTGTACTACGGACAAGGATTTATCAATGGAACGGGAAGTATTTATGGTCCTGTTGACGCTTTGACCATATCAGTGGATGCCAGCACAGCAAGGGGAACCTCGCTAAAGATTCCATTGAGCGATGTAACCAGCGTAGGTGATTATTCCTTTATCAACTTTATAGAACGGGGAGGCGAAGGAGCTTTGGAAGAAGAACGGATTCTTGAAGGATACCAAGGGCTAGAAATGGCATTTGACCTTGCCGTAACCCCGGAGGCCGAAGTGGAGATAGTGGTCGACCAGACCACCGGGAGTTCTCTGAAGGGAACCGGTGAAGGTATTTTGCTGATAGAGATCAACACCAATGGAAAGTTCAATATGTATGGGGATTTCGTAGTGGTCACAGGGGAGTATAACTTTAAATATGGTGGTGTTATCGATAAAAAATTCCAAGTGCGTCCAGGAGGAACTATTTTGTGGGAGCAAGACCCATTGGCCGCCCAATTAGGGCTGGAAGCCGTTTATTCCCTGAATGCAAACCCCGCACCACTTTTGGATAATGCCGGATACACGGGTAGAATCCCTACCGAGGTCGTGGTGCGATTGGATGGCGAACTTGAAAGTCCAAATATCACGTTTGATATCGACTTTCCGGGCACCACATCCGTTGTGCAATCGGAACTGGAGTATCGGTTGCAAGACCCAACTATCAAGGAAAGAAACGCATTCTTTTTATTGGCGCAGGGCACCTTTGTAAACCCGCAATCAGGAGGGATCAATCAACAGGCCGTAACCGGCAACCTGATTCAGACTGCTTCGGGACTTTTCAATCAAATTCTCTCGGGCAATAATGATAAACTGAACTTTGGTGTATCCTACGAACAGGGCTATAACGATCCCAATGCAGATATTGCCACAGAGGATAGGATAGGGGTAACGGTATCCACCCAATTATCCGACCGAATCTTGGTAAACGGAAGAGTAGGGGTGCCGGTAGGTGGAGTTTCGGAGACCGTGGTTGCAGGGGACGTTGAGGTACAAGTGCTATTGAACGATGAAGGTACCTTGAGTGCCAAGATATTTAACCGGGAAAATCAAATACAACAATTCTTGGCCGAACGGCAAGGCTATACTCAAGGACTGGGATTGTCCTACCAGGTGGATTTTGATAGTTTTAGAGAGTTGATGAGAAAGGTGTTCAATAAGCGGGAAGAGCCGTCAAAAGTTGAGGATTCGTTACCTAAAGAGCGGCAGGTTCAGGTCATGGGGAAGGATAGCCTGATTCGTTTTTCGGAAAAGCCCATAAATCGGCCATAATCAATCTGATATATTTTATATTTTTAAGTGTTTTTGTACTAATTTATTACGAAAACGTTTGAGAGAGGCCTTAAAAACAAATAAATTATTAAGACATTTAAAATTTGAATAAAGTTTCCTAGTTTTGATCTCTTAAAAATTTGAATGGCTTCAGAAATCAAAAAAATAGGAGTTTTTACGTCTGGCGGAGACTCTCCTGGAATGAATGCCGCAATTCGTTCCGTAGTCCGTACTTGTGCATATTTGGATATTGAGTGTGTTGGAATCTACCGTGGATATCAGGGGATGATCGAAGGAGATTTTAAAACTTTGGATGCCCGTAGCGTAAACAACATTATCAATAAGGGAGGGACTATATTAAAATCCGCTCGGTGCGAAGAATTTAGAACCAAGGAAGGAAGGAAGAAAGCTTACGACCAATTAACCAAAGAGGGTATCAATGCTTTTGTGGTAATCGGTGGAAATGGGAGCTTTACAGGAGCACTTTTGTTTACAGAAGAATATAATTTTCCGGTAATAGGAATTCCCGGAACCATTGACAACGATATCTTGGGATCATCGTTTACCATAGGTTTTGATACCGCTATAAACACAGTGGTGGATGCCATTGATAAGATACGTGATACAGCTAGCTCACATAACAGGCTCTTTTTTGTTGAGGTAATGGGGCGCGATGTTGGTCATATTGCACTCAATGCGGGTGTTGGGGCCGGAGCGGAAGAAATATTGATTCCCGAGCAGAACCTTGGATTGGAACGTTTGTTGGATTCATTGAAACGAAGTAAGGCTTCTGGAAAATCGTCCAGTATTGTTATTGTTGCAGAAGGCGATAAAATTGGTAAAAACGTATTTGAGCTTAAGGAATATGTAGAGGAACATCTGCCCATCTACGATGTTAGGGTTTCCGTGCTAGGGCACATGCAAAGAGGAGGCAACCCAACTTGTTTTGATCGCGTGCTGGCCAGTAGAATGGGAGTAAAGGCAGTAGAAAGTATATTAGAGGGGAAAACCAATCTAATGGTCGGTATTCGGGATACTAAATTGGTGCTTACCCCATTGGCAGAAGCCATTAAGGCACATACAGAAATAGACGAAGAACTCATTAGAGTTTCCGATATAATGACAACTTAAATTTAAACACAAAAAAAGTAAACATGTCAAATTTGAAAATAGGAATCAACGGATTCGGTAGAATAGGAAGGTTGGTATTTAGAGCAACCGTAAAAAGAGGTGATGTGGATGTTGTGGCAATCAACGATTTGTTGGATGTTGAACACCTTGCATACCTATTGAAATATGACTCGGTCCACGGAAATTTTGATGGTACCGTAGAAGTTAAGGACGGAAACCTGGTAGTAAACGGAAATACCATCAGAATTACTGCCGAGCGTGACCCAAAGAACTTGAAATGGGACGCTGTTGGTGCTGAAATCGTTGCAGAATGTACCGGTATATTCACCACATTGGATATGGCCCAATCACACATTGATGGAGGTGCCAAGAAAGTAGTTATCTCTGCCCCATCCAAAGATGCTCCTATGTTCGTAATGGGTGTTAACCATAAAGATGTTAAGGCAACAGATACCATTATTTCCAATGCTTCTTGTACTACCAACTGTTTGGCGCCAATTGCCAAAGTACTTAACGATGAGTTCGGTATAGCAGAGGCCTTGATGACAACGGTACACGCTACCACAGCTACCCAATTGACGGTTGATGGTCCTTCTAAAAAGGATTATAGAGGAGGTAGAAGTGCTCTTTTGAACATTATTCCAGCAGCAACAGGTGCGGCAAAAGCCGTAACCAAAGTTATTCCTTCGTTGGAAGGTAAATTGACAGGTATGGCTTTTAGGGTGCCTACTGCTGACGTTTCTGTAGTGGATTTGACCGTTAAATTGGAAAAAGAAACTTCTTACGAAGGTATCAAAGCTGCAATGAAGGCTGCCTCTGAAGGCGAATTGGCCGGTGTTTTGGGCTACACTGAGGAGTTGGTGGTCTCTCAAGACTTTGTAGGAGACGTAAGGACTTCTATTTTTGATGCTGATGCAGGGATAGAACTGAATTCCAAATTCTTCAAGGTAGTATCTTGGTACGATAACGAAACTGGGTACTCCAACAAATTGGTAGAATTGGCTCTGCACGCAGCTAGCCTTTAATTTATATCTTACATAACATTTATCCTGAAGAGGGGTCAACCCTCTTCAGGTTTATATACTTAAATCTCGACGTATGATTTTAATCGTGGATAGTGGCGCCACTAAATCCGATTGGATTGCCCTTGATGAAAAAGGGGAGCAGCTTTTTGTTACCCAGACACTTGGACTTAGTCCGGAAGTACTTACTAAAGAAGTAATAGAGGATAGATTGGCCAACAATTTTGAACTGTCCAAGAACAAAGAAAAAGTACGTCAACTTTATTTTTACGGGGCCGGTTGCGGAACCGATAGAATGAAGAATTTTTTAAAATCCATTTTCAAGGATTTCTTTCCCAATGCTAAGGCGGAGGTACGGGAAGATACTTATGCGGCCATTTACGCCACTACTAAAATTGGAAGACAAGGTATCGTGTGTATTTTGGGTACAGGATCCAATTGTAGTTATTATGATGGTCACCAATTGATACAAAAGGTAACATCTTTGGGATATATCCTAATGGATGATGGCAGTGGTAATTTCTTTGGACGTAAACTGATCAGGGATTATTATTTCCACAAAATGCCACAGGATTTGGGAATGAAGTTTGCCAAGGAATACGATCTCGATGCCGATGTAATCAAAGAGCATCTCTACAAACAGCCCAACCCCAATACCTATTTGGCCACTTTTGCCAGGTTCATTATTGAGAACAAGGAGCATCCCTACTGCAAGGGAGTCATTGAAAAAGGTCTACAGCAGTTCGTTAACAACTATATTATGCAATATGAACTGGCTACAAAGGTTCCTGTGAGCTTCGTGGGCAGTATCGCACATTTCTTGCAAGACGAATTAAAAGCTTGTATTGAGCGAAACGACCTGATTCTTGGTGTTATCAGAAGAAGGCCTATAGAAGGCTTGGTGGAGTTCCACAGAGATACTATTTAACCGCGATCATCGATATTTCTACGTTTACGAACTTGGGAAGGTTAGCAACTTCAACGGTTTCCCTAGCCGGTGCGGTATCGGCATCAAAGTAAGTTCCATACACCTCATTGATTTGGGCAAACTGGTTCATATCCTTTATAAAAATGGAGGATTTGATGACATGCTCAAAAGTCATCCCTGCCTCTTCCAGAATAGCCTTTAGATTTTCCATGGACTGTTTGGTTTCGGCTTTAATATCACCTTCAACAAGGTTTCCCGTAGCAGGGTCTATCGGAATCTGTCCGGAAATATAAAGAGTGTCTTTTACAAGTACTGCTTGATTGTATGGCCCGATTGGAGCTGGTGCTTTTGAGGTGTTGATTATCTTTTTCATGAGAATAGTTTTTATTGAATTTAGGATAAAGATAAAATAGAATCCATTAACGCTGGCTTCTATTTTCCCATTTAATATCGCTCAAAATGGAACTCTTTATCCCAATAAAGAAGTACCAACGCTCGTACCTTCCAAAGGGAGTCCAGTCAAAACTGAGCCTAAAACTACCAAGGTCACGTTTAAAAGCAAATCGGGTATCGGCAAAGCCCTTGTTCTTTAAATCGTAACCGGAGTTGAACCCTACTTCCCATTTCGGCGTTAGCTGAATATTTCCGGAAAACATCAGAGAGTGGTTGGTTATCTCACTTTGCCTATTACTATTGTTGTAAGAGGCAACATAGGTGAACCTTGCATCCCACGGTAATTTGTTGTTGTACAATTGTTGCTCGTCGTCCTTATTACTTTCCCTCTCATTGGTTCTTCCTCTGTCAAACCTGGACTGCTCCCCTCGAACATCGTCCATGGCAAATGGGTTGTCACTAAAGTTGGACTGTTTCTCCTCGTCGGTATTCTCCTTTGCCCCACCTTTTTGGAACATTTCGCTGTTCAAGGAAAAACTGGTGTTGACTCGGGCCGATGTTAAACGGGCGATACCTCCACCATTTTTTATGTTCAGCGTATTAATTCGTCTACCACTATTGTCGATGGCATAGGGATCGAACGTTGCCGCAAAGTTGATGGGCACATTTTTTATGATTTCCGTTGCACCGCTCATACTTATTGGACTGAGCTTTAATGAATCTGCTTCAAGGTTATAACTGGCGTTGAAACTCAGGTTGCTAAGGATTTTGACCTTTTTCGGTTCCGTAGCCGTGGAATCCTTGTCCCTTACCTTGGCCTCCAAGGAGTTTTGAAGAGAAAAACTCAAGGAACTCCCTTTGTTCAGTGAAGGTCTCCCGTATAAACTAGTTTCGTATGGGGTGTATTCCACTTCATCTCCATCTTCATCAATATAACTATCGTAGAATTGCTCAAAGGATGGGGTGTAACTATAGCTTATGGAGGGACGCATTACGTGGCGCAAAGCCTGTATTTTTTTATCTTCTCCGCGGTTCCATGTACCATAGACCGTTGTTCCGATACTGGTACCGAAACTATACCTGTTGAACCTATCGAATCCGGAAATAGTATCTGTCACTACCTCCTCTATTTCGGCATCATACCGGCGCCTTATGGTTTCCATGGTCCATACGTCCTCGTAGTTACCGTTCAAGCTTACACTAAGGTACTTTGCCAGCTTAAAGTTGGTAGCAACAGGGATTCTATGGCGGGCCCCGATACGGGCATCATCGAACATTCCACTTTTAAAAAAGTTTTCCTCCGTAGTGGTGATGCTGTTCTGTGCATTCACATCATACTGAAAATTGATGTTCTCAAAAACACCTTTTTTCACTGCATCCCGCTTCACAAAAGGGTAGATACGTTCCATACTTGCCTGAAAAGTTGGCAATGACATGTTTATCGTCCTTTCCTCCGAACGGTTGTTTTGCGTATGGCTCAGCGTAAGACTGGTATTTACGGACGGGTATTCTGGGAATGTTTTGGAGTAACTTATGGAGGATGCAAAGGTGTTTGTTTGTGAATTGTTCCGGTTAAATTGGTTCAGGGAGTTCGAATAATATTGACTGGAACCTAAGTTAACGGAAGCCGAAAACCGGGAATTTGGACTGGCCTTTGGGTCTTGGGAGTGGGAAATCCGAATATTATAATTGCTAGTTCGACTGTAATCATCAAAACCTTTTTGGCTGGTCACCAAGTTTTCGTAGCTTATATTTACGTTTCCGTTGAACTTGTATCTTTTGGAGTAAATGGACCTACCTTGCAATCCATAACTGCCATTGGTATAATAATCACCGGTGATACTAAGATCAACATAGTCGCTAATGGGCAGGTAATACCCGCCATTTTGTATAAAATATCCCCTTCTAGGGTCGTTACCGAAGGTAGGGAACAGGATACCTGCCACCCTTCCAGTGGTTAAAGGAAAATAAGCAAAGGGAAGCGCTATGGGTGTGGGAACATCCATAATGTACATGTTACTGTACCCTGCGATAATTTTCTTTTTAGGAACAAACTTTGCCTTTCGCACCCGAATGTAATAGTCGGGGTTAACGGTATCGTTGGATGTGGTCAACTTGCCTTCGTTCAAGAAATAGACGGAATCGTTCTCCTTTTTGGTCTTTTCGGCATAAACTTTCATGGCGTCGCTGCCCAATTGCCCGAGACCAGCCTCTTGTTCTGTTCTCGAATTCCAGATCAATGCTTTTTGTGTATCAAAATTGAACCGTATCGAGTCAGGTCGAACTTCCTGTTCTCCTTGTTTAAAAAAAGGCAATTGGGAGTAATTGCCCAACGAATCCTTCATGCGGCCTGCATATACCTCGTTTTTCACGTAATCCATTACAATTACACCAGCTTTGAGTTCGGTATCCTGGTAATAGATTTCCGCTTCGTCGTACAGGTAAATTTTATTGTCCTTTTGACTTAACTTTACATAATCCTTAGCTTTATATTTTATTTTATCCAATAGCAAAGGTTGCTTTTTGGTCACGGTATCAGTTTCAACAGAATCGGTTTTGGTGGAACTGCTAAGAATGTTCGCAGGAAGCAAAGGAGCATAAATTGTGTCCTTTATGGCCTTGATGGGCAAGGGTTTAATTGGATCTTCCTGAGCACTTAAGGTAGCGATGCCGCAAAGAAGAACAAATAGGAAAAGTAAAAGATGTTTATTTGGTTGCAACGTGATAAATCCTATTTTTGTGCTAGTTGGCCCAGTTCAGGGGTCAAACTTACATATATTTTTTGTTCTACTAATTGGGGATTACAATATTTTTAACCATTACTGAACACTATAATTACTCAAATCTTATGAATAAAAGTCGGTCGGCATTTTTAGTTTTTATACTTCTGGCCCTTCCTTTGACCTCATTCAACAAAAATGATACCGAGGTTCAATCGAAGGATAAATTTGTTGTTGTTTTGGATGCAGGGCATGGTGGGCATGACCCGGGAAACATTGGAAACGGCTATTTGGAGAAAAAAATTGCCCTTGCCATTGTACTCAATGTAGGAAGACAGCTCGAGAAGCATCAAGACATTAAGGTCGTTTATACACGGGATGACGATACATTTGTGGATCTGTTCGAGAGAGGGGAGATTGCCAACAAGGCCAATGCGGATTTATTTGTATCCGTACATTGCAATGCCCATAGTTCCGATGCGTATGGTACCGAGACCTATGTATTGGGGTTGCATGCCAATCGTCAAAACTTTGAAGTGGCCAAGAAAGAGAACTCTGTGATCTATTTGGAGGATAATTATGAACAACGGTATGCCGAGTACGACATCAATTCACCCGAATCAGTAATTGGTCTTACCATTATGCAGGAAGAATTTTTGGACCAGAGCATACAATTGGGCAAAAAGCTTCAGGACAATTTTACAAAACAGTTAAAGCGTAAGGACCGAAAAGTGAAGCAGGCGGGATTCATTGTACTTCACCAGACTTTTATGCCAAGTGTTTTGGTCGAGGCCGGATTTTTGACCAATAAGAATGAAGGAAGCTATCTTAATTCAAAAAACGGTCAGGAAGAAATGGGAAATGCCATTGCTAAAGCGGTTTTGGCATATAAAGAAGAAATGGGCCTTACTACTTCAATTTCCGTTCCCGATGAACAAAAGATCGAAGACGTTGAAGTTGTTGACAATGTCAAAGAAGAAACGCCTAAAGAAATAATCAAAGAAACAATAGTTGAAAAGGAGCCGGTAAAACAAGAAACCAATACTGCAGCTTCATCCGAATCGGAAAAAGAAACTGTTGTGGAATCCAAGGATACGGGTGTAGTTTTTAAAGTGCAGCTCATGGCAAGTGGAAAAACGATACCTTTAAGACCGGATAATTTTAACGGGCTGGACCAATTGTCCAAAGAGCCATATAAGAACATGTTTAGATATATGTATGGTAATGCCAGCAATTATGAGGCGGCTAAACGGTTGAAAAATGATGCGGATGCAAAGGGTTATACCACATCCTATATAGTTGCATACAAAAATGGGGTAAGGGTTCCGATAACGAACGCGTTGAAGTAGCAATGCTTCAAATGCCCTCTTGTGAAAATTATTCCTAATTTTGTTTAAAACATAAACCGAATCTTTTGAAACTATCCAGGGAAATAAAAACTGGGATCATTGTAGTCGCTGGAATAGTGGCCTTGATCTTTGGACTTAGCTACTTAAAATCCTCCGCTCTTTTTGAAAAAAGTAAAACTTTTTACGCCGTTTATGATGATGTAGGAGGTTTGCAACCAGGAACAAAGGTGACGATCAACGGTTTTGATGTCGGTAATGTCACCGATATCAGGTTCAGGGATGGCTCCGGGAAATTATTGGTGACCTTGACCGTTACCAACAAATTTGAGTTCTCCGGTAATAGTATCGCAGAATTGTTCGATACGGGTATTATTGGTGGTAAGGGAGTACAAATTGTGCCGGTATTGGATAATGCGCCACCGGCAAAATCGGGAGACACACTACAGTCCAAAATAAAACCCGGACTTACCGAATTGGTACAACAGAAATTGACCCCGTTGCAGATGAAGGTGGAAGGGGCGGTCTCCAATGCGGATTCATTGTTAATGAACGTAAACCAAATTTTGGACGACCCGACCAAAAAGCAACTTCAGGAAACCATAGCTTCGCTAAATCAGTTGGTAAAATCCTTTAAGACAAGTGCCGATAATTTGAACGTTCTGTTGGATAACAACAAAATGCAATTGGACAGCTCTCTTAAAAATGTAAGCCATATTACCTCTAACTTTTCAAAACTTTCCGACTCCTTGGTCAATGCTGATTTGGGAGGAACTTTGGAACAGTTTCAGGGTACTGTAGGTAAATTGAACGGTATTCTAGCCAAGATCGAGCAGGGCGAAGGTTCATTGGGTAAGCTGCATAAAGACGATGCCCTCTACAATAATTTGGCGTCGGCATCGCGCGAACTGGATTTATTGCTTCAGGACTTTAGACTAAACCCAAAACGATACGTCAACGTTTCCGTATTCGGTAAAAAGCAAAAGGAGTACACACTTCCGGAGGACGATCCTGCTGAACAAGAGGAAAATCCCACCGAACAAAAAGAAAATAACCCGTAAATGGAATATCTGCCCAATATCATATTTGCCGTGGCCCTGATAGCGGGCATTGGCTTTTTTGCACGTAACGTAAAAAAGTTGACCCGGAACATTAAGCTGGGAAAGGATGTTGATGTAAGCGACAACAAATCGCAGCGTTGGAAGAACATGGCAAGGATAGCCTTGGGTCAAACGAAAATGGTGGTAAGACCTGTAGCGGGCATTATGCACGTTATTGTTTATGTAGGCTTTATCATTATAAATATTGAAGTGTTGGAAATCATCCTCGATGGACTTTTGGGAACACATAGATTGTTTTCGCCACTAGGTTCTGTTTATGATTTTTTGATTGGTTCTTTTGAAGTATTAGCACTACTGGTCATCGTGGCGGTCATTGTCTTCTGGATACGAAGGAACATTATCAGGATTCAACGTTTCATAAAACCTGAAATGAAGGGATGGCCCAAGACAGATGGAAATATGATCCTTTACATTGAGTTTGTATTGATGATTTTGTTTCTCACCATGAACGCAGCCGATTTTCAGTTGCAGCAACTGGGTGCCGAGCATTATCACGAAGCGGGAGCATTTCCAGTAAGTCAATTTATGGTGCCATTGTTGGATAATATTTCCGAATCTTCCTTGATCTTGGTGGAAAGAACAGCATGGTGGTTACATATTTTGGGCATTTTGGCCTTTTTGAACTACCTCTACTATTCAAAACATTTACATATCCTTTTGGCATTTCCTAACACTTATTATGGTAAAGTGAAGCCACAAGGGCAGTTCAACAATCTGGAATCCGTTACCAAGGAGGTTAAATTGATGATGGACCCTGATGCAGACCCTTATGCTGCACCGGTCGAAGAAGATGCCGCCGAGCCAGAAAAATTTGGGGCATCCGATGTCATGGACCTGAACTGGGTGCAATTGCTCAACGCGTATACCTGTACCGAATGTGGGCGATGTACATCAGAATGTCCGGCCAACCAAACAGGTAAAAAACTATCACCACGAAAAATAATGATGGATACCCGTGACCGGTTGGAAGAAGTGGGCAAGATCATGGATGCCAATAACGGAGAATTTGTTTCCGATGGCAAACAATTATTAAACGATTATATCACCCCGGAGGAACTTTGGGCGTGTACTACGTGCAATGCATGTGTACAAGCCTGTCCCGTAAGCATCGACCCATTGTCCATTATTGTGGAAATGCGCAGATATTTGGTGATGGAACAGTCCGCGGCGCCTACCGAGTTGAACAATATGATGTCCAATATCGAAAACAACGGAGCCCCTTGGCCGTACAACCAAATGGACCGTCTGAACTGGGTAAACGAATAAATCTATAACTATGAGCGAACAATTGAAGGTTAAGACCATGCAAGAGTTTATGGCAGAAGGAAAACAGCCAGAGATATTGTTTTGGGTGGGTTCCGCCGGTAGTTTTGATGATCGTGCCAAGAAAATATCAAGAGCTTTTGTAAAGTTGTTGAACAAGGCCAATGTTGATTTTGCGGTATTGGGAACAGAAGAAAGTTCAACGGGCGATGTGGCCAAACGGGCAGGGAACGAGTTTTTGTTTCAGATGCAGGCCATGATGAATATCGAGTTGTTGAATGGCTATGAAATTAAGCGAATTGTAACCTGTGACCCACATTCCTTCAATACGTTAAAAAACGAGTATCCAAGTTTGGGCGGGAACTATGATGTACTGCACCATACACAATACCTTAAAGAACTTATCGACAACGGTCGTTTGACCATTACCGGGGATGGGTATAAAGGCAAGCGAATCACTTTTCACGACCCATGTTATCTGGGCAGGGCAAATTCCGTTTTTGATGCACCAAGAGAACTGCTTACGAAGACCAATGCGGAACTGGTGGAGATGAAACGTCATAAAAAAACGGCACTGTGCTGTGGGGCTGGTGGTGCACAAATGTTCAAAGAGCCCGAAAAGGGAGATATGGATGTCAATGTGCTACGGACTAAAGGTGCTTTGGAGACCAATCCCAATATTATAGCCACAGGATGTCCTTACTGTAACACTATGATGACGGATGGTATCAAGGCACATGAGAAGGAGGACAGTGTCACAGTTTTGGATGTAGCCGAAGTATTGGCGAATTCCCAGGGATTGTAAAAGAAGTTTTAAAATTCAGGTCGAGCATTGTCGAGACCTTATTGAAAAAATATATGCTAGCAGATTTTAATGAATTGCCAGACCACTCCAGAGTTTGGATATACCAAGCCAACAGGAGTTTTACTGACGAAGAACAGAAAGAATTGGAGGAAAGCCTGACCGCTTTTTTGAAGGAATGGACGGCCCATGGCAGTGATCTTCACGCTGGGTTCGAGATAAAATACAAACGGTTTATTGTAATTGGATTGGACCAGACCAATGTCAGTGCATCAGGATGTTCCATTGATACCTCTGTGCACTTTATCCAAAGTTTGGAGCAAAAATATAGTGTGGAGCTTTTGGATAGGATGAACGTTTCTTTCAAGCAAGGAGAATACATTGCCTATAAACCATTAGTGGATTTTAAGAAAATGGCCAAGGCCAAATCAGTTTCCCCAAGTACCATCGTATTCAATAATTTGGTCGCTACCAAACAGGAATACTTGGAAAACTGGGAGGTTCCCGCTAGCGAAAGTTGGCACTCCAGATTTGTATCGTAAAACCCTTAATTTATCTTAATTTCCATACTTTCCTCGACGAAATGCAATATTTTTATGAGCATTAAGTTGAGGTTTAAGACAAGATATTTATGCGGATAATACTCCAATTCCCCTTTTTCCTACTCGTATGCATTCAAACCTTTGGTCAATCAAATCCCTTGATTGTCAAAGACTCGATGGCTCAAATGGCATGGGTCGAAAATCAATATGCGAACATGTCTCTACAGGAAAAAGTAGGACAGTTGTTCATGGTAAGCGTTGCATCCAATCAAAGCAAAGCTGCGACCGATAAGGTCAAGAACCTTGTTGCGAAGCAGGGTATAGGAGGTGTTATCTTTTTGGTGGGCGGACCGGTACAACAAGCTAAATTGACCAACGAATACCAATCCGTTTCTAAAGTGCCATTATTGATTGGTTCCGATGCTGAATGGGGCATGGCCATGCGTCTGGACTCTACTTATGCATTTCCTTGGAACATGACGTTGGGAGCCATTCGAGATAGTACCATCGTAGAAAAGGTAGGTTATCAGATTGGAAAACATGCCAAGCGGTTGGGAGTCCATATCAATTTTGCTCCGGACCTTGACGTCAATAACAATCCACAGAATCCCATCATTGGAAACCGGTCTTTTGGGGAAGACCCTAAAAATGTCGCTAAAAAAGGACGAGCTTTTGTTCGGGGAATGGAAAAGGCCGGCGTACTTTCAAGTGGCAAGCACTTTCCAGGTCATGGAGATACCGCTACGGATTCCCATAAATCCTTACCTATCATTACCTCTTCCGTGGAACGGTTGGATTCCATAGAACTGTATCCCTTCAAAAAAGCAATGGAAGCCGGATTGAGTTCTACCATGGTGGCACATTTGGATGTCCCCAGCTTGGAGAGCAGGGAAGGGCATCCCTCCACATTATCAAAAAGCATTGTTACCGGAGTTTTAAAAAAACAGTTAGGTTTTGAAGGTTTGGTCATTACGGATGCTCTGAACATGAAGGCGGTTTCCGAATTTGCTCCTGAAGGAAAAGTGGAACTGGAGGCCTTTTTGGCGGGCAACGATTTGTTGTTGATGCCGGAGAACGTACTCAAGGCCAAAGAAACATTCGTTCAAGCTTATGATGAGGGTTTGATTACGGAGGAACGGTTGGCCGAATCAGTGAAAAAAATATTGATGGCCAAGTACAAGGCGGGCCTCTATAATTATAAACCCGTGAATCTGGAGAATTTGTACGAGGATTTGAACGGGCTCGAGAACGATGTAATATATGAAGAGGCCATTGAAGCAGCCATAACGGTTGCCAAGAATAATTTCTCCCTGATGCCCATCAGAAAATTGGACAATAAGAAGATAGCGTACGTTCATTTTGGAGACGATTCAGGAACCACTTTTAATGAATCATTGAACAAATATTTTAAAGTAACCCATATTAAGGCTAAGGATATTGCCCAGTATAAAAAGGAGCTGGCAAATTATAACTTGGTCATTATTGGGTTCCATAAGGATAATTCGAGTCCTTGGAAAGGATATAAATTTTCCCAGAACGAACTTTTTTGGATGGAGGAAATCTCCCGTATGAGGACTAGCAATACTATTTTAGCCCTTTTTGCAAGGCCCTATGCGTTGTTGGATGTCCTCAATTTTGATACCATGGACGGCGTAGTGGTCGGTTATCAGAACAGCAAGATTGCGCAAGAAAAGGTGGCCGAGGTCATTTTTGGCGCCACAGGGGCTACAGGGAAGCTTCCGGTATCGGCCCACGATGAGTTTCCCGTTGGGACAGGGGTCGATGTAGAACCCATTCAACGTTTGGGATACAGTATTCCTGAAAGGGTCGGGATGAGTTCGGAGCTTTTGGCAGAGGTGGACACCTTGATGCAGCACGGATTGGATTCCTTAATGTTTCCGGGTGCGCAGGTATTGATTGCGAGAAAGGGAAAAGTGATTTACAACAAGAACTTTGGTCACCCTACGTATGATTCTAAAGAAAGAATATCTGAAGAATCCATTTACGACTTAGCTTCCCTGACAAAAATACTTTCTACCCTGCCCATGATCATGAAAATGGAGGAAGAAGGAAAAATAGCCTTGAACGATACCTTTAAAGACCTAATTCCAGCTTATGCGGATACGGAGCTTAAAGATGTTTCTGTATTAAAGGCACTTTCTCACTATGGGCGCTTACCCTCCTGGATAGCTTTTTATTTGGATACGTTGGACAAGGACAGGAAACCATCATCAGAGTTTTATAGCCCTAATCCATCCGAAGCATTTCCATATAAAGTAGCTGAGCATTTATACCTAACCAGATCATACAAGGATTCGATCTACAATAGAATCGGTCGGCAAAGCCTAAAATCGAATCGGTACAGGTATAGCGATGTAGGTTACTACGTTTTTAAGGAATATATTGAGAAGGCCTACGCCATGCCTATTGATGAATTGGTCAATGAATTCCTCTACAGCCCCATGGGTTTACAACGAACAACCTTTAATCCTTTAAAAAAATTTCCCAAAGAAGAGATAGTTCCTACAGAAGAGGACGACTATTATAGATATCAAACTGTACAAGGGTATGTACATGATATGGGCGCGGCTATGCAAGGAGGAGTCGGTGGACATGCGGGGCTCTTTAGTACCGCCAACGAGGTAGCCAAAATTATGCAGATGTATTTACAGGGAGGTTATTATGGCGGAGAGCAGTTTTTTAATGCGAGAACGGTGAAACGGTTCAACACGTGCTATTTCTGTAACAAGAATGTTAGAAGGGGTGTGGGCTTTGATAAGCCCCAGTTGAATGAAAGTGGGCCTACCTGTGGATGTGTCTCCCAAAAGAGTTTTGGACACAGTGGGTTTACTGGAACCTATACATGGGCCGACCCTGATGAGGAAATTGTTTATGTGTTTTTGTCCAATAGGACCTATCCGTCGGCAACGAACACCTTGCTCATAAAATCCGGGCTGCGGACACGAATACAGCAGGCCATTTATGATTCCATTATTAATTAGGTATAAAATATTGCCGTAGATTTGTTCTTATGAAAATAGCGATTGTGTGTTACCCGACCTTTGGCGGTAGTGGTGTTGTTGCCACGGAATTGGGTATTGCCCTTGCGGAAAGGGGCCACGAAGTACACTTTATTACTTACCGTCAGCCCGTTCGATTGGAGCTTTTGGGAAACAATATCCATTTTCATGAGGTACATGTACCGGAATACCCGTTGTTCCACTATCAACCTTATGAGCTGGCGCTGTCCAGTAAGTTGGTGGACACCATCAAACTATATGATATTGAACTGCTGCACGTGCACTATGCCATTCCACATGCCTATGCCGGATATATGGCGAAAAAAATGCTTCAGGAGTATGGGATTTTTATACCCATGATCACCACGCTCCATGGTACGGATATCACTTTGGTGGGCAAACACCCTTTTTATAAACCAGCGGTAACCTTCAGTATTAACAAATCCGATGTGGTTACTTCCGTTTCCGAGGCACTTAAGAACGAGACTTTAAAACTTTTTGATATTGAGAAGGAAATCGAGGTGATTCCGAATTTTATAGAAACAACAAAATACAAAAAGACCTACACCGATTGCCAACGTAGTATGATGGCGAAGGAGAATGAACGCATCATAACACACATAAGTAATTTTAGAAAGGTAAAGCGTATTCCCGATGTCATTAAAATATTCCATCGCATCCAAAAGGAAATGCCCGCTAAACTTATCATGGTAGGCGAAGGGCCGGAAAAGGAAAAAGCGGAAGATTTGTGCGATTCATTGGGGATAAAGGATAAGGTCCTGTTTTTAGGTAACAGCAACGAGATTGACCGCATTCTTTGTTTCTCCGATATGTTCCTGTTGCCCTCTGAAACCGAAAGTTTTGGTTTGGCGGCATTGGAGGCCATGATCAATAAGGTGGCGATAGTTTCCAGCAACACAGGGGGTATCCCGGAAGTTAACATCGATGGTGTGTCCGGTTATCTGGCAGATGTTGGTGATGTAGAGACCATGTCGGCAAAGGCCATTGAGATTCTGAGGGACGATGAGACCCTTGTAAGGTTCAAGGAAAACGCATTCAATGTGGCTTCCAAATTTGATATTGTACACATTCTTCCCTTATATGAAGACCTTTATGAAAAGGCATTTAAATCACGTTTTAAAAACACATTTTAATATCAAACACTTTTTTATCATAGCGTCGATTTGCTTACTTTCCTGCAAGGCTCAAAAGTCTGCAAACTCTACCGTTGGTGAGCATATTGATGGTTTGACATTGATCGAGCATCAAAACTTTACAAATATTGATTCTTTTGAAACCCGTGTGATACGGGATACAAAAACATTGGGCAAATTTTATAAGCAAATCAACAAAACACGTAAACCTGGATTGCCGGTGCCAATGGTCGACTTTTCCAAGGATATGTTGATTTTGGTCTGTTTAGGTGAGCAGCATGGAGAAAAAACGATTCAATTGTCCAAATTAAAAGAAACGGACCAAGAAATGTTGATAGCACTGGATGTCCAAAATATATCAATAGAAGAAGAAATTTCAATTCAGCCTGTATACTTCCCATTTTATCTCTACAAAATGCCATTGGTCGATAAAGCAGTGGTTTTTCAAAAGATTGAGGAATAGTCTTTTCAATATTATTCCTACTTCTTATCGATAAATAGCGCACTTGAAAGGGCAAAGTTCCAAGATTAGAACGCTTAACATAGCTTTGAAAGCGTTAACCTCAAATCATTAAGAATGCATATTCTACGTCCTACCATTATGGTAATGGCATTGGCTTGTTTTACTTTTGGACATGCTCAAGACATGGAACTGACAAAAAAGGACAGTATTGTGCAAAGTTATTGGATGGTTTCTGTTGGAACCAATGCCGTTGATGACTCTGGAGACGAATTTCGAGAACTTTTTGATGTTCGCTCGGCTTGGAACATTGCTCCTTATCCGTCGAGGATAAGTATCGGTCGTTATTTTAAGAACGGCGTTGGATTGGAGGCAATCGGATCTCATAACCGATACAGAGAAGGTAAGGTGGTTGATGAAGTTGTTTTGACCGATGATATAGGCTACTGGGCCTTTGACTTTAGGTTAAGCTATGACCTGAACAAAATATTGGGACATACCGGTTTTTTTGACCCCTATATTGGTATCGGTGCAGGATATACCGACGCGAATAATCAGGGCAGGGGCACCTATAACGGCGTGCTTGGTTTTAAAACTTGGTTTTCAGATCATTGGGGATTGGATTTTAATACAACAGGAAAATGGGCTATGGACACAGAAAACGTCACCAACCATATCCAACATGCAGTAGCCGTTGCCTATAGGTTCAATGTGGAAAAGGGACTTTCCCGAAAAGGTCAAGAAAAACTGGCTCTTCTACAAGAAATGGAGAAAGAGCAAAAGAGAATTCAAGATTCCATTACAAGAGCTGATGAAAAAGCTCGTTTGCTTGCAGAACAATTGCAAAAGGAAAAAGAAGCAGCTGAACTGGCAGCAGCTGAAAAGGCGAAGAAGGAAGCAAAAGAAGCAGAGAAGAGAGCATTACAAACAAAACTGAACCAACTTGGGAATGTATACTTTAAATTCAATTCATCATATTTGACAGCTGAAGATAAAGAACTATTGGACCGTTTGGTCGCCATTATGAAGGAAGAACCAAGTTTGCACATCAAGGTAACCGCCCATACGGACTCCAGGGGTACCGAAAAATATAATCAATGGCTATCCGAGCGTAGAGCGCAAAGAACAGTTGATTATGTGGTATCCAAAGGAATCTCAAAGGACAGGATAGTCCATGCGGCTTTCGGGGAAACACAATTGGTCAACGAGTGTGCCGATGGAGTTTATTGTACCGAGGAAAAGCATTCAAAAAACCGGAGATCTGAGTTCTTGATTATTGAATTTTAAAGTGCAATCCTAATAAAGGAAAGAATATATTATGTTGTTCAACTCCCTTGAGTATTTTATTTTTCTGCCGATAATGTTCCTTTTGTACTGGTTCGTTCTTGGTAAGGGATTAAGGCTTCAAAATGCGCTTGTTCTTGTTGGAAGCTATTTTTTTTATGGGCTCTGGGACTGGAGGTTTTTGTTTCTTATAATTGCCAGTACGGTCGTAGATTATTTTGTGGGCATCATGATCCACAGGAACGATGGCGATAGGCCAAAGCAGAAATTGTGGTTATGGGTAAGTGTCATATTCAATATATCCTTGCTCGGTTTCTTTAAGTACTATAATTTTTTTGTGGATTCCTTTATAGATCTATTTGAGGTCATGGGATATTCCATAAAAAGTACTTGGACACTCAAGATTATATTACCGGTAGGGATTTCGTTCTATACCTTCCAAACGATGTCCTATTCCATGGATATTTATTACAAAAGGATAAAACCTTGCCACGATTTTCTGTCCTTTGCGACCTTTGTTGCATTCTTTCCACAATTGGTGGCCGGTCCCATCGAGCGGGCTTCCAATTTATTACATCAAATTACAAATAAGAGAACGTTTAACTACGATCAAATAGTAAGTGGGCTGAAACTCATTCTTTGGGGACTTTTTAAAAAGTTGGTGATAGCGGACGGTATAGCGCCGATCGTGGACGATATTTTCTTGAACCATGAAACATACCCAGCATCCACTTTGATATTGGGTGTAACACTGTTTAGTTTCCAAGTTTACGGGGATTTTAGCGGATACTCCGATATAGCCATTGGTACGGCCAAATTATTCGGAGTGGAATTGATGTCCAATTTCAAGTTTCCTAACTTTTCAAGAAATGTAGCCGAGTATTGGCAAAGGTGGCACATATCCCTATCCACTTGGTTCAGGCACTATGTTTATATCCCGCTGGGAGGGTCGCGCGTGAGTCGAGGAAAGGCAATACGAAATATCTGTATCATTTTTTTGGTGAGCGGATTTTGGCATGGGGCCAATTGGACCTTTATATTTTGGGGGGGCTTTCATGCACTGGCTTATATCCCTGTGTTTTTGATGGGAAGAAATACTATTTACAAGGATAATGTGGTAGGGGAAAACTCTCTTTTTCCTTCTTTTGTTGAATTGGGGCAGTTGATACTTACTTTTGGAATTGTCACCTTTTCCCGTATTTTCTTTAGATCTGAATCCTTGACAGATTCCTTTAATTTTATTGGAAGGATATTCAGTGATTTTAGTTATGCACCGTATGAGCATCCCAATGGATATCGTATGTTGGACTATTTTATCCTTCTGGCCGTATTTGTTCTTTATGAGTATCGAATCCGAAGAGATGAAAGGAATCCGTTCCAGTTCAAATCGAAGTCTGTCCGTTTTTTAGCGTATACCCTGGTCATTTTTGCCATGCTATTGTTCTACGATAGTGGTTTTGATAGATCGTTCATATATTTCCAGTTTTAACCATGAAAAAGTTAGTCATCAAATTAGGGGTTTATGCTTTTCTCATCCTGATTTCCTTGGAAGTCTTGGTCAGGATATTTTATCTCGGAGAAGATAAGCCATCCCGTTTTGTGGACGAAAACAGGGTTGAAAAATGGAGACCGAACCAAGAGGGGTATTCTGTTACCGGTAATAGAAACCAAAACTTTGTACGATATAATATAAATAGTTCAGGTTTTAATTCTTACCAAGAGTTTGAGCCCACCGAAGATGGTTATGAAGTTGCCTTGGTAGGTGATTCCTTTATCGAAGGATTTCACCAGCCCTATAAATCTTCCATAGGCAGAAAAATGGAATTGGAACTAGGGGAAAAAATAAAAGTGTTTGAATATGGTTATGCGGGTTATGATATGGCAGACCAGATGCATTTGATCTATGCCTACCAGGAAGACTTTGAGCTTATCGACCGCATATATATCAAAATGAAATTCTCCAACGATCTCAATAGGGGAGAGTACCATGTACAGAACGAAAGGTTGAGCTTGGAGTCGCCTTTGAACAAAATCCTAAAAAAAAGTAAGTTGTTGGTGTACCTCTCGGAAATAGGAGCGCTGACGCCAGTTAAGAATATGGTCAATGATGCTAGGATGTTGGTGCAAGGAGGAAACAGACCAAAACCGGTAACACACGGAAAGACGGAGTCAAAAGATCAAACGTTTCTTGAAAATTTTAAGAACTTAGTCGCCCTGTACGGATACGACAGGGACAAGACCGTTCTGTTGATGGATGTATCAACAACGCCAAAACTGTTTTTAGATTATTTGGATACCAATGGCTTTGATTACATCGATTTTGGAGAAAAGCTCAACAATGCCCATCGCAATACCACTTTGGTCTACGATCGGCATTGGAACAATTATGGACGTACCTTGGTTGCAGAACTATTGGTACATGATCTAAAAGTCGCTGGTATAGCCGACTAGTTTATAGATTTAAGCTTGTCCTTTTTCTATGGCCTTCACCAAATCAGCCACTTTTTCCAGGCTCATTAGGTCCATTAAAGAGAACTTCATGTCATATTTCTTCTCGACTTCATTGATGAGCATCATGTGTGTTACGGAATCCCAACCGTCCACATCATTGGCCGTGGTGTTCCCATCAAGCTCAAAATTATCATGACCAAGGGTCTCAATGAATATTTCTTTTAGTTCGGCCAGTATCTTTTCGTCGTTCGTCATTACTTTATGTTCTATTTATTTAAAAAGTGTTCTAAGTTTCTTCATATCAATTTTATCATTGACACTGTGAGGCAATTTGTCTACAAATAGGAACCTTGTTGGAATCATATATGGAGGTAAGTTTTCCTTCAAATATGAAAGGGTAGGTTTCAAGTCTATTTCCTTCGAACAAACGGCAAGACCGAGTTCGGTATTTCCGTTCCCGTCATCCAAATCGATTACCGTGATATCCAAGCCCGGTAATTTTTTCTTTACGTGGTATTCAATTTCCCCCAGTTCCACACGGAACCCTCTTATTTTAACCTGAAAGTCGGCACGGCCCACATACATATAATCCCCATCTTGATCACGATAACACATATCGCCTGATTTGTAAAACCGTAGAGATTTACCATTATGTTGTTTTTCAAAAAAGACTAGCTTGTTCCTTTCTTCGTTTTGGATATAACCAGGGAACAATTGCTCCCCCGCAATACATAATTCTCCCGTTTCTCTATCCTCCATTTCATTATTGTTTTTATCGACGACCAAATAGGTGGTATTGTCAAAAGGTTTGCCTATGGACACCACTCCGTTTTCCTCTTTGTTGTTCCCTTCTTTGTCAAAGAGATAACCTCCACAATATATGGTGGTCTCGGTAGGGCCATAGTAGTTGATGATCTGGGCATTTGGAATACACGCGTTCCACTCTTTGCCAATATCGCCATAGAGTTTGCCTCCTGCAAAACAGGAATATCGGACACTCTCACTTCGAATTTCTTTGAAATAAGGTCTTAGGAAATGAATAATTGAGGGGACCATGATCAACAGGGTCAGTTGGTGTTCCGATAACAATTTGATGATCTGAAAATACTTGATGCTATCCTTTGGCACCGTATATACACAGGCTCCTTTTAACAAAGGGGCAAGGTAGGATACCACGGACATGTCAAAGGTCAACTCGAACATTTGCAGGCAACGATCTGTTTCGGAAAGCGAGAAGGAAAGGTTGGTGTCGATGGCATTGGCAAAACCGTTCAGGTTCTTGAAACTGACCGGAGCCCCTTTAGGTATGCCCGTACTTCCAGATGTAAAGATAACATAGGCAATATCATTTTGTTCAACTTTCTTGGGCGAAGAATAGTGATTGTTACTCTCCATATCCAAACTATGGGTCGTTATGACCTTAAATCCTTTTCCAAAATACGGTGATGGTGAAGAGTCCATTACAAACATTGAATTGGTCTGGGCAAGAATCTCTTCGTTTCTTGATTTGGGATAAATGGGATTGATGGCAACATAGGCTTTCCCCTCGAACCAAAGCGCAATGATAGCCGCATAGGTCTCCAAGTCATCATTGGTGATCAGTCCCACATATTTCTCAGATAATGGTATTTCTTTCTGTATGGCCACTCTAATTGCCGTTATGGCCGTACCCAGTTCCCGATAGGTATAATGATTTCCGTTGATAAAAAAAGCATTTCGGTCACTGTGTACCTCAATGGAATTTTGAAGGGTCTCGAGAAATTTCATATTGCTGGGTTAAATAAAGTGTCCATCCTGTTCGGCCAATTGCGATACCTGTAGTTCTTTGTGCAAGGTATTATGTGCCATGGACTTTTTGGTTTGACGATAATGATAAAAAACGGACAAGGTCTTGGTGAAATGTTCCGCCAAAGTTTGATTGTCCGTGAACATATAAGAAATGTTCAATTTGTATAGGTTCTTATATAAACAAGCACATACCATTGGCATATCGGCATCGTTGGCAATACAATATTTCATATAGGCCGTACTGTGTATGTAGTGGAAGGAAATAAAACCGATCGACTTCCCATTACGGTACACAAGAAAGTTGACGATACCTATTCTCTCTGCAAATCCCTTAATTTTTGAACCATCCATTTTACCATGGTTCCATGGTTTTGATACATACTGCCTAGGGTCCAATTGCCAATTGATTTGGGCCAAACTTTTTGCAGCCAAGTCACTTTGGATGTAAGGTTGAATAAAATTCCAAGCCTCTCCATCCAATTGGTTCATATACCTGAGGTCTAAATCCTTTGTCAGAGTATTTATCCGGGAACTATTGATGGCATTATAGTATTTCATTGAAATGGATTCCACCCAACTCGTAATGGGGCTCAACCATTTGGGTAAATGTAGCTTTTGGTTTACCATGTCCTTGGCTGCCCCTATAAAAATGGTGTGCCGGTCCATGGTTCCGATGACAGTGAAAGGTTGCTTTTTATAAAAGGTATCGGCATTTTCTTCATAGGCCTTGGTCAATGCCATGTTGTTGCTCAACCGTAGGGCTTCACTAAAAACATAGGTAGAGACAACAGTACTTTTAACAGAAGGTGCCGCCCACCATTGCACTATCCAGTATATTTTGGTTCCAGTATCCTGATTGGGAGAAGACAGGAAATCCGGCACCAAGTGGGCAAAACTCAGTAGTTCCCCTCTTGAAACTGCCATTACGGCCAAGAGATCGTTTTCATCAAGTCCCGGTTTGTCCAAGAGCCATTGTGCCTTGTTCAGGGAAAAAGGTAATGGATATGTACGGTGGTCCTGTGGGGATTGAAGGTATTCTCGTAGTTCTTTTTTAGTTAAAAAAACTACTTGTAAATCATTTTTGTCCATAAACCTTACCCCTTTTTACCAATTTTATTTTTCAATGGGATAAGGTTCCATAATTTGGTCTGTCCCAAGTCAATAAGCATAAAATAATCTATCATAAAAATTGTGTTCAGGAAAAGACAATAGGGGGAGTTTATTTTATCTTTTTGATATTTAGGCCTCCAAAGAAACCGGTCCAATTCTTTTGTTTATCAATTACAGCTAAAATAAAAAGAGAAATTATCAATAGGGATATTTTTATGATATAATGCTCAAATTAGACGACATAATTTATTTAATATGCTCCTAATTAATCTAACCAATAGTGGTTTGTTTAATTTTATTAGCGTGTTAGTTCGATGAATTTATCTTTTCCTTGGTAATTATATCCTACCAAAAAGCCTCTGGAATTGCTATTGAGCTTATATACTTTGATTTTTGAGTAGGCCAAGGTATTTGTATAGAGAAAATCGTTAATAGCCTTTCTAAGCCCTTCTATCTGTTCCACCTCTTTGGGAGTTAACAGCGTTAGCATTTGAAGTTCGATCTGACCATTAACGGCTTCAGTTGAAAAATCAACTTCATCCAAAACTATTTTCTTTGTTTTACCAAAATTGATGAGTTCAATAACCCTATCACGGAGTTCGTTCACTTTTTTTGATTTTAGATATTCCTTTAGACGAATCTTCCAGAGTTCAATCTTACCGACCAACCCTAGGAACAAATTCTCTTTTGGGGTTATTATCCAGTGAGAAAACTGGTAGATATGGTTGCTCCATTTTCTTTTGTAATCCATTCCGCCGACACCCATTTCAAATAATTTATATCCATTGGATAGGCACCACTCCAGCTGTTTGTAGATTTCTACATGGCCAAGGCCGAACTTTCCGTAGTCAAGGTCGTATGAGGATACCGAACTGAAAAGAACCGGACCCAAATGATAGTTCAAGGATATCTCTATGGGTTTGGTCCCATCATAAATCACAAATAAGGAGGCCTGTTTATTTAAGATTTGTTGATAGGTGTTTTGTTTTAGTTCTTCCCATCTCCACATCTCTTTATGGGTATCTTCGCGTTCACGGAAACGTGCCTGAATCATATTTCTCAAAGCATCAAAAACAGTGTTGTAAATCTCCTTTTCAAGTTCCCCATGATACAGCTTGTATGATATTGGGAAACAAGTTTCCAGTCTGTTGACATAACGTCGAATGATACTCCTTGGCTTTGATTTGAACTGTGAAGATAGGTAGTCATCGATGGAGGAGCAATTGGAGAGATCAATGGAATACCCCCAATTATATTGATCGACAGTTCTGATGTTGCATGAGAATAATTGGTCAACCGTAAAATATGAGGGGACTAAACGACACGAAATGGCATTTTTGCCCTGTTGAAGCCATGTATATCCATCCTCTTCTAAAGAGGTGTCCATTATTTTGGCATACATCAATTCCATGGGCAAGTTCCCCCGTTCATAAAGGGATTGAAAGATATTTATGTGTTTTACTTTGCTCATGGTTAGGACTCAGATATATTTTTTAGGAATGATTTTTTTTAGCACTTAGCAGACCTTTGACCCTATATTTCCAAATAAACCATCTTTTGGCCAATTGGTGCACCTGTAGTTTTTTTAGGAATCGGATTCCATAAAAGCGAGAGATGTTCAAGGTCCAAGAAAGTAAAGCCCGCAACCTTGTTCCAATATTTTTAGGGTCGTACAGGTCTATTTGTGTATAAGTGTACGAAGTATTTACCCATTTTCTTTTGTGTAAAAAATCGCCCCGGCCCATATCTACACGGGTAATACCTTTATCAAAGCACCAGGCCACGGCTTCTATCATAATTTGGTTTCCCGGTCCATATTGCGAGTAGTCCATATCATATGCAATATTGAAAAGATAAAGCGTATCTCCATAAATAAAACCGATGCCCAAAGCTATGGGGTCGTTCCCATCGAGCAAGGAAAAAATCACAGCTTTTTTTTCTGGGAGCAATTTTTGGAACATCTTTTTATAAAGGGGCAAGAGTGGAATCTCATAGTTGGACACTTCCTTTTGCTCAAACCGCTTTTCCAAGAACTGGCCCAATTTTTCAAATAGCATGTCCAGAGTTTCTCTTTCTGTATTTCCGTAATAAGTGACCTTACGGGCAAAGGTTTCCTTGATAAGCTTTTTACCTTGCCTCCTTAGATTTCTAGCTCCTTTTGCGTTAAAACGTGCCCTGAAATAATCTTCGAAGCTATTGTGTTCGTTTAATTCTATAAGATAACCTTGGTATAGAGGGGAAACAAGTCTGTTATGGGAAGCAAGCGATTCCAGAAATTTTACCGGTTGATGGTCGGGCACATCGATTATAGTGTAAGCCTTATCTTTATTTTGGTTTTCGCCCAATGATACCTGATAGGTTCCATCGTCATCCAACTTGCCAGTAAGGACAGGTGTTTTGATATGGGAAGGCCCCAAAAGTATGTCAAGAAGAAACCTAGCTCTCATTGTTCTGTGGTTTTGGGAGGAATCAACATACCTTTAAAAAATAGTAACGGTCCTTGATACGGATATAGTATTCCATGGATTTTCCGTTTTTTAGGAACACTTGTATCTGGTCGAAACGGCATCGATGTTTATACGCTAGCTCAATAATCGGTGCAATTAGTGATTTGTTTTCTTTTAGGTTTATCTGGGCATTTTTTTGGATTATTTCTATGGCTTCTGTTTCTTTCAAAGGCAAAATAGCGTAGTTGGCTTTGTCAAAATGCTTTGCCCTTGTCCCTTTTATTCGATGTATGATTTTGTCCAGCCCTATATATTTTAATTTTTTTACCATGGTGTGCTTAAGTCGCAAACTTGTTAGGGTACCGCAAAACTTTAGCCGGTTCCATAATCTTGAGCTCCCGTTTACAAAAACCAGGTTGTTTGCATACGTTCTGTCCGACCATTTTTCCTTGATGTAGGCATATCCCTTTAGCAGGTCGTATGAGGTGTAGCCTTGATTTATGAACCAAGAAATATTCTGCCACATGTCCAACTTTCCCAATCGAAAAATATCATAATCCGGATCAAACGCACTGAGTATGTAAAAAGCCAGTTTATCCTTCATCATGTTGATTCTGATGCTTACCGGTTCTCCATTTGCATATATGACGAATAATGTTGCTCGATTTTGTGATAGCATCGGATACAGATCAGCCTTGATTTCGTCAAGATGCGGCAGTTCATAGTTCTCTTCGGTCTTTTCTTTGAACCTTCTTATCATGAGTGTTCTTAGTTGTTCAAAGATTTCATTGTACCATTTTTTATCGATGTTGCCTTGAAATACTTCATAACGGATATCAAAACATTCCTCTAAGCGTTTTTTATACCTTCTAAGCGCAGACCGGGTTTTTGGACCAAAATGTTGCTCCATGTATTGGTTACCGTCGGAATAGCGGTTAAGTTTGATAACATATGTCCGTTGAGTGGTAATGGTATGGATTGAAAACTTTTTCTGATGTTGATTTAATATCAAATTTACGTAACCGGGCACATCTTGAAGGACAAAGGACCTATTTTCTATCAATAGTGGTTTGGCTGAAGGTTTTTCATAGAGAGGAAGACCGTTTCTGGAATCCAACACCTGTTCAATGACATCAGGAAAATTTTCTTCCGCCAATAGTGATCTTAAAAAGATGATCTTTTTGGATGGTTTATTTCCCATGCTTTTCCACTCTGTTTTTGAAAATGACTTTTCCTAAACTGTTTGGGCATTCCAAAATAATCGAATGCTCATCCTCCAAACTGGTGTAGATTTTGAGATGCTCCAGTTTCTCTTTGGAAAGGTACAAAAAGTGATATACCGCCCGTTTGCCATAGGTCTCGTTCAAAGAGTTTATTCCAGTTTGCGAGAATCTTTCCTTGTCCATTTTTGCCCATTGCTCTTTGTCCAGTTTTTCCAAATGGTAGAAGAGCTGAATTCTTCTTTTCTTTCTTTTGGGCAAGAATGGGATTCGGTGGTAAATGGCTCTTAATCTTGACATGAATGGATAATAGATGTCAAATTTTAGTGAGAGCAAAAGCCAAGTTATTAAAGGACTTATTATAGAAAAAGGCACTTGTTTGGCAACCACTATATGGCAGGCATAGAGATAGGTATGATCGGCAAAACGAAGTTTATACTCCATATTTTCCCGTAAAAGGTCATAGATTTCGAAGCCCATCTCAAAACACCATTGTAGTTGGATCATAATATCAATATACCCCAGATAAAACTTGGAATAATCAATGTTGAAACCCCTGACATAGCCAAAAACCAATTGTTTCCAGATATAATTGAAGGAAATATGTATAGGCTCATCACCATGGTAAATTACGATCAAGGATGCTTTTTTTTCTCGAATAAGTCCTTTTCCTAGCTCCTTGAATCGATCCCATTCCGTGAGGGCCATATGGTTCATTTGTTTTTCATCAAAACGGGTGGTGACCATCCGTTTCAAGGTGTTCATCAATTTTTCATAGATACGATCCTGTATCTCACCATAATAATATTGATAGTCTATAGGGAACACCTTTTCCAAGGTTCTTTTGTAGGCCCTTAATCTTGAGACTCTTTTGGAACTCAATTTGCTTTTCAACAAATGGTCAAGGTCATTGTACTTCTTTAAATCAATATAGGAACCTTCAAAAGTAGCCACTGATTTTTCCCATTTTTTCTGGCCGTTTTGAGCAAAAGAAATGTTCAAGTATCCCGGCACGTCAGTATAGAGCACATTTTCTCTACTAGGCCCCAGCTTATCAGTTGTACTTAGATACACCTTGCTAGGATCATCTTTTAGGGAGATAGACCTTACATGCTCGGTAATACTGTCTTTTTCGAGTAGCTCTGCTAAAAAGGAAACGTTCTTCATATGGGGCTATAGATCCTTAAATATCAAAACTTCTTTCTTGGATATCATTTTTATATGGTCCTCTTTTAAATAAAATTTCAAGGAATCCATGGGCTCTCTGTTGTGATAACAATAATCACAGATGGCTTTTTGAATATATTGACTTTTTATTTCATCGAAATGCACTCTTTTCTCCTCAACGCTAGTGGTACCAGTTTCTTCAGGTATTTTTTGAACTTTCAACAAATTTCTGGATATGTTCCTAGACCTTTTGGCATTGGCCGATCTAACAAGTCTTGTTGCGTGATAGATAAAATAAAAAAGTTTTAGCCCCAAAAAAACGGAATGGCCCCAAATGCGTTGGAAGGTATCTTTCTTTTGGTATATGGTTTCGACCAAAAAAGGGTAGGAGGTATCTGCAAACCTATTTTTGTAGTTATATTCACCTTTCATAAAATCGAACACTTCAAATCCTTCATCAAAGGACCACTTTATGACATTGAGAAGTTCAATGTGTCCTAGACTAAATTTGGAATAGGCCGAATCAAAGGTTTTGGTGAATCCATGGAGAATTTTCCCCAGTATATAGTTCAGACTTATTGCGATGGGCGTATCCCCATTATATATGACCGAAATGCAAGCTTGTTTATTGCGAACAAGTTCCAAAGTTTTTTCTCGGTATTCCGATAGCATAGGATCGGTACTGGACTGTAAGCCCTTTTGTTTAAAACGCCTAGCCTGCATTTGCTCAAAAGCATTAAAAACTATTTGGTATTCTTCCTTTTCCATGGAACCATAATAGATTTGATGCCGGATGGTAAAACACTCATTCAGGAGATTCTGACATTTGGCAAAATGAGACCGTCCTTTTTGATCAAAGGTCTTTTTTAAGTACTCCTCGTAACTTTTATAGGTTGATAGTTTTATCAATGAGCCAGGGAAGGTCCTAACTTTTTTAATGATTATATCAGTTCCAAGGTCCAGTTCCGTATCAATATAACTAGGCACACTGGTAAGTACCATGAGTCTTTGTCCACCGTAGTTAGGATTTTCTTGGGGAAGCTTTTTTTGATATGCCAAATTACCGGTAAATGAATTCCTTATCCAGCGATACAACTTGTCCGCTCTTTTTTCAAGAAGAACAAGTTCATGAAAATCGATGTGATTGGATAGTATGTTAAGAATTCTCGACATGATTAGTGATTCTCACCTGTTATTGAAAATAACCTATTTGCGCCATTTATTTATGGTATATAACCATTTGTCCACCTGTATTAAATTTCCCAAAACCCCCATATTTCTGAACCATTGTAAGATGTTCAGTTCCATTTTTTTTGACTTTGCCCTTATGATGCCTACGAAGGATTTTTTGGAATATACGATTTCGTGGTACAAACGATAGCGATGATTACACCATTTTTCCTTGTAAGGGTTGGTACCCTTGGAAACGTCATAGATGTCAATATTATTGGAAAGACACCATTCCAACTGGAACTGCATATGTATATCGCCTAAATTGTAAAGTGAATAATCCGTATCATAGGTTTGGATATGACTGAACATCACACGGTCTACAATGTAGTTCAAGGCAATGCATATGGGCAATTTATCCTTATATATTACAAACAATTTGGCCTCGTCAGCACGTAACTTGGGCAGTGTAAAACCATACAATTGCTGCCAGTGGGCAAGGTCCCTGTTTAGAATACCCTTTTGATCAAACCTTTTGGACAGAAGTTCTTTAAAACGGACGAATGTTTTTTCATATTCAGATTCCGCCAAATCACCGGACAATACCTTATATTCTATCTTCCCCAAGGATTCCAGTTTTCTTTTTTTACTCTTAAGATTTTTGATATTACGTTTACTGAGTTGATCGTTCAAATACTCAGAGAGGTTCTGGTAGGAATATAGGTTGACCAAATGTCCATCATATTGTGGTACCTTGATAAAGCCATGGTCAAGGGGAATATGTTCTTGAAAATAAAGATAGTCGGGTACGTCTTTGATTATATAAAATGATTTTCCATCTTCTTGATAGATTGAGGGGGTAAGTGATAAATAACGGTTCACAAGCAGGTTCTGAACTTTCCCTTGGTGTACGGCATGCAGGGTTTTATTCAGGTATAACTGAAACAGACAATGGTCGGTATAGTGCTTGGGAAGGCTAGTCATTGCTCAACTTTTCACTTAGGTTTGTGTCCCAGTTTATAGCGTATTTTATGCAAGCTTTTATGAATTCCTTGTCTACGGGCCCAGTATTTAAGTTTGAACTTTGTAGCCAATAGGATGGCAATTCCCCTGCTCATCAAGCTCTTGGGATTGTACCAGATATGATAATTTAGCATATAGGAACGATTGCACCATCTCTCCTTATAATCAAATTGACCTTTGGAAAAGTCCAGAATCTTAAAACTGTTTTTAATGCACCAGTCTATTTGCTCAACTATACTGAGACTACCTATCCTATACTGTGAAAAATCGATATCAAAAACCCGTATGACGTCATAGGCATGGTCCTTGGAAAAATTAAGCAGTGTAATGGCTATTGGATTGCCCTGAACAGAGCCAACAAATAAACCAGCCTCCTTATTGCGCATCATTGGTAAAGTGACATCCTTAAAAAAAGACCATTCTTTTGGGTCAAGATTGTTGTTCACCACCTGTTTTTCATCAAACCGGCGGATAAGAAGTTCATGGAATTTTTCAAAAAGGGCGTCATATTGGTTTTCTGCTACATCGCCCCATATCATCTGGTATTCTACCGAATATTTCTTTTTCAATTTATTTTGGTAATTCCTCAACTTGGACCGGCTCCGTGAGCTTAGTTGGGTAGTGAGGTATCCTTCGGTGGACTTCTCATTGGTCAAATCACAAATATAGCCCTTGTATTGTGGTACTGTAATCAATCTAAGGCCATTTGGTATCTGTTTGCCTCGGAATCCAAAATCCGGAACATCGTATATAAGATAGACCTTGTTATCATTCACAATGGTCATGGACGAGGGATTGGTACTGTAGTGAATACCTTTTGTATTAGTGGCCCCAACATTGTTATATAGGGCAAGTTTACCTTTTTTATAAAACGATATTCCTTCAAAATAATCAACATTTATGGTTTCCAAACCTGTTGCAAAGTGTTGTGACCAAATGGAGGTGAAGGTATCCGAAGTATACGGGCCATCAAATGGTGGGGGAATTATATGTTTTTTTTCACTTATCAAGCGGCTATCACTTTTTTATATGAACGGCCATATCCTTGGCCAATTGTGTAGAAAATTGGATAGCGCTCTCAGAATGTAGGTGCGACCCATCATAGGTTTCGTAATCGGGTGTATTTTTGGAATAGTCGAGATAGGGAATTTGATGAATTTTTGTAATGCTGTCCATTGATTTTCTAAAATTGGGGGAATTCTCATTTTCGAAATCAATAATTTCTTTGTCGGCCGGCATTCTAACCAAAATTACCTGTCCCTTGTCCTTAAGGTATTCAATGGTCCTTCCAAACCATTCCCATCTATAACTTTTAGTTTCTTCCTTGGGTAGTCTACGTTGAAAATAGGCAAGATTTTGTCTTTTCCAGTCCATTTTCAAAGCATCGCTCAGGGTAAAGTCACTTCCGGATACCAAGACCTCGTTCCATCCATTGGTATGCGTGATTACATTTCCTGGAGCCCTTTGGGCAAACAGGGCATGGTAAAGCCCCTGTCCATAACAGTTTATGATGTAACTATAGTTGGGATTTGAGTTGAAGTCTTCGGTTTTTCCAATAGCGGCTTTCTCATCCATTTTTTTGATTCCTTCAGCTCCAAAGCCAATAGGGGCAGTAAAGCTTCCAGGAGATACACTTAAAATGAATAGGCCGTTGTCCTTCTTCCTAGAAAATTTCTTTTTGATGGCCTCCAGATATATCTCTCCATAATAGTACTGGTTAGCGGCGAAATTTATCAATGGCAGGTCTATTTCCTGATTGATATTTTCGGTGACCGTTTTGGGATCAATTCCTTGATCTGCCCTCGAGAGCCCAATCACCAAACTACCGGCATCTTGGGTATATTTAGGGTAATACATATCCACATAACCTTCGGAAAGTTTATTGACCATAAACGCATATGCCATTGCAAATAGCGTAAAAAACAGAATGAGTTTTAGGATAAAATATCTCATTACAATCAGAATTGAAAATAAATAAAACTCTCTTGCCTATTGATGCCGAGCATCACAATAATGGCGATATATGCCAAGTACATGGACCACCGGGCCCAAATTGGCCGCCCTTCCACCAATTCATATATTCTATTGTTCCCCTTAACAAAGTGAACCCATTGTACACCTACGATCAAAAGGATGCTCAAAAAGAGCTCCAGATAGTTGTTGAGTACATTGATGTGCAAGTTTGGAACAACAAAAAGGTTGCCAATAAAGTGGATTGCATCCTGTATCGATGCCGACCTAAAGAAAATCAAGGATAGCATCATTAAAGTAAATGATATTGCCCAACCCATAATGGATCTAAGCTTGGAGGGGATGTGCAAACGGTCAAAAATGTTTTTTCTCCATTTGTTGGTAGCCACTTCTATTATCAAAAACAAGGCATTGAGCAATCCCCAGACCACAAATGTCCAATTGGCTCCGTGCCATAGTCCCATAATAAAGAAGACCAATAGTACGGAAACCAACCGATTTAAATGAGCCTTTCTTCTCAAGGGACTATAGAGATAATCCCTGATCCATTGGGTCAGCGATATATGCCAGCGTTGCCAGAACTGTGTAATATTGATTGAGAACAACGGTCTGTTAAAATTATTGATCAATGAAATCCCCATGGTCTTAGCAGCTCCTATAGCAATGTAAGTGTAGGCAGCGAAATCAAAGTATATCTGGAAAACAAAAAAGAAAGCTGCCAACAAAGAGGGGAGTCCCTGATGGCCGTCTGGATCAGCATAAACAGCATCCACGTAAATGCCTAAACGATCTGCCACAACAATCTTTAACAAGAATCCCCATGCCATAATGATCATTCCTCTTTTGATTTGGGATATATCAGGAGAAATCGTTTTTTTTAACTGAGGTAACAGCCTAGTGGCCTTTTCAATAGGGCCAGCGACCAATTGCGGAAAGAAAGCAACAAAAAGGGCGAATCTACCAAGATGTTTTTCGGGCTCCATATTGCCGCGGTATACCTCTATGGTGTAGCTCATGGTCTGGAACGTATAGAAGCTGATACCTACCGGTAACAAGATTTGGTCAATTCTGTAGGACTGTACCTGTTCGGAAGAGGAAATTTCTACCCCAAAATATTCCAAGATGCTGTTTGTGGAATCAATGAAGAAAAACAAATACTTGAAGGCAACAAGGATACCTACGTTGACCACTATACTGAGCCATAGATAATATCTTTTCCTTCTGGGATCTACATTGCCGATTTTTAAGCCGCAATAGTAGTCCACCAGAGTGGATATGAGCAACAGGATAATCAGATAGGGTTCCGATGCGGCATAGAAATAATAACTTGAGGCCAATAAGAACAGCCACCGTAGTTTATGAGGTAGCAGATAGTACATTAAAAGTACTATTGGAAAAAAAAGTAGGAACTCAAAAGAATTGAAAAGCATGGATAATCCTTGTATTTGGGAAACTATTGGTCGGTTCATTGTAAAAGTAAGATTAATTGGACATTTCAACACAGGATCGAGTTAATCTCACAGGTTTCATCGATGAACTTACTAATTAATGATGTTCGTCATGTTACGGGTAAAATAAGGGCGTTCGGCAGAAATTCTTGGAGTATTGCCATGCCCGGGATTATCTTAGCGATTGTTGGAGCTAATACTATTGCAACGGCATCATTTATTTTTACTGAATTAGGAAAGTGATCAATCAGAATGAGCATATCTTTCCTATTTGTAGATGCTATTAATGAACACTTTATATGGATAAAAAAATCAAATGGGCCTTTTTATGTAGTTTTTGGGGCAAAAATGCCAAAGATGCCATTGCGTGGCATGCCGAAAATGGTCAAATCAATAAAATAGGGGTGGTCATTTATGAACAAGAAAATTGTGGGGCAGCCGAAGAGGCAAAATTGAATGGAATCAATCATGTCCATATGCCTTTAAAAGATTTTGACAATAAGAAGGATCATCAAGCGACAATAACCAATATTTTGTTGGAAAATGATATAACGCATATTTTCCTTCTGGGATTTGAACACTTGATCCGAAAGCAAATGTTGGATACATTTCCAAATAAAATAGCGAATATACATCCATCCTTGTTTCCTAGTTTTTTGGCCACCAAAACAGCCATACAGGATGCGCTTGATTATGGGGTTAAAGTAACCGGGATCACTACCCATATTATAGATGACAGGTTCGATCGTGGAACCATCTTGTGCCAAGAGCCTGTTAGGATAGATGAGGGAGATACTTTTGACACGCTTTATCCGAAGTTTTCAAGCAAGGGACTTCCATTGATCATTGAGACTATGAGATTGATGGAAAGCCAGAACCAAGGTTTTGATTTGAATAATACAACCAACTAAACTCATATCCCGTTGTACAGTAATTTTTTTAAAAGGTGTTTTGATTTAACCGCCGCATTGGTTGGTTTGATTTTGTTATCGCCAATCTTTATTTTGGTGACCATTTTACTTTGGATCGATTTTAAGGGTTCTCCTTTTTTCACTCAAGAGAGGCCCGGTAAAAATGAGAGGGTTTTTCATATTCTAAAGTTTAAGACTATGAACGACAAAACAGATAAATCCGGAAAGTTGCTGCCCGACAACCAACGAATCACCAAAGTAGGCGCATTCGTAAGAAAGACCTCCTTGGACGAGATTCCACAACTTATCAATATAGTAAAAGGGGATATGAGCTTGGTCGGACCCAGACCGTTGAGAACATACTATCTGCCTTTTTATAACGAGGTGGAGAAAAAAAGACATTTGGTACGCCCCGGTATCACAGGATTGGCACAAATTTCCGGAAGAAATTTTTTGACATGGGAGGAAAGGTTTGACCTAGATGTGGAATATGTGGAGAATATAGGCTTTTTGATGGATGCTAAAATATTGCTACAGACTTTTAAAAAGGCTTTGCTGGGCAAAGATGTTGCTGAGGATCCCAATGCTTTTATTGAGAGCTTTGATGTACACCGCAAGAAACAGCTTGAAGAAGCTGTGAAATCAACCTGAAAAAGTAACTGCCCCAATTTGGTTCTAGTAAGTTTTAGAGGTTAGGGAGTATCAAAATACGAATTGGTACGGTACGCTGGAAAATAATTGGTGTTTAAACTTTCTTTTCCTTCTTTTTCTTTTGCTATTTTGCACAACCTGTCATATACCTCGGTATTGGATATATACTTCCAAACTTTAAAAGGTGCTCTTTTCTTGGAAAAGGAAGCCTTAAAATCGTATAAAGAATCATTTTTACTGCCAACGCCCCCTCCCAGATTAAAGAAGTTGAATTTGTCGTACTTGTTTTTGCTCCGCACATGGTCTATAACACCACGAATTGGCGATAAGTGCCTGTAGGCATCTACCGTACCGGACAAGTGATATTGAACGATGTGATTTTTAGTACGGATGATAAAAGCACCAGAGGCAACATCTCCGTTTTTTTTGGAAGTTGCAAATACAAAGCTGGCATCAAAAAAACTGTTGTTCTGTAAAAGTTTGATGAAGTAGGGAAGTTTAAAATAGTACTGGCTACTGGCTCCTACGCGTTCCATACTTTGATAATATATTTCCAAAAACTGACGCGCATCATCTTCAGAATTTCCCTCTCTAATATTGAAAAGCTCTTTGTTTCGCTTTATGTATCTTTTTGTAGTCTTTGAGTATTGTTTTTTATGTCCTGTGGATTCCTTTAGGTCAAAATATACAATATCGCCAAGGGACTCTATTTCTCCCATATGGGAAAGCAGCTGTTCTTGATCATCGATAAAAGGGTTTGTACTTGAAAAAATACTGATGATCTTATCATCCAAGAAGTACCCGAGCATTTGTTCTTTCCAATCTTGAAAATCGAAGTGGGAGGGAAGGTGGGAAATCAATGGTCCAGCATATCCATATACCGATGTAGCGTCAAAAAAACCACTGCCATTGATGGGCCTTATTACCAAAGGGAATGCAATGGACGTATCACCGGAACTGTAGAAAAGAAGCTTTGCCACTTCATTGTCCTTTATGCAGACCTGGTGATAATCATAGGAGTGATAAAAGTCCTTTTTTTCAAAAGAACTTATTATCGTGTTCCATTCATTTTCCTCTGTAATAACTTTAAACATACAATAGCTTGGTTCATCTCTATGATGAAGGTTTCATCCGGTAAAGCGGAAAAAAGGAACCTGTCTCTTTTTCGTTCACAGGTTCACAGACCAACTCACAAAGTTCATCGTATTTAGTTTTATTTATGATTTTCCGCCCCGTATAAAAAACACGGTCAGTGGAATTTGGAAACAGGGATTTCTTGAATTTGTACAATCCGTCCCCATTGGTGATGCCCCCACCAAGAATATAATGGCTCTTTCCTTTTTCAATGCCCCAGCGGATGACCTCTACCCGCAAGTAGTCATTTGGACGACAATTGAAATAATCCGACAGGGTGCCACCCAGATATGCATACAGACAATCGTTAAGGTGGATGATAAGTTCTGTAGATATGGCAATATCGTCTTTATAGACAAGCACTATGGTGAAATTTTCCTTGTTCTTGAGAATCATGTTCTCAAAATGTTCCAAAGAAAAGTAGAGCATTTTAGAAGCCCCATTCCTTTTCATGGTACTTACATAAATGTTGTAAAATGTAGCTATATGATGGTCTTCAATACCTGCTCTTTCATGAAATTTTATGGTAAGGTCTTCCTTTTCTGCCTTACGATAGTTGTTTCTTACTTTAGAAACAAAGGAATCCCATTGTTCTTCAAAATTGTTCATCAATGGACCAAAAACATTGTTCAATGTTGATACCGTTTCACCAGAATAATTTTGGTGGTTACCATTTAAATGAAACCGAACGAACTCTGAAACCACATTGTTTTTGGAGTACCACTCATCGACAAGTTCCCAGAACTTTTTGATTATCTGTTTATTGATACCCTCTTCATAGAGCGGTCCATTGTAGCCATAGGGCGAAATGATATCATAAAAAGGTTCTTCTGAAACTTCAATTTCTCGCAATATCATAGGCATTACTATGGTTGATGCACCGTTTACCTTAAAGTTGAACGCTATGATCTTGTTGTTGTCCGATTTGTGATGGGACAAGTATTCGTATAAATAATATGGATTGTTATTCCATTCTGTTTTTATCAGATGCTTGTAGGAGTCTATGCCTTCTTGCTGGTTCAACTGAATGATGTCGAGCTCGAAATTATATGGGGAGTCATCAACTAAAAAATCAGAGAGCATTTTCGAAAAGGCAATGATTCTTCCGCAATGCTCGACATGCCAGACTGCTTTGCCGGTAATAATGTTACCAGCCAATAAAGGGCCTATGACATGAAGGTTCTCAGCGGCCTCAAACTCGTTGTTCACCCGTATACCTATCTCGGATTCATTTGCCTGAATCTTATTTTTGGAAATCAGACTAGCTATCAATTTTGGAATATTAGGATGCGAAAGCGTAATCCCACTAATACAATTGATAACAATATGTATTGGTTTCTCAACAGTTTGAGGCAAATTGTCCTGATCTGTATATACAAGCTCATATCCCGAAGGGTTTGGAATTATATCCGCGAATCTACCGGCAATGTGGGTAAACTTTTTTTTCTTTTTTAGAATCCTTGCCACGTTGGCATAATGTTCCCCTGCACATCGCTGTCTTCTGCCTATCTGGTTCCCATAATGACAGGCGAATCTTTCCAACTCATCTCGGTCGAGCTTTTCCAGGAGCGCTCCGAATTTTTGGGATACAATACCAACAGTACTGGAAGCACCCAATTTTATATTATCCGCTAAATCTAGATCTAGATATACGGCTTCGGCAATTTCTGATGCCTTTAAGGATTCTTTTTTATTTAAACCATCCAAATGGACAGTTTTAAACTGCTTTAGCTTAGTATGGTCTATTTTTGAATCGGGTAGGAGTCCTTGAGTGGATATCATGTAAAAATGGTTGATTCTTTCCTTGATATCCGGATGGTCGTTGAGCTGGTAAAGCATTTCTAGACCACTGGCATTGGCTCCTATAATGGAAACATTAATGGCTTCTTTGGATTGAAAAGCGAAGTCCCTGATACTTTCAATTGTTTTCGATAACCTTGGTTTGTAAGGGTCGTTGATCAAGAGGAAGTTGTCTTTTTTAAATCGTTTCTTTCTTTTCCACAAGTAATTGGAAGGCAAAGAACCAATGGCCAAGATGGCCTTTTCTGCAAAAATGGGGGATTGCTCCTTAAAATGGATTTCCCATGCTCCTTCATTTTGTGCCAAGTCGATTACCTTACCTCTGATATATGAAACTGAGACTTCTTTTTGCTTTTCTAGGGCCTGTACAACTGTCTCTATTTTTTCGTCCATGTAATAACCAAAGAACCTTCTTGGGATAAAGAGGTCTTCCCATTGATTGTTCTCTAGTTCATAATGGTGTTTTTGTATCCATTCCAGCGACAATGGTCCTCCCTGTTCTTTAAGCTCATTCAAAAGCCGTTGTTTGTTTTTGTTGAGCCATTCTATAAACTCTGACAATTCGGGTTCCGGCAAAAAGTTTTTGAGTGAGGTAATCAGTAAGGTTGTACTTCCCGACCTTTCACCATAGGGAATTCCACTATGGAAAGTTTCAAACTTTTCCACAACGGCAATTCGAATTGTATCACCATGTTCTTTTTTCTCCAGTTTCTTGAGGGTATGATACAAGGTGAAAGTTGACGAAATTCCCGAACCAATGAATGCAAGATTGAAAGGAATTTTATTTTCCATTACTTTCGTTTAAATTTTGATATCTGATAATTTTCGCAGGATTTCCAACTACGACCGCATTGTCCGGGACATCCTTTATAACTACACTTCCGGCACCTATGGTGCACCATTTACCGATTTTTATTTTTGGTATTACCACGGCACCGGCTCCTATGAAAGAACCTTCTCCTACCTCAACATGGCCTGTAAGTGCAGCTTTGGGAGCTACGTGTACAAAATCAGCTATGTAATTGTCGTGATCAATACTTGCCGAAGTATTTACTATAACATGTTTTCCAATGGTTGTATTGGGTTGAATTACTACTCCGGCATATACCACCGTTCCGTCACCAATACTGCTCTCTTTACTTATAACCGCAGATGGATGTATCAATGTTTTAAAAACAGCTTTTATTTTATGGGACAGTTCCGCCCTTGTTTTATTATCGCCAATTGCAATGATAAAAGGTGGCCCCTCATGCGGAAAGTCGTTACAAGATGTAAGGCCAATCTTGACTGTATCGGAATCCCAATGCACACTATCGGATGGATGATCATCAAAAACATCAACGATATTGCACCCTAAAAGTTGGGCTACATCCTTAATAACGCCGGAATGCCCCCCTGCACCATATAACCTTATATGTTTAACTTGACTTTTCACTACATTTAAATGTCAACTGCCATTAAACTATTGCGATACAAATGGGTTATTGATTTTAATTATCCTACCAGGGTTGCCCACCACGGTTGCGTAGTCCGGAACGTCTTTAATGACCACTGTTCCTGCTCCTATGGTACACCACTTTCCTATTTTTATTTTTGGTATCACAACTGCACCTACTCCCACATGCGAACCTTCACCAACCTCCACATGTCCGCAAAGTGCAGCTTTTGGGGAAATATGGGCATAGTCACCAATACTATTATCGTGATCTATACTTGCTGCCGTATTTACGATGACATGTTTGCCTACCGTAGTGTTCGGTTGTATGATTGCGCCGGCAAAAACAACTGTTCCTTCTCCAACTATTGCACTTTCGGCAATTATTGATGATGGATGAATAGCTTTCTCAAACGTACTTTTCAAAAATTCAGCAATTTCCGCTCGTTGTAAATTATTGCCAACAGCTATGATTACCGGATCTCCTTCGTGGGGGAATGCATCCTTTCCATCCCTCGCCCCAGTTTCAATATTTGTATTTTGATAAGCACTGTGAACTGTTGACGGCTTGTCATCATAAGTGTCTGTAACGACGATGTCGTTTAATTCGAGAACTTTTCGAATAACCTGAGAGTGTCCGCCTGCTCCATAGATTCTTACTTTTTTCATGTTGTGTAGTGTTCAGGGAAATTAATTTATATAGATCGGTCAATTACCGGCCCATTGGGGCATTGTTTTGTTTTCATTTTGATTGATGTCACTTTTCTTGATCACTTTTATAAATGTTTTATAGATAATTTTCAGGTCCAACATTGCAGAAATGTTTTCAACATACCAAACGTCCAACTTGAATTTTTGATTCCAGTCGATTGTATTTCTGCCATTTATTTGGGCCCACCCTGTTATTCCAGGTCTTACATTGTGCCGTTTGCGCTGTTCTTCATTATAAAGCGGCAGGTATTCTACCAATAAAGGCCTTGGGCCTACAAGGGACATATCGCCCTTAAGCACATTTACCAATTGCAGGAGCTCGTCCAGAGAGTATTTGCGCACAAACCCACCTATAGGTGTTACTCGCTTGGGGCTATGGATATCGATTGATGAACCAGGTTTAAAATCGCGCATGGTCTTGAATTTAATGATTCTGAAAACTTTACCATTTTTTCCAGGTCGAGGCTGCAAAAAGAATGGTTTACCATGGTTAACGACCAATAGTAAAAGTATCAGGACCAACAATAATGGCGACAGGAGCACCAGTAGAACTAATGCAATGAGAAAATCTATGATCGGTTTTATAAAAACGCTGTACATATATGAGGTTAAACAGGGATTTAGGGATAATATTCTATTTAGTACAAACAAAAAGCACTAATACACTTTAAAATTAGGGCAACATTGGCAAAATGCATTGATTAATGGTTTAAGGAAATGATATTTTAGACGAATTGTAAAAGTTCTAGATTAAAAGAAGAGTTTGGCTTCAATTCCATTTAGTATTGAACTTTACAGAATCCTTTAGATATTGGAGCGTAGCTTTGGGTAAACTGTATGTTTTGAATCAATCTTTGGTACCTTCCAGCTCTTGATATTCTTTTAAAATTTCGTTCCAAATAAAGGACCTTTCATACCTCTTTTTGATCATTTCCCGATAAATACCTTTTTCTGCGGCAAACTTCTCTTTGTTCTCCAACGCGTTTTTCATAGCGGTGTATAGCGCCTCGGTATTTTTAGTAGGTATGATGGTTCCGTTGATTCCATCTTCCACAATCTCATTGCAACCATTAATATCGCTGACGATACTATAAAGCCCCATTGCCCCGGATTGCATTACCACATTGGGAAAACCTTCACGATAGCTGGGAAACGTCAAACAATCACTGATGGCAAAATAAGGGCGCACATCATCTGCCCAACCCGTGGCTATTACTTTATCGGACTTGAAGATAAATTCTTCTGTTTCGGGCAGCATGGGGTCAAGTTCTTCTTCTGGGTTGCCCACCAACAATAGTTGTACATTGGTATGCTCCTCCAAGATTTTTTTAAATGCGGCAATAAGTTCATTGATTCCTTTGTCCCCAACCAATCGGCCAACAAATACAAACACATAGTCATCATCGGCGAGCTTTAGCTTTTTGCGAAGCTCAAGTTTTGATGCATTGGAATATAAGCTTGGGTCAAAATAGGAGGTATCTATACCATTGGAGCTGCCATGGCCGATCACCTTTAATTTTTTTGCATCCGTGAACTTGTGGTCCAATACAATTTCCTGTAGTCCCACCGAATTTGGATATACTTTAGTTGCGCAGAAATAGGTCAATTTTTCTACGGCATTCAACAAAACTCTTTTTGGTCCGGTAGCTTCCACAAGGGGTAGCCCGGCAATAGTGTGTAATCTGTGTGGAACGCCGGCGAAGCGCGCGGCCATCATGCCTATTGTCCCTGCCTTTGGTGTATGGGAGTGGACAATGAACGGTTTTTCTTTTTTTAGGATTTTGTAAAGCTTTATTAAAGCCTGTAAATCTTGAAAAGGGGTAATTTTTCTTGTAAGATTTACGGGAATCACTCTTATTTCTTCTTTGACCCCCACTTTTTCCAAGTTTTCCCTATCCGATGAGATACCCACAACCTCATAGAACTGACTCATAAATTTAGATTGTCCCTGCAACAGTCCCCCGAGTGAAATTGGTACTGTAGTTATCCTTATTAATTTTTGTTTCATGGAATAGGTAATGGGTTAGGTGGCAATTAATTTAAAATAAGGGGACTTTTCAGGGAGTCAAATATAATTCCATATAACTTGAAAAGGGTTAAATAAAAATTACTTTTAGATTTAATGTGATAAATTATAGATAAAGTGAATGGGGGCTAACCTGAAAAATAGCAAAGAAGATGTATTTCATCGATTTTTTTGTTAAAATCGATAGGTTGAACATCTAATTGTTTGGTATTGAACGTAAGTGCTGGTGTATTTCGTCGAAAAAAAGACACATTTTGTCGTTTTTTGAACTTAAAAGAACAAATTTGTAAATTAAAAAGTAACAGATGCAAAAGAACACCCCAAAATTACTTTTCTTTTCGGTAATTTTTCTTTGCTTAATTCAAGCCTCATTTATCTCTTGTTCGCAAGATGAAGACCTTATAGACTTAGTTGGTTTGGAAGACCCTGATGAGGAAACCGTTGATGGTTCGGATGGAGATTCTGATGGAAATCCCGATGATTCCAATGACCAAGATACTCCAGATTTGGGAGAAACGGACAATGGCCCTGATTTTGATTCCTCAGAGGGACTCAAGATAGATAATACCCCATGTGATTATACATTGGATGGTATTGAAAGCAACTCGACATTGGAAATAGCCTGTCGCATGGACTTGGGAGGACAAACCATAACGGTACCTTCCGGAGTCACTTTTGTTTTCGCAGGTGGTGAAATTATAAACGGAACGTTGAACTTTTCCGCTCAGGGTACAATTGATGGTGACTTGCTTAATAAGGATTTGACCATTGAAGGTGATGTTAAATTGGATGACCCAATTTTTCAGTTTTATCCAGAGCGATGGGATATTGTTCAAGGACAAGTAAATTCTGATCGCGCCTTGAAGAACAATACCAATTTTGAAGGATTAATGTTTTATGTAAAAGAGTTAGGGGCTACTACCTTTCAAACTGATGAATTTGATGCCTATTTTGAGGTTACCAAGGTTACTTCTACCACAACAAATCAGAATTTTTATCCAAGTTTAGAGGCAGTAAACCTACCTTCAGATTTTACTTTGTCAATGACTAATAATACCTTTTTGAGAGTCTTTCCAACAATAGGTACTACTTCAGCAGCTTTAATCGGTGTTAGAGAGGTCGATAATGTTACCATTCGGGGAGGTATTTTAGTTGGAGATAGGGATAATCGTTCTTATTCTAGGGAAAACGCAGAAGAGGGAGCCCATTTAATGACGATTCGGTCTGGTAAGAATATTGTTTTAGACGGTATAAAGTTTACAAAAGGATCATTAGGAGGACTAAACATAAATTCAGTTGGACATACATTTGATTCCAACTATGACCCAACTAACAATGTTGTGGTCAGAAATTGTGTTTTCGATTCCAATAGAATGATGAGTATTGCATTGACAGACGGTAATAACATAGATATAAATTCGAATACCTTCTTAAATAATGCTCAGCCTTCCTCAAATTCTGATGGAGGAGTAGTAGGTTTTGCAATTAATCTTGAGCCTGTAAGAACAAGAAATTCATCCAATGAATTAGTTGAATATCAAAAGGTTCATGATGTTACAATAAGAAATAATGTTGAAAGGGGTAGTAGGGAAGGCTCGATAATCGTTTTTATTGGTCAAAGAATCGTAATTGAAAACAATGACTTTGAGACCAGCGCCTCCTTTTCTTTAGCTTCAGATACACAAATCAGAAACAATAAATTTACAGCAAGTAATGTTTCTGCTGGTAAACCTGCAATTATTGTCGGTGGACCAGGAGAGACTGTATTTAATAATTCAGTGTCTGGTAATACAATTGAGGGTTATGGATTAGCCATTGCAACATATTATAAAGATATAGAGGTTACGGGTAACATCATAAATGATTGTAATTCAGGTATTCAAATAAAAGATGCTGAAGATATTTTTATAAGTGAAAATAGGATTACTAATACCACCAGCGGACGAGGTATATCAGGACAAATCACCACTGCAAACAATGTCGTTATACAAAACAACGACATTGATGTTAGAAATAATGCCATTTATTTTGTCCAGTTAAATAGAGATGCAGGATTAGATAATTCTGTGCAAGTGATTGGAAATAATTTCGCAAGTAGCGCAACCTCTGTTATCTCTAGCTCTTCAGGAGTGACTTATAGTAACAATATTTCAAATGGAATGGTTCAAGTTATTAATGCTTCAAATATTGATGTATTAAACAATACCTTATCTCCTGATAATTCAAATGGTATTCATTTAAAAGGTGGTTTGACAGAAACAACTATTCGAGACAACAATATTGATGTATCCGGCAATTATACCTGTATCCTGGACGAATCTACAGGTAGTGTGTCTATTGGAAACAATACTTGTCAATAGAGAATTAACTGGATTTATAAATTAAAAGGAGGTGCCATTGGCACCTCCTTTTAATTTATAAGCAACTTTGGTCGTATATAATGATCACTTATCGAATCAATCATTATGTGAATTATAAATTCAATTTATATTTGAAAGGCAACTCCAAAATTATTCGACTTGTTATTCAATTCTTTCGAGTTTACCGTTTTTATTCCAATAGTATTTATAGTTTATTGGTTTCTCCTCAATAAGAAATTAAAATTGCAGAATGCATTTTTATTGGCTTCAAGTTATGTTTTTTATGGATGGTGGGATTGGAGGTTTTTAGGTCTTATTATATTTAGTTCTTTTGTTGATTATACAATAGGATTCTATCTGGGAAAAACAAATAAAGTACCACTTAGAAAGAGATTGCTCGCTATAAGTCTTATTCTTAATATTGGCTTATTGGGCTTCTTTAAATACTTTAATTTTTTTATTGAGAGCTTTAATGATACAATTCGATTTTTTGGAAACAATTTTGATTTAGCTACCCTCAATATTATTCTGCCTGTTGGTATAAGCTTTTATACATTTCAAACACTAAGTTATACCATTGACGTCTACAATAGGAAACTTGAACCTGCCAAAGATGCAATTTCCTTTTTTACCTATGTAAGCTTTTTTCCTCAACTAGTAGCTGGTCCAATAGAAAGAGCAACTAATTTGTTACCACAATTTTATAAAAAAAGGACTTTTGATTATGACTTTGCTGTCAGTGGTTTAAAATTAATTCTTTGGGGGCTTTTTAAAAAGGTTGTAATTGCCGATAATGCAGCAACGTTTGTAAACATAATATTTAGTAATACGGAGAATTATTCTGGCAGTACAATTTTTTTAGGAGTAATACTTTTTTCATTTCAGATTTATGGAGATTTTTCTGGATATTCAGATATTGCTATTGGAACATCTCGTTTATTTGGGTTTAAATTGATGCGTAATTTTGCATTCCCTTATTTTTCAAGAGATATAGCTGAATTTTGGAGAAGGTGGCATATTTCTTTGTCCACCTGGTTCAGGGACTATGTTTATATTCCTTTGGGTGGTAGTAGGGGAGGACTTTGGCAAAAAGTAAGAAACACATTTGTAATATTTGTGTTAAGCGGATTCTGGCATGGCGCTAATTGGACTTTTATGTCTTGGGGCTTTTTGAATGCATTGTTCTTTTTACCTCTTTTAGTTTTGAAAAAAAATAGAATTAATACAGATTTGGTTGCGGAAGACAAGTTCTTGCCAAATCTTAGAGAAGTTTTTCAAATGCTTGTCACTTTTGTTATGGTGAATCTAGCGTGGATTTTTTTTAGAGCAGATAGTATGTCTCATGCCGCTCAAATTTATTTCAAAATAATTTCTCCATCCTTGTTTGCGATGCCAGAATTGATGCCCCTTAAAGTAATCATATTGATAATAATTTTTGTTATCATTGAATGGCTCAGAAGAGATAGGGAAGTAGTACTTGATTTTTCTGATTGGAGGATACCCAGACCACTTAGGTTTCTCATTTACTATTTAATTATATCATCTATCTTTTTATTAGGCGGACAGCAGCAAGAGTTCATTTATTTCCAATTTTAGCATATGAAAAAGTTTCTAAAAGTTTTGACTATTTTTTTCATGCCAATTTTAGTGATTACCTTGGGCCTAGAATTTTATCTGCGCAGCTATGAATCTGATTATGCTCAAAAGTTAGAGGGGCTAAACTTAAAAAAGGATAATATTCAAGTTCTTATTTTAGGTAATTCCCATGCTTTTAATGATGTTGCTCCAGATATTATAGAAAAGAAGGCCTTCAATTTAGCAGGATTAAACCAATCAATTTATTATGACAAAAGAATTACATTAAAATATCTTGATGATTTACCTCAACTTCAGTATGTTTTAATTAGCATGGACTATCATTCCCTTTATTTTTCTAGCCAAGGGATAAGGGATGTTTGGTCTTATTATTCGTATGGAATACCGTATGAAGACAGCTCATATTTCAAAGAAAGATTATCTTATTTCTGGTTCGGGTATACTCCCAGAATAACATTCTCCCTGTTGAAAACTAAATTACTGGATCGAATAAAAAATGTTAAGGATATTAGGTTGATAAATGGCTGGGAGCCTCTTTTGGAGATGGAGCATGGTGCATTCAAGGAATCTACTATTAATGCTCGTGCTAAATACTTCAATGATCTTGTGCACGGGTCGGTTGAAAGAGAAATGGTCCAGTCAGATTTAGAGTCGTTTATTCAAAAATTAAAAGATAAAGGAATCAACCCCATATTATTTACGCCACCAGTGCAAAGACGATTGACAGATAGGTTAGACCAAGAAATAATGCAAAAGAATGCAGAGTACATTCAACAATTGCAAACAACTTATGATGTTCCTTATTGGAACCTCATAAATGCTATATCGGATGAAAGTCTTTATTACAACGTAGATCATCTTAATTCTTCCGGAGCCAAAGAATTTTCACAGATTTTAAATGAAAAATTGGAGGATTATATTTTTGAGAAAAGCAATTATGATGAACTTCCTAGATAATTTTTGCAATACCATTTTTGGAAACAAAAATATGTCCATACCATAAAAGTATTGTCTTTTCCATTTAAATGATCGTTCACCAATTTTTGTATTGAGGAGGTATTGAAAATTTGTTGGGTTTCCAAAAAGGAAGGCTCAATATATTTCTTTAATTCTTTCTTTAGTGAAGATCTTAACCAATCCCCAATGGGAACCCCAAATCCAGATTTTGATTTATCAAGGAAGTCCTCCGGAAAATCTTCTTTAAATGCTTCTTTTAGAATGTATTTCTTGTTCCACCCTTTCATCAAAAAGTCTTCTGGAAGGCTATTGGTATAATCCCATAACTTTTTGTTCAGAAAAGGAGCTCTACACTCCAAAGATGTTAGCATACTTGTTCGGTCAACTTTCACTAACATATCACCTTCCAAGCTAATATTTCTATCCACTTCCCTATAATCAGTGAGTGAATTAGGAGCTGATACTCCGGTCAAAGATTTATAATAGGCAAATGGATCTAGCTCTATAAAATTTGGTAATAGGTAATCCTGTAAGCTATTATTTGCGAAACCTAAGGAAATTATGTCCCAATAATATTGATTTGAATAATCAATTGAATTCAACAACTTGTTTATTTTGAATCTAATACCTCTCTTATCACTTTTGGAATAAAGCAAAGGCTGCAATATTCTTTTACTTAATTTATGTAACTGATTGGGAATTAACTGAGTGTAACGTTCATTAATCTTGCCAATATAATATTTATTATATCCGCCGAAAACTTCATCCCCTCCATCGCCTGTAAGAGCAACTTTTACGTGCTTACTGGTTTGGTGTGCCACCAAATAGCTTGGGAGAGATGAAGAGTCCGAAAAGGGCTCATCAAAATTGTCCAATATTTCGCTAACATTAGTCTTTAAATCATCTTCATTAAGTACGAATTCATGATGATTGCTATCTATCAAGTTGGCAACTGTTCTAGACTTGTCTCTTTCATCAAAACCTTTTTTTTCAAATCCTATAGAAAAAGTATTGATTTTTTGGTTTGATATTCTTGAGAGACATAGGGATACTATGGAAGAATCAACTCCACCTGAAAGAAAAGTACCGATAGGCACATCTGATACGGATCTGCTTTTGACACTTTCCGCTACAAGCTCTCTCACTTTCAATTTTGCTGAATTAAAAGAAATGTCTTCTTTTTCATTTACCTGCGTTGATTTTATTGAATCAGTACTCCAAGACGACTTTTTTAAATCATATATGAGAAGATGGTTAGGTTGTAATTTATGTATTCCTTCATATATTGAAAAAGGTGCAGGAATGTATGTTAACTTAAAAAAAAGATTCAATCCCAACTTATTTATTGTGGGGACGGTTGGAATAGCTTTAAGGATTGATTTAAGTTCAGAAGCCCAGAGAAATTGATTTTTGTATTGTGTGAAATAAAGAGGTTTTTCTCCAAAGAAATCCCTTCCTATAAAAACCTTCTTTTTTATACGGTCGTATATACTAAAGCCAAACATACCATCAAGCTTCCTAAACCCTTCCACTCCCTCATATTGATAGAGTTTTAATATTACTTCGGTATCACTTTTTGTATTAAATGTAATATTTTTAGAAGAAAGATCGGCTCTGAGTTTTTTATAGTTATAGATTTCCCCATTGAACACAATTACAATATTATTGTCATCGGAGTAAATAGGTTGTTGTCCAGAATTTAAATCTATTATAGACAATCTACGCATTCCCATGGCAATTGAAAATTCCTTGGTTGACTCTGTAAAGCATCCATGATCATCAGGCCCTCTATGAATGATTTGATCATTCATCAGTTTAATTTTATTGGTAAGTACTGATGAGTCTATATGATTATCCTGGAGAATACCATTAATACCACACATATATTAGTTTTTAACTTTGGTTAAATAGAAGTTTTGTAGCTCGGCCGCATTATTTTTGATATCATAATTCCCATCTACTATTTTTTGGTGGGTGCTAACACGGTTGTAATTGAACATTTGGATTAATTGGTTTGCCCATTCTACAGGTGTACTTTCTAAGGACTTAAAAGTGATGTTACCAGTGATATCTAATTCATTCGAAATGTTTTCAGAAGCTATAATTTTTAGCCCAGAAGCTTGGGCCTCTATCAAGGTAACTGGCAGCCCCTCGTTTGTAGATGGAAATAGAAAAACATCAAATGCTTGCAATAGATGGTTAACATCTTTTCTAACACCTAAAAAAATCACATTTTCGGCAATTCCCATTTGCTCGGATAAGTCTTTATAATACTGCTGACCTGGACCTCCACCAACAAGGATTAATTTAGTTTTCGGTAATTTTTTCTGCACTTCATTAAATACATCTAATAGAAAGACATGATTTTTTTCTGGCACAAAATTTCCGACATGCCCTATGACCTTATACCCCTGAAGACCTAATTCTTTTCTTAAATTCGAAGAAGTCTCTTGGTCATATTCAAATTCGTCTGTGGCTATTGCATTGTTTATAATTTTCACATTAGGCTTGCTATCCAAACCAAAAAGCCATCGAGCTGCTTTATCCCCACACGAAAAGTAATAATTAGCATTTTTCCGTACCGACTTACGTAATAAGTTTTGTACCAAGAACTTAAAAACATATCCCAATGAAGCCTTTTTTTTGGAAAAAGGATTTATGTTTAAATGGAAAAGACTTGTATGGCTGTGTGCTATTCTAAAAGGAACACCTTCTTTTTTAGCTTGGCTTAAAATTATACCGCTTAATCCATTCAAATGGGAGTGTATTATTCGATGCTCCGTATGTGTTTTGAAAAATGCTCGAACAGCTGAGATATAAGAAAAATAATTCTTGGGACTTATATTAGGCATAATATAGATTTTACCTCCAAGTGATTTTATTTCGTCATCATAAGCACCTTTTTCTTGCCTATGTAATAGAAAATCGAATTGGACCTTGTTTCTATCTATATTTCTATAGTAGTTCATAATCATGGCCTCAGCTCCACCACGATTCATTATGGTTAAAACTTGGAGTATACGAATGGGTTGTTCTGCATTATTGTTCTTCATGGCCATATTCAAATTCCGCTTTTTGTTTTAAGGCGTATGTACAAATTGAGCAAAACTCCAAAGGGAATCGCAACAATGGTGGTTATTTTTTTAGGTGACTCTGTAAGGAATTTTGCGTTTTTTGTAAAGAGAGCACAAGAAACATAGTGGACAGCATTCTTAAACTTGACACCAAATGATTTAGCATATTTCATTCCTGTTATCCTTGTAAAGGCAAAACCTTTAGGATGTCTACGGTATTGTTTTAACATGTTTAAACTTGATCCATCCGGCATGTATTCCACAATGCAGTATACCTCATTTACAGGATAAAGTTTGTAATCTTGATCAATCAATTGGTATAAATAGCCCAATGGGACAAACCTTTCCCCTTCATAAATAGGGTACTTAGGATATTGTTTGATGATCTCTGTTCTGTATACAAGTTTTTTATCTCCTCTGACCTTGTGTTTATTATATATGTCATAAATCGTAGTCTCTTCCAGATGTTCTGGAAACCTAGTTCCAATAATATTACCAGTTTTGTCAGCATCTAGGCCGACAATTCCGGCAAATTGAGGCTTATCTTTTATTGACTCCCATTTTTCAAGAATTAGTTCGACAGCATTGTTGGGCATGAAATCATCACTATCAATACAAATATTAAGTGGTGTTTCGATCAAAGAATAGGCTGTGTTGTGACCACCGTGCATACCTTGGTTGCTTTGATATTGGTATCTAATTTCAATCTTATTCTCTTTGATCCAACTTGCAATGAGTTCTTTGGAATTATCTGTTGATCCATCATCAATAATCAACCAAATAAAATCTTTATTAGTTTGTGAAACCAAGCTGTTGTAGCATTGATGTAGACAATATGCACGATTGAATGTAGGGGTAAATATGGTTATGGTTTTCATTTTAACTGTAATAAAGGTAGAACATCAGATAAGTAAACGAAAAATATGCGAGTATAATATTTCCTAAAAGAGCATGTTGATTTTTAAAAAAATTTTTCTTCAATAAAGGGTATATGATAACTATTGCCATCATAAACCATGAAAGGTATGCGAAACGGTTGGAAAAATTTGCACGAATTACAAGAACCCAAAACCCGTTACAAATGAGATAAGTATTTAATAACCTATTATAAAGCGCATCGGAGAATCCTCTTTTAACAACAAAGTACCATCCTGCAAAAACTGCAAAAGCAGAGTGAAATAAAAAATCCCATCTAAATCCAGTTGCCGAAAAAGTCCCTTCTTCAGAGCTACTGGATAAATATCCAGATAGTCTATCATCTGCGAATCCCAAACTGCTAAAAAGGCTTATCCATACCCCACCAAGAACCAAGGAAAGAGGAATACACATTAACCATCCCTTGAAATAAAATTTTGGGTTGTTATAAAAATAGGTGGCTAAGTAAGCCAGAATAGGTAGGAAAAGTGTTTTGTGGAATAAGAGAGCAAACCCAAAAAACATTACCATAAGTATTTTTCTTTTTTCGTAACATAGTCCCCATAAAAACAAGGAGCACGCAGCCCCATTTCGAATACCATTGACACTATATGTCCAAAAAGAAAAGGACACCACGAACATCAAGAATGCATAGTACCAGTACTCTTTAAAATAAGTAGTTGAAATTTTATATAGTGGGAAAATATAAATGAAACTAATTATGGTAAAAAAGGCATGTATTGACATATATGGTGCCAATGCTTTCATAAATACATGCCATCCATAGTCTTCCGCGTTTTTTATGGGAAGTCCTATCTGATAGTTCGAATATGTAACAACATAGTTTACAGTATCACCAAAAATGGGATGAATAGGCCTTAAACCTATATATAATACGAGGAAGGCGAGAAGTAATAGTCCAGAAATATTTATAAATGATAAGTTTTTAGGACTCTCCATAGGCACAACTCTAGTATGAAGAATTGTGAACAATACCAAAAACAGACAAATATTGATATAGATTGGGTAATATGACTCTATAGGGACAAAATTAATCATCAAGTTGGTTTTTGTTGTCAATTTTAATTACACGAGCCGGATTACCTACCACGGTGCAATTATCAGGAATATCTTTGACAACCACCGAACCAGCCCCTATTATAACATTGTTGCCTATAGAGATGTTTCCAATAACTGTACAATTTGTGTAAAGTTTTACATTATCTCCTATTCGTGGTCTTAGTCCGTTATTCTCTCCAATAGTAACAAGTTGATTTATATAAAGATTCTTGCCTATTTTTTCAGCATTTATTATGGAACTATAAGGATGAGCCAAAATTACGCCACCACCTAATTGAGTGTTGATATCTATAGTAAAGCGATTGTCCTTTGGATAAAAAATCCTCAAAAAGTTACTTGCTAGTCCTCTTGTTCTGAAATAAAATAAGGTCCGGAAATATTTATCATTAGCTAATTTTTTTAATAAATCAAAAAATATTTTGTTGTTCAAGCTAGGGATTGTTCCTCCAGAGTATAAATCCTCCTTTATCAGGTGTTTATTGGCAGAGAAAGAAAAAAGCAATCCATGCGGAATAAACAGAAGTTGATATATGCTTAAAAACAAATGTCTCATTACAAATGATTTAAAATTTTTTGATCCCACTGTTTCATCACCGGGTCTAAAAGATATTTTTGTACGGATTCGAATCCGTTTCTCGCAAGTTCTTCTCGTTTATTATCTTCATGTGTTAACTCCAGCAATTTATTTATGAACATAACTTTATTGTCCATCTCAATAAGACAACCTGTTTTATCTTTTTCAATGATATTCCTTGGTCCGGTTGGGCAATCAAAAGCAATAATAGGTAATCCTGAAGATTGTGATTCTAGAAGAACCATAGGGAAACATTCTTGGATAGAAGTCATTAAGTAAAGTCCTTTTTTTTGCATGATTTCCATCAAATTGTCAACTGGCTTTATAAGACGTACTGAATCTTTTAAATGGTATTTGGTTATCAAACTATTTAACTCAGCTACGTCTATATCAGTTCCATCTCCATAAATTTCCAGATTCCATTCATTATCTGATTTTTTAAATTCGTTCCATATTTCTAAAAGTAAATCAAATCGTTTTACAGGTGAAAAGCGTCCTGCGGCAATGGCGGTTTTTTCTCTGGTTTCAATGCTAAAGCTTGGTTTCTCTATAAAACTATGTGGTATTGGGTTGGGAATATGTACAATACGCCCAGAATTATAGAAACCTTTTTCTTCTTCGTTAAGCACGACTTTAAAATCCAATTTTTTTTCAATTAACTTTTCAAATCGGATTAAGGGAGTGAGTTTTACCTTGGACCTGTAAAATTGAGTAAAGTGATACTCCTTTAAAAACTTAGCTTTTGAGTTCAAAAACGGAAAAAAGAAGGTTACAGGAATATGATTGGCTATAATAACTAAATCGGGATTTAAATTTTTCAACAACTTTTTTAGCCTTCTATAGTTTTTGAAAACTTTTACAATGTTGTTTTTGCCAAAGTAGCTGCTATTTCTATCGTACAGAATACCTAAATCATACAAACTTATTTGTTCGGTAAATGGGTAGAAGGTCGCTTTGCCTTCTTGTTCTGTAGTGACTATGTCAACTTTATGCTTTTTAACGGTGGACCAATAATTCGCTTTTATGTTGATTAAGCTATTAATCCCACCAATTTTATGAAGTTGGTCTGTTAGAATTACAATATTTAACTTTTGTTTTTCCATCTAACTATCTTGTGGCAGGGATATTAATAGAGTTTTTAATAGATATTATAGAATCACACAAGGTTTTTGTGAAATTTTGTCCGCCTATTTTATCCAAGTGATGCCCATCGTAGGTTTTGAATTTGGTTGCAAAGAATTGTTTGTCGAAATTGAAATAAGGAATGTTAAATTTTTGTGCAGCCCTTTCCATATCACTGTCAAAACTTGGATAAAATAAATGCTCCTTTTCTATAAAGTCTGAATCAATAGGCATTCTAACTAAGATGACTTCACCATGCTCTTGAAGTCTGACGACTAGTTTATGAAAGCTTTCTAAACGTATGTCCGAAACCACATATTCTTCCATCATATTGTCAAATATTTTGGATTGTCCCTCTTTCCAAGCTTTAAAAATCGCTTCACTTTGAGGTAAGTTTTTTTCTTCTAACCAGCCATCTTTGTGCATTTCGGCGGATTGTCTAAAAATAGTTCTAAAATGGAAGTACTGGAGGTTTTTTAAAAGATATTCATAGTTTGGGTTCACATCTACATAGTGCATGTTATGTGGAGGACTATTTTCCTCTCTAAATTCTCCTTTGGCGTTGTCATTGTTTTTATCAGAACCAAACATCCAAGGAGTAACTGAAATAATAAATAAACCATTGGATGATGATGTATCTAGTTTTTTTAAAATGCTTTCATTATACAGGGGCCCCATTGAAGCTTGGGCAATGGTGAAACTATAATTGAAAACTGGCAAGGAATAGTCCTTACTTGATAGGGCCTCGTTCACAACACTTGGTTGTATTCCTTGCATACTCCTAGAATCTCCAATAATCATTGATTTTGCCTTGGGAGTAGTGAACTTAACGTAGAAATAATCCACATAGCCTCCATACTTTAGTAAAACAAGTGTAATCACAGCAAAGCAGGCTAATAGAAATATGAGTGTCTTAAATAAGTATTTCTTCATAACTGGTTAGAATTGGAAATAAATAAATGCGTCCGATGCTTTGCCAAAGAATAGGATGAATCCAAAAATTAAGAAATACGTACCCCATCGTAACAATACAGGTTGATTGGCAATAGAAAGGCCATGTTCTTTTTTTCGATTAAGCCACTCAACCATTAACATAAAAACAATCACTAAAACGGAGACTTTATCTAAATTATCAAAGGAATTGCCTTCAAACATAAAAATTCTCTTGATGTAAAGGAAAGCATCTTCAATAGTGTTCGCCCTAAAAAACACACGTATAAAACAGGTCACAATAAAAGTTTCAAGAATTGCATAGCCTTCCCTCAAACTGGGCAGATAGCTGTTTGCGGCAACAATTTCTAAGTTTTTACGATTTCTCTTAAAAAGCATTAGAGGCACGTAATACAACGCATTTAAAAACCCCCAAAAAATAAATGTCCAATTGGCGCCATGCCAAAAGCCACTGACGAGGTAAATAATAAAAACATTTCGAATGTTTTTGTTTAAGCTGACCCTGCTACCTCCCAATGGAAAATACAGGTAATCTTTGAACCAGTTAGTCAAAGACATGTGCCATCTTCTGTAAAACTCTGCGATGTCACGTGCAAAATAGGGGTATGCAAAATTCTGTTTAAGATCAAACCCAAACAAACGGGCACTGCCAATTGCAATATCAGAATATCCTGCAAAATCGCCATAGAGCTGAAAAGCAAAAAATAGCATGCCTATAAATAACTCGCCAGATGAACTCGCTCCAGGATTGTCGAATGCAGCATCTACAAAAACAGCACAATTATCCGCTACAACAACCTTTTTAAAAAATCCCCACAACATCTGACGCATTCCATCCGCTGCTTTATCATAAGAGAATGTACGTTTCTTCTGAAATTGAGGCAATAGGTTTGTTGCTCTTTCAATAGGGCCAGCTACTAGTTGAGGGAAAAAGCTTACATAAGCAAAAAATTGAATCCAAGATTTCGAGGGTTCAATTTTCTCCCTGTAAACATCAATAGTATAGCTAAGAGTTTGGAATGTGTAAAAGCTAATACCTACAGGAAGGATAATATGAAGAGTTACATAATCTGCTTTAAACCCAACTAGGTTGAAAAGATCAGTAAACGATTCTATAAAAAAATTAAAGTATTTGAAAAAGCCTAATAACCCTAAATTCATGAGCAAACTAATGCCCACAAGTATTTTTTTGGATTTTTTACTTTTTGCTTTCGGAATACTCTTACCTATTTGATAATCAATTAGTGAACTAAATGATATAAGAAAAAGAAAGCGCCAATCCCAGCAACCATAAAAAAAGTAGCTGATGGCCAAAAGATATATATTCTGGAACTTTAGAGACTTTTTGGATATCAACCAATAGAGGCCGAAGGCAGCAGGCAAGAAAATTAAAAATACGACTGAATTAAAAATCATTCTTAAAGGCTTAACTAATTTTTTTGTAGTTGCTCAAATAAATCATTCCATTTTTCACCGATAACGGACATTTGAAACTTGTCAACGCTCTTAAATGCGTACACTCCCATCTTTTTTCTCTTTTCTGAATTTCCGATTATATCTATAAGGGATTGTCCAAGGGCTTTAATATCGCCATTGGGGATTAAGAATCCATTTTTACCATCTTCGATGATATCAGAAGGCCCATAAGGACAATCAAAGGAAACCGATGGCACGCCACAAGCCATAGCTTCAATAATGACCATGCCAAAACCTTCGTACCTGGAAGAGAGAACATGAACAGAAGACTCAATAAACTTTTCCTTGATATTTTTTACTGGTTTAAATAATTTAATTGAATCTGAGAGATTTAATTTCTCAATATCTTTTTCGATTTTTTTTGATGGATCTTCACTACCATAAATATGTAATTTCCATTCAGGAAATTTCTCTTCTACGTCTTTCCAGCTTTTGACCAACCGATCATAGCCTTTTTGGAAAGATTGTTTACCAACAGCAATTACAATTTTGTTATTTAAAGTAGAAACCTCCCCTTTGCAAAATGGAAGTGGATTGGGAATTACAATGTTGTTTGGGAAATTCCATTCCTTTAGGTTTTGTTGTGTTAGAACAACAAATGCATCAAACTTTTGACCTCCTAATCTCATCAGTAAATAAATCAATCGTGTTTTTAATCTATTAAAAAGATTGTTGGGACCGATTCCTTTAGCCACTTCTTTGCTAACATGCCTTTCATAAATCATTGGCCTTGATTTTCTTATCAAAAGGGGAAGAAGCATGCCCTTTAACCCATCATCGCAAACCAAAATAATATCGGGATCAACCTTGGAAATGGTATTCTTGATCCCTTTTAAATAACCTTTAATATAATGGATAGGGGAGTTTTTTAGCTCAATATTATGTGTTTGGATCGCAGAACTAAAATCGAAGAAAAGGGAGTCTGTTGTGTCATTTAAAGTCAAAATGTGTACATCATGCTCGAGTTCATCTGTAAAATAGCTTGCTTTAATGGATAGAACCCTTTCCAATCCGCCAGGACCGCTTATTTGATTTGTGATGTAAAGAAGTTTCATAGTCTTATTTGGACTTTTAGGATAATGCTTCTTTGACAGTCTTTTTCAAGGCATTGGCGAGGGCATGATGCTTTTCAAGATTTTTTATGATGGTATTTGCGTCAATCTTTCCGTTAAGTCCAAAGTTGGAAGTAAAATCCCCGGTCTGACTATTAATATCTATTCGGTTAAAGAGTTCAAGAATACCATCGAACCTACAAGAATCCACAAAGCTGTCAAAACCATTCACAAATATGACTGGAGTGCCCAAAGCCAAACAAGGTAGAGCACAATGAATCCTCGAAGTAATTACCATTTTAGCTCGAGCATACTTGTTCAATAAATCCTCGGCCATTTGAAATTTTTGCTCATCTGAATATGTATTAGAAGGAGGCTCTTGATTAATAAATTCAGCCTTTTTTAATAATTCCTCACTAATGAAATTCTTAAGATGCTTGTTCTTTTTTCCAAGCTGAAATGCTTTCCCATTAAGAATGTTCTTAACCGTAAGTTTTGGGTTGTAAAACACTTTTTCAGGCCTAGGATAGTTGTAGAGTGGGTCTACAATATATATTTTGTCTCCACGCTCAGAGTCATCAACTTTGTACGAATCCAATGTTAATGTAAGACAACCTGTAAAGTAGGCTTCAATTCCTTTTTCGTTAAGAGTATCTGCCGTGAATTGATCTCTACATCCAATAGGTTGGTGTTGTTTTAAGTACGATATCCCTTTTTCACTTAACATGAAAGGAGCTGCAGTGTTGTTCATATGGAAGGACACAAAAACAGGGTCGATATCCTCTGACGGTACCCAGTTATGAATATTATGTGTGAACCACCCATTCATTATCAACTTTATTCTTTCTCCTGTATAATCAGCTAACCGTTCGCGATTCAAATAAACATCTACTTGAGGTAAAAATTGCTTTGCAGCAAGACTTTGGATGTTATCGCCGACATTGAAAAACTTTCGGTTTTCATCGTATGTTAATAATCCGTATTTCATTTAATTTTTTTTGTGGTTGAGTATAAGTGTTGAGGTGAATAGTATTCTATTCTAGTATTTAATCTTTCGGTATATTTTTCTTAACCAAGGAAATTTGTTGCGTATAATAAACCGTCCCTTGGCTAGAATACCGGTTTTATTTTTCAACTTTGTTTCAATGATGGCATTAAGCTCTCCATTTTTGATTTTCTCAAGTTTGGCCCCTTCCAATTCTTTATCCTTAAAGACAAAAAACGAATTGGCTTTATCGGCTTTATCTTTTAGTTCGAGCCAGAAATATTGCATGCCTTTACTAGCTCCACCATGGTTTATTGTGGAAAAAATCTTATCATAGACACTTTCATCAACAACAAACCCATAATCGTTGGGATCCTCATTGTTTAATAGAATACCTAAGATAGTTCTAAAACATTTTTCACAATTACTACAATTAAAATCTGTACGTAACTCTGAATAACAGACTCTTAATCTGAAAGGAACTTTATTGGTCTTGGCAAACTCAGCTATTAAATCTACCTTATCTTGTCTTTTAAGTTCATATCCGTCATGGAATACCTTTGTGCCACACCATCTGATTGTCTCATCTGTTTTAGGTGTTGAACCCCATGCAATTTGGATTTCTTTCGTGTAAGATGAAGCTATATAGATGTTTTCATAGCCTCTAATAAAGCCAAGAGGGGCTAAAGAACCTATTAGAGAGAGCCCATGCTGTACTTTGCCCCACCAACCAATGTCTTTGAGAAGTAATTCGACTTGATAGGTGTAAAAACTTCTCACATTGGTTGTAATGTATTGTTTTTGATTTTTGGCCAACAACTCTTCATTTTCGATAAAGCTTTTGAAACGACCCCATTGCTCTGTATCTTCAATTTCTATATCAGCACCTAATATTGTAACAAGCTCGGGTTCTTTGTGCTTTATGCGTATATAGGTAGCGTAAGCATCCACACCTCCGCTAAATAACATTGCTGTTTTTTTACCAATACATTTATTCTCAACAAGAGTTTTTGCCTTTAAATTTCCTTTTAGGTTATAATCGGGGAACTGTTTTGCAAATTCATCTTTTAGGTCCTTCATGGAAGTGTAAAACTCACTATCTATTTCGTCGACTACAATATCAAAACCTGCAAACCATGCTATAGGAAGCCAATTGCTAATAAATGGAATCGCCAGAATGCTTTTGGGAACATGTGTTATGTTTTCCAGATACTTTATAAAGAGATTATCTTTTTGATTTACAAATTTGTTGATATCTGGGCTTGTGGTAAATGCATAGTCTATGCGTGTACCATTATCAGCAATTAAAATCTTATCTAGAGTAATCATAATCTATATTCCAAATTTGGTTCTTATACTAGAAAAAGTAGTTTTGAACAGCTGTTTTTCAAATTCTATCAGCCCTATTCTGTACATTACCAAGGCGTATACAATGGAATAACTGATTCCTTTCAAAACAAAATTGAACCAATCTTTTCCTGGAATGAATCTTATAAAATATCCAAAAACCAAAATTATTAGTATTGCCAAAAATGTTTTGTTCAGTAGTTCTTTAAAAAAACGAGGGATTTCCAAATGAATTACTTTATAGTAGTAAAAATTCATAATATTTTGAACAATAAGCCATCCGGATACCGTTCCCGCTATCATTCCTATAGCGCCATAACCTTTTGCTAGATAACCACCAAAAATGGTTCCCAGGATTAAAAAAATAAGGTAGATGATTGCTTTAAATGATAATTTATTTTGAGCCTCCAAAATGGAATTCCCAAAGGCTTGAACTAGAGGCAGGGTGTACGCAAACATGATTATAAGGGCAATTACCCATGAATCCTGATATGATTCACCTACCCAAAGAAATATGAACTGTTTTCCAAAGAGGATAAATGCGGTTAAGATAAACATTAAGACGATAAATGATAGACGTCCAATTTTTATCATCATGTCAGTTAGTTCCTTTGGGTTCGCATTAGTCACTGTCATTTGTGTTGCCCTAGGAAGAAAAACCCCGGAAATCGCGGTGGAAAATGCACCATAATAGGTGCCTAACATTACTCCTACTGCAAAGACCGCTACAATAGTGGGGTCGGTCATTATGCCAAGTACTAGTTGTCCAACTCTCCATTGAAATTGTCCGACAATTGCGAACACAAAAATCCAAAGTGAATATCCAAATATTTTTCTGAGAAGTTGTTTGCTAAATGAATGAAGTTTGATTTTTACTTTTAGTTTGACAATAACAAAATAAATCATAACCCCAAATAATACTAGATTCAAGCTAGCATCTAATATTACTAAAGAAAGAGCCCTCCCGCTCCAAAATAGAAGTCCAACTACTAATAGAGAGCGTATAACATAGTGAATTATTTTGGCAGTTTTAGGAAAGACAAATTGTTCGTAACCATAGGATGTAGCTTCAAATGTTCCAGCGGGTAAACCAACAGCTAGGGTAAACACCAAAATGACAAACATATTTTTTGCACTACCGATCTGGTCAGGAGTAAGAGAGTCTTTGAAAATTGATTCAATGTTAAAGTAACATATCGTGCCTATCACGACTACACAAAAAGAAATAATTGCATAGATAATCAGTGTGGTGGCCAAAAAGTTTTCCTCGCCAACCTTATCCTTTTCAGCCCTATATTTTGCAACAAACCTTACAACTGTATTGCCTAGGCCTAAATCTAAAATGGCAATATAGCCAACAAAAGCTCCTATTAAAGAGTAAAGACCAAATTCGGCATCACCAAGTTTTCGTATAATGAAAGGTGTTAGTAATAAGCCTACAATATTGGTTAGTATTATACTAGTATAGTTAAGAGCAGCCCCCTTTTTGATTTGGCTCATATGCTTTTAATTATTTGGTTGGGCTTAGTTATTATAACCTAGCCTCTACAGCTTCCTTAATAATGCCCTTCACGTCATAGAGTACACCATCTTGTTTGAGCAATGGCCTTAACTCCATTTCCAAAAACTTTTGATGGGCGACGGTGAGCACAACGGCATCAAACTTTTCATCAGGAAGGTTTTTAGTGATGGATAAACCATACTCATGTTCCACCTCGGCAGGGTTGGCCCAAGGGTCATATACAGTGACATCGGTGCCATAATCCATCAATTGCTTGATTACATCTACTGCGCGCGTATTTCGTACATCCGGACAGTTCTCCTTAAAAGTAATCCCCAACACCAAAACCTTGGCCCCTTTGATGCGCAGGTCTTTTTTGACCATCAATTTGATAATCTCGGAGGCAACGTAGCCTCCCATACTATCATTCAATCGTCTACCTGCCAATATAATTTCCGGATGGTAACCAAATTCCTGTGCGCGCTGTGCCAAGTAATACGGGTCTACACCGATACAGTGTCCACCGACTAACCCTGGTTTAAAGGGCAAAAAGTTCCATTTGGTACCAGCTGCCTCCAAAACAGCATGAGTATCAATGTCCATGAGATTGAAAATTTTGGCAAGCTCGTTCACAAAGGCAATATTGATGTCCCTTTGGGAATTCTCAATAACCTTGGCTGCTTCGGCAACTTTTATGGTCGGCGCCAAATGTGTGCCAGCGGTTATGACAGAGGAGTAAAGCTCATCCACAACTTTTCCGATTTCTGGGGTGGAGCCAGAGGTTACCTTTAATATTTTTTCAACCGTATGTAATTTATCCCCCGGATTGATTCTTTCCGGAGAATATCCTGCATAAAAGTCCTCATTGAACGTTAATCCACTTATGCTTTCGAGTACAGGAATACATTCCTCTTCGGTTGCCCCAGGGTATACGGTAGATTCATAAATAACAACATCTCCCTTTTTCAATACCTTGCCCACGGTTTCACTGGATTTTTTCAATGGAGTCAAATCGGGCCTATTGTTTTTATCAACAGGGGTGGGGACGGTAATTACATATATATTGGCATTGGCAATATCATTGATTTTATTGCTGCAGTAGAGCCCGTTGGTTTCCAATGGTTTGTCTGTCAATACAGATTGCAACACCTCGTTTTCCACTTCCAGTGTGGAGTCCACTCCGGTCTGTAGTTCTTTAATCCGGGATTCGTTGATATCGAAACCGACAACAGGATACTTTGTGGCAAACAATCGTGCCAAAGGAAGGCCTACATATCCTAATCCTATTACAGCTATTTTATTGTTGTTCATGTTAGTGTTTTTGTTATACTGCGATGCTTTTGGACAGCGTATCTTGTTTTTCTTTGAATCCTATTTTTTTCCGATTTGATAATACTTGATTCCAATATTTTCCATTCGTTCCCCATCATACTGGTTACGACCATCAAAAATTAAAGGGTTCTTAAGGTTATTCTTGATTGCCATAAAATCTGGTGATCTAAACTCCTTCCATTCTGTCAAAAGCAACAACGCATCGGCATTTTCCAATGCTTCGTACCTAGAGTCGGCGTACTCAATATTTTTGTTGTCCTTTAAATAAAATTCTTTGGCTTCGTGAACCGCTTTGGGATCATAGGCCTGTATTTTAGCCCCGAGTTCTGTAAGTTTATTTATGATATAAATTGAGGGGGCTTCCCGCATGTCATCAGTTCCTGGTTTAAAGGATAGACCCCATACAGCAAATGTTTTACCAGATAAATCGTTCCCAAAATGTTCGATTACCTTGTCTGCAATGACCAACTTCTGTCTATCGTTAACATCCTCTACGGCATTGAGCAATTGTGCTTGATAACCGTGTTGTTGAGCTGTCTTCTTAAGTGCCTTAACATCTTTTGGAAAGCAGGATCCCCCATAGCCACTACCGGGATAGATAAAGCTGTAACCAATTCGGCTGTCGGACCCAATTCCAATTCTCACTTTGTTTACATCGGCGCCCACCAGTTCGCAAATGTTCGCCACCTCGTTCATGAACGATATTTTTGTGGCAAGCATGGCATTGGCAACATATTTGGTCATTTCTGCAGAACGCACATCCATGACCAACATCCGGTCCATGCTACTTCTAAAGAATGGAGCGTAGAGCTGGCGCATTTTCTCTGCAGTAGCTTTATCCTCGGTACCTACAACAACCCTGTCCGGTTTCATAAAGTCACCAATGGCGTCCCCTTCTTTTAGGAATTCAGGGTTTGAAACCACATGAAAATCGATGTTGGCATTTCTTTTGTTCAATTCATCTTGGATAACATCCTTTACTTTATCGGCCGTCCCAACGGGTACAGTGGATTTGTCTACAATGATGAGAGGTTGGCTCATGTGCTTTCCAATTTCGGAAGCAACATTGAGTACGTATTTCAAATCCGCAGAACCATCTTCCCCCATCGGAGTGCCAACGGCGATAAAGGCCATGTCGCAATCTGCCAAACAATCCTTCAGCTGGGTGTTGAAGAATAAGGTTTTATTGTCAACATTGCGTTGTACCATAGCCTCAAGACCAGGTTCGTATATGGGGATAATTCCTTTTTTTAGGTTCTCTATTTTCTTTTCATCAATATCGACACAGGTAACTTTGTTTCCCATTTCGGCAAAACAAGTTCCTGTTACCAATCCAACGTATCCAGTTCCTATTATCGTTAAGTTCATTTTGTTCTCGTATTTTATTTAAGATTCTTCCAGTACCAATTCACGGCTTCTTTGAGACCTGATCTCATATCGTATTTGGGACTGTAGTTAAGTAGGGTTTTTGCCTTTTCAATAGAGGCTAGGGAATGGGGCACATCTCCTTGTCTGTTAGGACCATATTTTGGTTCGATTTGTTTTATCTGGGCATCAAACTCCCCTAAAAACTCCTTTAGAAGCCCAACAAGTTCATTTAGGTCGGTCCGCTCTCCAAAGGCTACATTGTATACTGTGTTTACAGCTTCTTCATTGGTACTTGTCAATGCCCTTACATTCATTTCGATGACATTATCAATATAGGTGAAATCCCTTGAAAAAGAACCATCTCCATTAATGACCGGTGACTCGTGCTGCATTAAATGCATAACAAACTTTGGGATTACCGCGGCATAGGCCCCATTTGGGTCTTGCTTTCTTCCAAATACGTTGAAATAACGTAGTCCTATGGTTTGAAGCCCATAGGTTTTGGAAAAGATATCCGCATAGAGCTCATTTACATATTTAGTAATCGCATAAGGGGATAGGGGTTTTCCTATTTTGTCCTCAACCTTTGGCAGTGACTCGGAATCGCCATAAGTTGAAGAGCTGGCAGCATATACAAAACGCTTCACCTTGGCATCGCGCGCTGCAACCAACATGTTCAAAAAGCCAGAAACATTCACCTCATTACTTGTAATAGGGTCGTTTATAGATCTAGGGACCGATCCCAAAGCGGCTTCATGTAAAATGTAATCAACGCCCTCACATGCCTTTTGACAATCGGCAAGGTTTCTGATATCTCCTTCTATCAATTTAAAATTGGGATTGGATTGTAAGTGGGAGATGTTTTCTCTTTTACCTGTGGAAAAATTGTCCAGACAGGTTACTTTGTTTCCATTGTCCAACAATGCTTCACATAGGTTGGAGCCAATAAATCCAGCTCCTCCCGTAACTAAAATAGTATGTTCTTTGTTTAGGTTAAGGTGTGATATATCCATGGGTGTTTAAGAAAATTTCGAGCAAATATGAAGAAAAGTAATTAGAACCACGCTGGTTTTAGGTGAACTTTTGATAAAACGGATAAAATACATGTTTAGTGTTAAAATGAGTGTCTAATTAAGGAAAGAGGTGTTTTGGAGATCAAACCATTTATAGGGTAACGAGCTTATAATTCCATATTATTCATTTGAATTGCCATAATACGTTTTGTACCAGGCAACAAATTTTTTTACGCCGGATTTGATGGGTGTGTTTGGCCGGTAATTGTAATCTCTTTCCAGTCCTGATACATCGGCCCACGTTTTTTCCACATCCCCTGGTTGCATGGGCATCATTTCTTTAGATGCTTTCAAGCCAATTTCATCTTCAATAGCTTCGATAAAGTCTAGCAATTTGACACTTTTACTGTTTCCGATGTTATACAGATGATAAAGGTTGTTGGAATTATAGGCAGCCGTATGCCTGTTTTCCACTATTTGAGTGATTCCTTGTACAATATCATCTATATAAGTAAAGTCCCTTTCAAGTTTTCCATGGTTGAAGACTTTTATTGGTTTATGCTTTAGGATGGCGTCCGTAAACAAAAACATAGCCATATCAGGTCGCCCCCAAGGACCATATACGGTAAAAAATCGCAACCCGGTGGTTCTTATCCCATAAAGATGACTGTACGTATGGGCCATTAACTCGTTGCTTTTTTTGGAAGCAGCGTAGAGACTTATGGGTTGATCCACCGAATCGGTAGTGTTAAAGGGAACTTTTTTGTTCATTCCATATACACTGGAACTGCTGGCATACACCAAATGTTCGATGTTATGGTTCTTACAACATTCCAAAACATTCAAAAACCCTACAATATTACTATCCACATAAGCTTCCGGGTTTTCAAGACTGTAACGTACCCCGGCTTGCGCGGCCAAATTGCAAACGACATCAAAATGATTGTGATCGAACAATTGTGGCAAATTTTCACGGTCTTCAATGGACATTCTAACAAATTTGAAGCCTTTAAAAGAATCACTTGCCACGGTCTTATTTTGATGAAGTGCATTATCCGAATCGATTCCGAGCTCTTTTAAACGGTCCAATTTTAATCTGACATCATAGTAGTCATTGAGATTGTCGATACCCATCACATTATGGCCATTTTCAATCAGCTTTAGGGTTAGATGATATCCTATAAATCCTGCACACCCGGTTACCAGAATTCTCATAGTTGAAAAGTTTATACAAAAATGGGGAATTAATGGAATTCGCAGACTACTTTTTAGTAAAACTAATTTGTGTTCTTATTTTAGATAGTATGGAGGGTTCTGTATACACTGTAAAAAGTACAGTGCCGTAAACCGAGATTTTCACGTTTCACCGGATTGTAATTCTTTCAACTTACCATCATTCCAACACTTAATCGATTATTTTTTGTGTTTGGCGAATAGTAAAGCGAAATGGATTCCAGCCCCAATTTTACTATTACATTTACTTTCGAGAAGAAATTCTTGTCCTACTTATATCAACCCAAAACTGATAATGGAAACCACAGTATTAAAAAAAATTTGGTTGTCACCGCCACACATGGGCGGAAATGAGGAAACCTATGTAAAGGAAGCCTTTGAAACCAATTGGATAGCCCCTTTGGGCCCCAACGTACAACAGTTTGAAAAATCAATTGAAGATTTTATAGGTAACAATGTCCACGCAGCCTGCTTGAGTTCTGGAACGGCAGCTATACATTTAGGTCTTGAGCTTTTAGGTATAGGCCATGGTGATGAGGTAATTTGTCAGAGCTTTACTTTTGCCGCCTCTGCAAATCCGATTACCTATTTGGGTGGCACGCCTATATTTGTGGACAGTGAAGAAGAAACCTGGAATATTTCCCCTGCCTTATTAAAGGAAGCCATTGAGGATAGATTGGCAAATGGTGAAAAACCCAAAGCCATTGTAGCGGTACATTTATACGGTATGCCCTATAAGGTGGATGAAGTCCACGCCATAGCAAAGGAATATGACATTCCTGTGATAGAGGACAGTGCCGAGGCCCTGGGAAGTTCATATCAAGGATTTAACTGCGGAAGTTTTGGTGACATAGGAATCCTATCTTTCAATGGAAACAAAATTATTACCACATCAGGTGGAGGTGCCCTACTTTGCAAAGACCAAAAGACAAAGGAGAAGGCAGTTTTCTTGGCCACACAGGCGAGAGATAATGCTCCCCATTACGAACACTCCCACATAGGTTACAATTACAGAATGAGCAATGTGCTAGCTGGTATTGGGCGAGGGCAAATGGAGGTTTTGGGAGATAGAGTGGCCGCAAGAAGAAAAAATTATGAATACTACAGGGAACACCTGTCTGACCAGTCCAAAATCACTTTTTTGGAAGAACCTAAGGGTAGTATATCCAACCGATGGCTCACATGTATTTTAACCCCTTCTTTTGAGGACAGGGAGGGTATACGCATTGCCCTTGAACACGAGAACATAGAATCAAGGCCCTTGTGGAAGCCAATGCATTTACAACCAGTATTCAAGAATAACAATTCGTATGTAAACGGTGTCAGCGAAGACCTGTTTAACCGTGGACTATGTTTGCCAAGTGGGTCTAGTTTGGAGACCAGTGATTTGGAAAGAATTTGTGGAATTATCAAAAGTGAACTAAAATGATAAAGGAATTCTTTTTTAGGACCGGACAGCGATACGCATCAAAGTGGACCGTACTTTTGATAGACCTTTGTATAGTTTCATTTTCCTTTATTCTTGCCTACTTTATAAGGTTTAACCTGAGCTTCGATTTTGATGTGGAGCAGTTGTGGATGCAATTGCCGGTGGTAGTAGTATTATTCTTTTTGGCATTTCTTATTTCCGGTAGTTATAAGGGTGTGGTAAGGCACACGGGTATAAAGGATGTTTACGCTATTTTTAATGCTGTATGTTTGGCAAGTATAGGTGCCATCGGGGTGGTAATGTTTAATAGGTATATGGTGTTCTTTGAAAAATTCACCATCCCTTTGTCCATAATAATCATTAACAGTTTGCTTACATTCATAGCATTGTCTGCATCTCGAATGGTATTTAAGATTGCATTTGAAAGTTTGATGAAAGGTAATCAAGTACCTACAAAGAACTTGATTATTTATGGTGCCGGGGAATCAGGAATCATTACTTACAATACATTGACCAATCACTCTAAAATGGGAGCTAAGGTCATTGGTTTTGTGGACAATAACTTGCAAAAAGTAGGAAAACAGATCAATGGGGTCAAGGTATATGACAAGTCGATTTTGACCGAGGACTTTGTCAAGTTCCACAATATTTCCGAAGTAATTTTCTCCATACAGAGCATCAACCCCAAACAATTGAGAATCCTTGTCAATGAGATTGTAGATCTTCCAGTAAAGGTAAAGATTGTACCTCCCGTAGAGGATTGGATCAATGGAGAGCTCAAGGTTTCGCAAATCAAGCGTGTACAGATTGAGGATTTATTGGACCGTCCACCTATTGAGATCAAGAACAGTAAGGTGATGAAGGATTTTGATGACAAGGTGATCATGGTGACCGGGGGCGCTGGTTCTATAGGAAGTGAATTGGTAAGGCAGATTTGCAAATACAACTATCGCTCTTTGATTGTAATCGATCAAGCGGAATCTGCACTGTATGATTTGCAGCAAGAGTTGAAACAGGCCGGCTTTTTCAATTATGTTCCAATTGTAAGCGATATTAGGGATAAGAACAAGATGCGTGTGCTTTTCGAGCAATATCAACCAGATAGGATTTTCCATGCTGCGGCTTATAAACACGTGCCCCTTATGGAGCAAAACCCATATGAGGCGATCAAGATCAATGTTGCCGGTACCAAGACTATTGTTGACCTTGCCTGCGAATATGAAGTGGAGAAGTTTGTGTTCGTATCAACCGATAAAGCGGTAAACCCTACCAACATTATGGGGGCTACCAAGCGAATTGCGGAAATGTACATCAGCTGCAGACAGCAAGAGGGCAAAACAAAATTTATTACAACAAGGTTCGGAAATGTACTCGGGTCAAATGGCTCGGTAATTCCTTTGTTCAGAAAGCAAATCGAGAAAGGTGGCCCATTGACCGTTACCCACAAAGATATTACCAGGTATTTTATGACCATTCCGGAAGCCTCGCAATTGGTATTGGAGGCCGGAGCCATGGGCAAAGGTGGTGAAATCTTTATTTTTGATATGGGAGAATCCGTTAAGATTATGGATTTGGCCAAGAATATGATACGACTCTCAGGTCTCCATTATCCGGATGATATTGATATAAAGGTAACAGGACTCAGGCCAGGAGAAAAGCTTTATGAAGAACTTTTGGCAAATGGAGAAAATACGCTTCCGACCTATCATGATAAGATTATGATCAGTAAGGTGCGTGAAATCGATTATGTGGGAACTCGAACCATGATAGACGAACTTTGTATTTCCAATTTGTTCTTTAAGGACAATGTGGTAAAATTAATGAAGGACATAGTTCCGGAATATATATCCAACAATTCAGATTTTTGTAAATTGGACAAGAAAACACCAATAAAGGAAACACCGAAAACCTCTAAGATTGGATATCCTCAATTCAATAACTAAACACTTTCCCGATGTATCAAAAAATTAAACACGCCATAATACTGCTTGCCATAGCCTGTGTTGTAGTCTCCTGCACATCATCAAAAAAAGTTGTGTATTTTCAAGATTCACAGGATTTTGAAACAATTGTTACCGAAAACAGATTTGAACCCAAGTTTAAGGTGGATGATGTGATTAGTATTTATGTGGCGACCCTAAACCCTGAGGCTAGTGCTCCTTTTAATCTAACCATAGGGGTTGCGGCCAACGGACAATCGGAATCATTGGACTATATCGTCGATAAAAACGGGGATATCGAATTCCCTGTGATTGGAAAAGTAAATGTACTGGGATTGTCCCCAGAGGAACTTAAGGTTGATCTTAAGGAAAGGCTTTCATCTTACTTAAAGGATCCAATTATTAATGTAAGATTAAGAAACTTCACCGTAACTGTATTGGGTGAGGTACGTAGTCCGGGAACATACCCGATTATTGGAGAACAAGTGACCATATTGGAAGCGCTTGGATTGGCTGGAGATTTAACCATTAAAGGTAGAAGAGAAAATGTGATGGTGATTCGGGATTTTGATGGCGTAAAGGTGTATAATAGGTTGGACTTGACTTCCAAGAATGTAATGAACTCTCCTGCCTATTACCTCACACAAAATGATGTGGTCTATGTAGAACCAAACAAATCGGCTGCTGTCTCTTCTTCATTGGACAATAGAACAACGATAGCACTTTCAATACTTTCTTTAATCGTAACAACTACGTTGTTTTTGACACGTAATTAATTTACAATACCATTTCTAAATCTTAAATAGTAATCTTTGGAAAACAAGTTTTCATTTAAAAGTATTGATTTCAAGGAAATAATTAGACAGTATACGAGCAAGTGGTATTTGTTTTTGCTCGCAGTTATATTTTGTTTGGGTATAGCTTTCCTTTACAATCGCTATACGGCACCGCTTTATGATGCCCAGGCTCGAATCAAAATAGAGATGGAGGGAAACAATAACCCCGAACTTGCGGTTTTTCAGGATTTGGGTGCTTTTCAGGGACAGATGAATCCGATTATCGATGAGATTGAAATCATCAAATCTCGGTCTAATTTTGTAGAAGTTGTAAAAAAGCTTCAGCTGAACACACAAATTTTTAGATTGGGTAATATTCTAGATTCTGAGATATACAAAGACTCTCCTTTCAATTTGAATTTTAAAGAGTCGGATTCCATAGTAAGTCAATCTGGATTCAGCTTTTATTTAAACGTGATGTCAGATGCGACATTTGGTTATAAGAGGCAAGAAGATGAGCCCTATAAACAAAACACTTTTGGATCTAATATTTCAACTCCCTTGGGAGATATGATTATAACACCAAGTGTTGAAAACATAAAGATTTACAAGGATAATGAATTTAGAATTGTAATCAGACCTGCTACCGTGGTTGCTGATAGTTATCGAGGCCGTGTTCAAATAACTCCATTGGAACGGTCCTCTAATATTTTGTCCCTTTACCTTCAGGACAGGATTCAGCAAAGGGCACAGGACATTATCAATGCACTTATAGCAGTTTATAACGAAAATGCAATTGAGGATAAAAAGATTGCAGCGGACAAAACCTCCAATTTTATTGATGCCCGTATTACAGAGATTTACTCTAATCTTTACAGTGTGGATCAATCCGCGGAAGAGTTCAAGACCAATCGTGGAATTACGGATATTTCATCCGAATCCAATATCAACTTAAGTGTGGGTATGGAGAACCGGCAACAGTTGGAAAGTGCTTCTTTGCAATTGAATATGGCATCTTCCATGAAAGATATGGTCGAAAACCAAGACGGTTATGAAATTTTGCCATCAAACCTTGGCCTCTCCGACCAAACGATTACAGGAACTACCGCACGGTACAATCAATTGGTTGCAGAAAGAAACAGGTTGTTGGAAAGTTCCAGTAATCTGAATCCAGTGGTTCAAAATTTGGACAAGGAACTTAATACCTTAAAAAGTAGTTTGCTTTCAAGTTTGAACAATACCACAGGAAACCTGGAACTGCAGATCAATAGTTTGGCTCGGCAACAATCCCGAATCAACAGTAGGATTTATTCAGCTCCCGGAAATGAACGCGAACTACGTGATATTACACGGAAATTGGAGACCACGGAGTCTTTATACCTATATCTTCTGGAAAAGCGGGAGGAGGCTCAAATAGCCTTTGCCTCAGCTTCTCCACCATCATCCATTGTGGATGCTGCTTATAGCACCAGTTCTGCCCCCGTAGCACCTAACAAGATGATCAATTATGTGGCGGCCTTGTTCCTTGGGTTTGTACTTCCGTTCATGTTTATTTATGTGTCTGGGTTATTGGACAACACCTTAAATAGCAAACAGGATTTGGAAAGTGTCATAGGGAATAATATCCCAGTTATTGCCGAACTCCCTAAAATTGGAAAAAAAGACAGAAAGATTGTAAAGAAGGACGACCGTTCAGTGTTGGCGGAGTCCTTGAGGATTTTAAGGACCAATCTCAACTATATTCAAAAGAGCCAGAAATCGAAGCCGGACAATCTTATATTTATAACTTCCAGCGTTCCTGGGGAGGGTAAAACATTTATTTCATCCAATCTGGCCAAGATTTATGCCGATACTGGAAAGAAGGTCTTATTGGTGGGAGCTGATATCCGTAACCCTAAGCTTTATGATTTCTTTTCCAGTGACGAAAATGTGGAAGTGGGAAAGAATGTTCAACCCAGAAGAAGTACAAAGGCAGGACTAACAGAGTTTCTTGTCAATTCTGACTTAAAGGTCCAGGACATCACCGTTCCGGCACACATCAATGAAAACGAAATAGACCTTATATTTTCTGGAAAAATACCGCCAAACCCAACAGAGCTACTGATGAATCCTAGAATGGGCGAATTATTTGAGAAGGTATCCAAAATGTACGATTACGTTATTGTGGACACTGCACCATTGATGGTAGTAACCGACACGTTGCTTATTAGTGAGTACGCCAGCCAAATCCTATATGTGGTCAAAGCAGGTGCTACTGAACTTAAGGTCATCGATTTTCCGTTAAAGCTTAAAGAGGAAGGTAAGTTAAAAGGACTATCCTTTGTGGTCAATAATGTAAAGCAATCCGAATTGGGCTATGGTGGAAAATATGGGTATGGTTACGGAAAGTCCGTTAAGAAATGGTGGAGCTTCTCCTAATGATTAATAAAACGTCTGAATGGTATTTTCAATAATCGGGAAGAGATGATCTAATGTCTTTTTTGATATTTTGGTTTCTTTCAGCAGCTTCAGTTGTCTGATGTTGTGGACATCACTTCCAACAAAATCGATCATACCATCGTTCAATAACCTTTCAGTTGTTTTATGCACCGCCTTTCCATAGGATTTAGGGGCCAACGACAGTAGATTGAGCTGGAACAATACTCCTTCAGATTTTAAGGACGCATACTTCCCATATTTACCGTGATAGTACATATACCTTTCCGGGTGTGCCAATATTGGAAAATATTTGTGCTTGGCGATTTGGTCAACAGCCACATCAAAATTAAAGGATGGCTGTAAATAGGACATTTCAATAAGTAAATAGTCTTTGCTCAAGGGCATTACCTTGTTGGCTTCTAAGATATTTTCAAAATTATCATCGATCATGTGTTCTGCTGCATACTCAAGATTGACTTGCCATCCATCATTTTTTTGCAATTCATCAGAAAGTTGGCCATATGCCTTTTTGATTGTACTAGGGGTGTTGTCATAGTAATTGTGCATGATATGGGGCGTGCATATAAAATTAGTCACACCGAAATGAGAAAATCCTTTGATTAACTCCAACGAATCCCCAATAGTTTTGGCGCCATCGTCAATACCAGGTAAAATGTGGTTGTGGATATCCACAAGGCCGCTCAAATAATCGACCAAGTAAATTTTCTTCTGAAAAATACTTATCATGCATAAAATTTGGAATCCAAAGATAAAGTATATAAAAGCTTAATCCATAGCGGAAAATGAAATTAGAGCTTCCAGTTGCATTAAAATAAAAAAAACCGACCTAGAATAGGTCGGTTTGAAGATTTGCTACTTTATATGTCTTAACTAAACTCAATGCTAATATAAACTATGTGTTTAAGCACAGGAACTAATGAAAGATCAAAAAGGTTAATGAAAGACTAATAGGGTTAACCATTGGGTAATTAGCTGGTATATTTTTGTTTATTTAGCGGTATGCTGACCAAAAGGAACCTCTATGTTATTTTTTTTATAATCGCAGTTGTCGGTTTGTTGGTGGTGCAATACCAATATCTGAGAGTGGGACTAGGTCTGGCCCGTGTCCAATTTTCTGATAAAATGGATAGGGCCAGGGACAATATCAACAGTGAACTATCAGCGGTAAACTCATTGACCTATACACTAGGGAACACTATCAGAAAAGATACTTCCGAGGTTAAGATTGGGTTGGATAGCCTAGAGAAGGCCTCCCAATATTACCTGAATGACTATATATCTTACCAATTAAACCTTTCCGGAATTGATGCCCCTTTTACCTATAAACTGTATTCCCGCGATTCCACAACGTATTTGAGTTCCGTTCGCCCTCACATCAAAGCGCAAGAAGACCTTACTTACCCAATTAAAGTGAAGGGATATTTACCAGAATTGCTCGAAAAGGAAATTATTCTTGAGATTGGTTTTGAAGATTTGAACAGGTACTTTTTGGGCCAATTGCGAGGACTGATTGTTCCAGGACTATTATTCTTATTGATGATAATCATAGTGGTAATCTGGGTCCTTAGATCATTTTATTTGCAACGAAGCATCAATACTACCACGAACGATTTTATCAATAACCTGACACATGAATTAAAAACACCTGTATTCTCCATAGGATTGGCAAGTAAGATCTTGGAAGAAGATGTGCCTGAGAATAAAAAAGCCGTGGTGGAATTGATCAGGGCCGAATCGAACAGGCTTAAAAAACATATCGATAAAGTGTTGGAGCTGGCCAGCATGGAGTCCGGAAATAAACTGTTACAGTTTCAGGAAATCGATTTTAAACCAGAATTAGAGCGAATTTGCGAAGGTTTTAGTTTGTTGGCTAAGCACGAAGAAATCCAGTTTGAGTTCGAACTCGAAGAAGGTCCATACATTATTAGGGCTGAAAAGTTCCATCTGGAAAATGTGGTGGGCAACCTATTGGAAAATGCAAAGAAGTATTCGGACAATCCCCAAATAAAATTGACCGCAAGCAAACAAAAGGGACGATTGTTTATCAGGATTATCGATAATGGACAAGGTATTGCCAAGGAGGATATGCCCAAGATCTTCAAAAAATATTATCGGGTTAAAAATGGAGATGTCCACAAGGTAAAAGGATACGGATTAGGACTGTATTATGTGCAAAAAATAATCAAAATACACCGTGGAAAAATTACGGTGCAAAGCGAACCGGGACATGGAACCACATTTACCATGTCCTTTAAATTGACCAAAAATGGATAAAAAGTATAAGTTGATATTGGTTGAGGATGATAATTCCCTAGGGTATCTATTATCAGAATATTTAGGAATGAAGGGTTTTGTGGTCACTTGGGCCAAAGATGCTTCGGAAGCTGTGCTAAAAACCAAGACCAATGTTTTTGACTTGGCTATTTTAGACGTGATGCTCCCCGATATGGATGGATTTGAACTGTCTCAAAAGATAAAAGGAATCAATCCCGAACTGCCCTTTATTTTTTTAACCGCAAGGTCACTCAAAATAGATGTTCTCAAAGGATTTTCATTGGGTGCTGTGGACTATCTTAAAAAGCCCATAGATGAAGAAGAACTCGTTGTGCGTATCAATGCATTATTGGCCAGGTTGGTAAAGGATGAGGAACAAGAAGTTCAAGTGTCCGAATATGAGATTGGTGATTACGTTCTCAACATGGACAATTTTGAACTCAAACACAACGGGAAGCCTATCAAATTGACAGGAAAGGAATTTGACCTTTTGGCATTATTGGCAAAGAACAAAAATCAATTGTGTACTCATAAAGAAATCTTGACCACGGTTTGGGACAAGAATGATTATTTCAACAAAAAAAGTCTCAATGTTTTTATATCGCATTTACGTAAACATCTGGCGCACGACCCCAAACTGAGCATAGTAAATGTAAGCCGTCGTGGATTTATGCTGAGGGTGGAGGGCGAGTAGCAAAATACTGTGGCTTGATTTTTGTGACAGTATTGTGTGACGAGATTATCTGTTTGATTTATGTTGAAGATTTTTAAAAATAGTGCCCCGACCCCTTCCTTGAGCCAATTGGACAATTTATACGGCCAGACCATCTGTAAATGTCCTTTGCAAGAACAAATTTCCTATTGTCAAAGAGTTATAGAAAGCTCCGAATATCATCTGGGACAATCTTGCCCCAAAAAGGATTCCAATCGATTAAAACAGCTTAAACAGGCAGCCAGAGATGAACTTAAGCGATTACGTTCACAAATTGGTTCGTAGCAATTGAATTGGGATAAAAATCGGATTTCCTCCCTGAGAACTTTTCAAAAGCCTTAATTTTAGGATTGAAAAATCAACCAAAATGAAGAAATCAATTTTATCCCTAACATTACTTCTTATCTGTTTAAATGGTTTTGCCACCGAGACAAAACTCATGGTACGTGCCAAGGCAAAGGATGCCAAGTTCGTTGGAAGTTCCATTGGAGGAGCCCACATAATCGTCCGTAACAGTTTGAACGGTGAGATCATGGCCGAGGGCAATACTACAGGCGCTACGGGAAACACGGATTTGATCATGAAAAGTGCCCATGAACGTTACACGAAACTTAGCGATGATAAAACTGCCGGGTTTATGGCAATTTTGGATATTGCCGAACCCACTTTTGTAAGCGTAGAGGTGATTTCACCAATCAATAAGAAAAATGCGCGTGTACAGGCCAGTACGGAACTTTGGTTGATTCCAGGCAAACACATTTTAGGAGATGGTATAGTATTGGAAATACCCGGTTTTGTGGTGGACATTTTGAAGCCGAACACCCATCAATATATTGATTTGAAATCCATACCAACCTCTGGGTTGCCCATAGAGGCCCATATCGTTATGATGTGCGGTTGCCCAATAGAAGTAGATGGAATTTGGGATTCCAAATTAATGGAAGTCAAAGCCATGGTCAAAAAAGATGGAGAAATTATAGGGGAGGTCAAATTGGAAAATCCGTCCCAAAACAGCTTTCAAGGCCACTTTGGAATCAAGGAAGCTGGATATTATCAAATCACTGTTTATGCCTACAACCCAAAAACAGGGAATACGGGAGTAGATATAGTCAACTACGTTATAAGAGATTAAGTATTTGCTTTTTAATGCTTTATCACCATGATTTTAGCTACCTTGATGGGCAAAAGGGAACGAAACCAACCAAGTTTTATGAAAAGAAGCATTCTGGCCTGTGCGAGTTTATTGATAATTTCAACCTCCTGTGAGTCAACAAAAAAAGAAGATTTATTGGCAGAGGGTATTCCGCTGCAACTGGCAGAGTACCGAGTTGGCCAGGTGTCCAATGTGGTCTATGGACTTTCTTTTGATATCCCAGCGGATAAAAATCGTCCAATAGCCTCAAAATTAAAGTTGGATGTGGACCTTAATGATCTTTCGCAACCCCTATATCTTGATTTTAATGCAGCCGCTTCATTGTTAAAAACCATTCAAGTAAATGGTCAAGAGCAAGACGTTGTTCATCAACAAGAACATATTATTATTTCGGAAAACCTTGAGGAAGGGCCCAATACGATTGAAATTACCTTTAATGCGGGGGAACTGTCCTTGAACCGGAATGAAAACTATTTATACACCCTTTTGGTACCAGATCGTGCCAGTACATTGTTCCCTTGTTTTGATCAGCCCAACATCAAGGGACGTTATGTGGTGGATGTTATGGCACCTGCCGATTGGAAAGTTCTTTGCGGAGCACCATTAAAGGAAGCGGAGCTAAAAGGCGAAACGGTACATTACTCATTTGAGGAAAGCGATTTTATGAGCACTTATCTGTTTTCTTTGGTTGCAGGGAAGTTTGAATCGATTACCGAAAACCCAGGTGTGTTTGATATGACAATGCTTTATCGTGAAACAGATTCCGCAAAAATTGCTTACAGTGTTGCCAAGATTTTTGACTTGCATCAGCGATCAATCGATTTTTTAAAAGATTACACCCAGCATGAGTTTCCCTTTAAGAAATTGGATTTTGCAGCCATTCCGGGGTTTCAATACGGAGGAATGGAGCATGTAGGAGCTATTCAATACCGTCAATCTTCTATCTTTTTGGATGAAAGTGCTACGGAACGCCGTCGTATGGGCAGTGCCAAGCTTATAGCACATGAAACATCACATATGTGGTTTGGGGATATGGTCACCATGGATTGGTTCAACGATGTATGGATGAAAGAGGTGTTTGCCAATTTTATGGCCGATAAGATCATGAACCCGACCTTTCCCGAAATCAACCATAAGCTCCAGTTTATGATTTCCCATTACCGTGGTGCCTACGGTGAGGACAGGACGCGTGGTACCAATCCTATACGGCAACATTTGGATAACCTAAAAAATGCCGGTAGTCTTTACGGGGGCATCATATATAACAAAGCACCAATTATGATGCGACAATTGGAGGCTGCAATAGGGGAGAAGGCTTTCCGAGATGGTATACGCGAATACATACAGACCTATGCCTATGGGAATGCTACGTGGAACGATTTGGTGGAGATTTTGGATGAAAGGACGACCATAAACCTAAAAGATTGGAGTGAAGTATGGGTAAATCAATCGGGCAGACCGATCATAACAGAAGAGATTGAGTATGAAAATGAGAAAATAGCAAGATTTACACTTTCTCAAAAAGCAGAAGATGGAAGCGATAAATTATGGCCGCAATCCTTTGAGATAACCTTGGTATATCCGGATAGCATCAGAGTCATCCCAGTGACGATATCAGATAGTGTTGTAAATGTGAAGTTAGCGGAGGGACTCCCACGACCCGAGACGATAATTTATAACTCCGATGCCTTTGGCTATGGAATTTTTCCTTTGGATTCGTCCAAATTGAACGTAATCCCAACGCTAAAAGATGAGGTCGCACGTGGATATGCCTATCTCAATGCCTATGAGAACGTTCTATCTGGGCAAATCCCTCCTCTTCAGGTTTTTGATCTATACATCGATGTAATCCTACAAGAGGACAACGAATTTGTTCATGGTATGGTCAGTGGTGAAGCTTCACAATTGTTTTGGAGTTACTTTACCGAAGAACAGAGAGCGGAAAAACAGCCATTGGTTGAAAACTTGCTATGGAACGAACTGCTTAAGGATACATATGGGCCCAATATCAAGAAGAATATTTTTGGACTTTGGAAAGGTTTAGCATATTCCGAAAAAGCTAAAGAAAAACTGTACTCGGTTTGGACCAAGCAAGTGAAAATTCCAGAATTAAAGCTCAATCAAGATGACTACACCGATATGGCCATGTCACTTGCCCTATATGATCACCAACAGGCTCCAGCAATTTTGGAGACGGCCAAGACCGAATTGGACAACCCGGATAAGATAAAACGTTTTGAATTTTTGTTGCCGGCATTATCTTCCGATGTTGCCGTAAGAGAGACCCTCTTTAAATCTTTCAAGGATGCCAAAAACAGAGAAAAAGAATCTTGGGTAGGTACTGCCTGTGGATATCTGCACCATCCGTTAAGACAAAAAACCGCAATACAACAACTTCCGTTGGCATTGGACTTATTGGAGGAGATTCAAAGGACAGGAGACATTTTCTTTCCCAAAAGGTGGTTGTCCGCTACGGTTGGACAATATCAGTCCAAGGAAGCTTATCAAATGGTAGAAGAATACCTGAAGAGTCACCCGGACCTTGAACCTTCATTAAAAGGAAAACTCTTGCAAGCTTCCGATGATCTCTATCGATTTGTAAATATGTAGCCGATTATCTGAACCTCAAAACGGACGATATTCTTATGTTTTTGAAATTTTGAGTATGGACAAAATAGATGATTTGTGGATATTTGTATCACAAGGTCGGGAATTGATTTCACCACCTAATCTTTAATAAACAAAATCATAATGAAGAAAGCTTTTTTTGGCGTTTTGGCCATCGTGCTATTATGTAGTCACGATATGTTCCTAAAAATGGACAATTATTTCCTTGAGCCTGATACACAGGCAGTAATCCAACTATTTAACGGCACTTTTGAGAAGAGTGAAAATGTTATCGACAGGAACCGTATGCTCGATATGAGCTTGGTTGGGAATGGTCGGCGTATCCAAGTAGATTCAACTCAATGGACCGAAAAGGACAGTATTACATTTTTGAATTTTAAGACAGGTGCTCCAGGTACTTGGGTGGCAGGTGTTTCAACTGCAGCAAATAATATCGCATTGGATGCAAAATCGTTCAACGATTATTTAGAGCACGATGGAGTTGTAGACATGTTGGAATGGAGAAAAGAGAACAACGCTTTGGACCAGGATGCGGTTGAGAAATATTCCAAGCACGTGAAGACCATTTTTCAAGTAGGAGAGGAGTTGTCCAACGATTGGGGAACTGTTTTAGGATACCCTATTGAATTTGTTCCAAAGGAAAATCCCTATGATATTCACCCAGGCCATTCTTTAAAGGTTCAATTGCTATACAAAGGAGAACCATTGGTCAACCAGTTGGTCATTATTGGTACGGATGTATCTGGAGAAAGCAGTATGGTTGAGCATAGCCATGATGGAGGGGAACCGCATACGCATAAAAGTGGGGAAACCCCGGACCATGACCATAATTCTGGTTTGCAACTTCGTACTGATGACACTGGTATTTTAGAGTTTGAAATAACCAATGCAGGAGTATGGCATATGAGAACCATTTATATGGTACAGTCGGAGGAAGAGGGTCTCACCCACGAGTCCAATTGGGCCACACTTACCTTCGCGATAGGTTCTGGGCATAGTGCAGCACATGGTAGCGGTACCAAAGATGACCATCACGCACATGAAGAAGAAAGTTTTCCTAGCTACATTTTTCTTCTTGTTAGTTTGATCATTGTTGCTGGTCTTTTCTTCTACTTTAAAAAGAAGAAATAATGCCTATAAAAGCCATAAGGACTAAAACATTTATTTTAACCACACTGTTTTTTCCAACCCTTTTGATGGCTCACGATGTGAGCTCCAGCGACCAACTACTATTGGATAACGGAGGGCTTTGGTCCTACATTTGGGTAGGAGCTAAACACATGGTCACTGGGTACGACCATTTGCTTTTCTTGGCAGGGGTTATCTTTTTTCTGAAAGGATTTCGGGATATTATCAAGTTCATAACTGTTTTTACACTAGGACATAGCATTACGTTATTGGGTGGCACCTATTTGGGTATTCAGGTAAATGAATATCTAATTGATGCAATAATTGCATTGAGTGTACTGTATAAGGGTTTTGAAAATTTGGAAGGCTTTAACAAATTGGGAGTTAAAGTACCTAATTTGTTATTCATGGTATTTTTATTTGGACTTATACATGGTCTGGGACTTTCCACACGATTACAGACCTTTGATATGGGACAAGATCAATTTTTGTTGAAAATCATTAGTTTCAATGTTGGTGTAGAGTTAGGACAAATCGTCGCTTTGATTCCAATTATTCTTCTGATTAATATATGGAAAGGTAAGTCTAGCTATGAAGCATTTTATAAAGCATCCAATGTCTATCTGATCATTGCGGGATTCGGTTTGTTTGCTTATCAGGTTTATGGCTATTTTAATGGGCATTGATATAATCTATGTACCAATTTATTATATAAAAAGCCCCTCGCGAGAGGGGCTTTTAAGATTATAATCAATCATCGTCTTAGTTTTGGTCAGACGGTGACAAGTTTGGATTCGCATCGAGCTCGGCCTGTGGAATTTTAAATATCCAATCATCATTTACCGATGGGCGTTCCACTTGAAAAACATTTTGATATAGCACCTCGGATGCTCCCGAACCTCCATCTGCAGCGTGGTCTATACCTTCATCCCATCTGATATGGTCGGTATAACCAAAACCTTCTCCCCAAAGCTCCAATCTTCTTTGGAACTTAATATGTTCCATCAAAGCTTCTTGGGTGTTGTATACAGATACATCGTAGGCACTGTCACGCTCTGAACCTAAAGGCTCTAAAGCTTCTTGAGCTCCGGAAATATCATTTAACATGGTCAATGCTTCAGCCTCTATGAGATACATTTCCGAAGATCGCATGTAGATAATATCATCGGGATCTGTAGATCCTGGGTTCGCATTTTTCAATTTAAAGTGCATGTACGGGTGCAAATTAAACGAGTTTGTAATGCCATAAGTTGAATTTATTTCTTCAATTCTATCATTGTAGGCATCCAAATCATCATCATAATTAGGATCCCTAGGCAAACCGGTATCCCCATCAATACCACCTTGGTTGTTGGCAGCTGAGCTGTTAGTATTGGGAGCATCAATAATGAACACATCTTTTCTATAATCCGTGTCAGGAGTTGCATCAATCAACCTTCTGTCAGCAATCTTAGGGTTATTTCTAATTTGGCTACCATTAAATGTGTTGCTTGCCAAATAGAAATAAGACCGGAAGAAAGTGGTCTCTGCAGCAATTACGTTACTTCCCCAGATAACCTCTGAAAGGGTGGTGGTGTTAAATCCAGACTTCCAATCATCTTCGCCCATTAAAGGATAGTTTTGGCGAGCCATAACCGCTGCATCCGCAGCTGTCTGCCAATCTCCTTTTGATAATGCGGTACGAGCCAATAGGCCGTATGCAGTATCAATATTCAATTGGGATTTTGTTTCGGCACCTCCACTTGGTCTACCTGTTCCATTTTCGAAAGCGGCTATTGCAGCTTCAAGGTCGGCCTCAATTTGGTCATAAACTTCCTGAACTGTAGACCTTGGCTCACTAGTAAATGGTGACTCTGAGGAAAACAACAATGGAACACCTGGGTCGGTTGCTGGCTCACCAATAAGATAACCCTTTGCATAGTGCTGAATCAATGAAAGGTAAGCGTATGCCCTATAGGTATAGGCCTGACCCAAAATTTCATTGAGTGTTGGCGATTCCACCAAAGTGCCATCCGTAGCTCTATTGATGAGCAAGTTAGCTCCCAATATAATGTTGTAGCGGTGGTACCAAAGGAGTTCAGTGGTCAATGATGTTTGATCTGTATGTGAATTCCATTGCATTTCGTCCCTCCATCCCAAGTTGTTCGCATTGGCTGAATGGATAAGGTCTCCCGTAAGGTTGTCTCCCATAGGTATCCAATAATGGTTACCGGCCCTGTTGCTACTACCACCTGGTAAAATGGTCTGTAACTGTGCGTATAAACCACGGTGCAATCCATTCAATACCAGTTGCATGTTCTCTTCGTTGGCCAGCGCATCTGATGCGGAAATCGCATCTGTAGGCGTTGTTTCCAAAAAATCGTCGTCACAAGAAGTTATGGTAATCCCTAGGAATACCAATAACAATAAATTTATTTTTCTTAACATAATATTTTTTTAAAAAGTTACGTTCAATCCCAAAGAGATGATTCTTGCTGGGTTAAAGTCGTTACCTGAACCTGTTCCAGCTAGATTAAACTGTGGGTTAAGTCCTTTTCTTTCACTTTTGGTATATAGATTTTCTCCAGATACGGAAACTCTTAATTGATCTAGGCCGAGCTGATTGGCAATTCGAGTATCGAATGTATATCCAAGATTTACGTTTCTAAGTGACCAGAAAGACGCATCTGTCAAGAAACGTTCAGATTCTGTTCTTACCAAACCATTATTCCCGCTTTCCAACCTAGGCACATTGGTGATGTCTCCGGGTTGTCTCCAAGCATTCAATATGTCCGGATGAAAGGATCTACCATAAGTACCACTGTGCATCATAGCAGAATACCCATTGTCCAAAACAGAACCTCCTATTCCGTAATTGATTAAGAAATCGAAAGAAAATCCTTTGTAGCTGATGCTGTTTGCAACAGACCCCAAAAGATCAGGAATGGAGCTGTCACCTGTATAGGCACGTACTGTTTCCTGCCAATCATTGGTTGTGGCTATTTCACCATTCTCATCTAGTACGGGAACACTATTACCATCCTCGTCAAATTCGTACTGGAGGTATAATTGATCCCCAGTTTGTGGGTCGACCCCAGCAGTCCTTAAAATGTAGAAATCAAATCTAGAACGACCTTCTTCCCATCTTTTGGTATCATTTACAAATGGATCGGGTAAACTGGTAATCTCGTTTTTAAACGTTGAGGCCTGTAAAGTAACATTCCATTTAAAATCAGGTTTATTGATAAAATTGGCAGTCAATGCCATTTCCCAACCTGAGTTGAACATGTCACCCACGTTTACCGGCACTTCGTTTAGACCATTACTTGGAGCAATGGGCAAGTTGTACAATAGGTCGGATGAGTTCTTTTTATAGTATTCTATGGAACCGTCCAAGAAATTGTTGAACAAAGCAAACTCCAATGCTACATCAAAATTCTCGATAGTTTCCCATTGCAGGTCGGCATTACCTATATCGGTGTAAATAATTGCTGGGTCAGCAGCATTTGAAGTAATGGAAAATCTTGGTTGAGAAAGGAAAAAGTCCAAAAGGTCATCGTTACCGACTTCACCGTAAGAGGCTCTTAACTTCAATGAATTGATTACGGATGAATTTTCAAGAAAAGCTTCTTGGTCGATTCTCCAAGAACCGCCAATGGAGTAAAAAGTACCCCATCTTGTATCTGTGTCAAATACTGAAGAACCATCTCGTCGTACTGAACCACTTATATAATATTTGTTCTTATAGTTGTAATTAACCCTTGAGAAATATCCTTCAAGAGATTTTCTCGTTGATGCTCCCCCTAGGCTTACAAGATTCGAGAAGTTATCAAACTCGTATATACCATTAGCAGCTTGAATCGTGGCCGTACCACTGTTTTCTGAATATGTTCTGTCGAAACTTTCATGACCAGCAGTAATATCCAAATTGTGGTCACCAAAACTTTTGGTATAGGTCAAGAGCTGGGTAAAGTTCTCAACTTGTCTTCTGGCGCGTTCTTCGCTATACCTTCCGTCAGGCTGAGCATCCCCAATTACGGCATTCTCATATTCTTTGGTAAGTATCTCGTTGATATCCCTACCGTAGTTCAATCTTACACTTAAACCATCAAAGATTTCTTGCTCAGCAAAAAATCGAAATCCATAGGTATTGTTTCTATTGCGCTCATCGTTCAATAGAAGTTCTTGTAGTGCATGACGCCCTTGGTTAACAGGTCTTGACCCTATGTTGTACTCAGGGAATCCTTCACCGCTATCAAAAACCGGGTTGCCAAAAACATCTGTCACAATATTCCCTTGTAAATCGTTAACATACACGGGATAAATGGAGCCTATGCCTTTAGCAAAGCTAAATGGGTTTACAATACTTCCCGACCCTGCAGAACTTGGAGCGGCAGCTTCTGTAATGGCAATATTTGCGCTACCACCAATGGTCAGTTTATCATTGACATCAAACTCTGCGTTCAACCTTGTTGTTAAACGATCGAAGTTAGAGGTTATAACATAGCTTTCTTCATCCAAATATGATGCAGAGAAAAATACCTTATGATTGTCCCCGCCACCGGAAACATTCACATTGTAATTTTGTCGAACCCCGGTTCGTGATAAGAAGTCGTACCAATCAAGGCTATCATATATTACGTTTGCATTTGGATTCAATCTTCCGTTTGTCCCTACAATTTGATCGTTGGGTACATCGAACGGATTATAGCCCAAAGTATTATAAATGTTTGCGGAAGCATATGCAGGGTCTCCACCTGCTGCACTCGTATTTCTCAAGGCTTCCCACATAGTTTCATAATACTGTCCTGGTGTAAGTTCCGGATAGAAAGGTATAGATTCGGATACAAGACCATATTGCATGGAAGCATTTACCTGTATTCCTCCTTTTCTACCACTTTTAGTTGTTATAATCACCACACCATTTGCAGCCCTTGAACCATACAAAGAGGTAGAAGCTGCATCCTTAAGAATAGTAAAGGATTCAATATCCTCTTGGTTGATTGTGTTCAAGGAACCTTCGTATTGAATACCGTCCACAATAAATAATGGGTCGGTATCCCCATTTAGTGTTCCCACACCACGGATAACGATTCCTGGTGATGAACCCGGCCCTTGTGCAGAAGTAAACTGAACCCCTGTTGCACGACCTTCAATGGCAGCTATGGGAGAAGTTACGTTCCTTATGGCCAAATCCTCGGCGCCAACTACACTAGCGGAACCTGTAAACGCCTCTTTGGTACTTGTACCGTAAGCAGTAACGATTACCTCTTCAAGAGCTTGGGCATCTTCTTCCAATGTTACGTTAATAACAGATTGCGAACCAACAGAGATTTCCTTGGTTTTAAGTCCCAGATATGAAAAAACCAATGTTTGTCCATTACTGGCGGAAATAGAGTAATTTCCATCAAAATCTGTCTGTACACCATTCGTGGTGCCTTTTACGATAACATTGGCGCCTGGAAGCGGCAGACCATCTGAAGCGGAGGTAACCGTCCCCGTAATTGTCCTACTTTGTGCAAACGAAACTTGCACAAATAGCATTAACAGCAGTATAAAAACCGCATTTGTTTTTGTCTTCATTAGAATGAATTTTGAATTAGTCAAAAACGAAAGTCCCCTTTTTTGGGATTAATTCCAATAAAAACGTATTAAACTTTTTGTTGTTATTATTGTTGATAAGTAAAATATTTACTTAATTTTTTATTTTAAATTTAAAAATTTTACATTTTTAACGTAAAAAAATAAAAAAAATACAAAGTAATTTTTTGAATATAACAATACTTCTTTTGTCCTAAAACGATGTGAACAAGTCGTAAATCAGGAAGAAAATATAAAGGCTTAAAATGCACCCAAAAATGGGTGTTTGACTTTAAATATAGAAATGACAAAACAAAAAAAGACCACCTTTATAAGTGGTCTTTTTTGTAGCGAGAGGGGGACTTGAACCCCCGGCCTCCGGGTTATGAATCCGACGCTCTAACCAGCTGAGCTACCTCGCCGTCATTTCGCTAAGCGGGTGCAAATATATGTTTAAATTTTCGCTGAATCAAAATTCATTATTAATTTATTATTTGATATTTATTTTTATATCTTCCCAAATTATACAAAAGTTGAAGAACGATTAAAGAACACGACAATGAGTGATAAGGTTAAATTTGAACTGGAGTTTGTTATTCAAGCTTCACCTCAGTTGCTTTACCAATATATTTCCACTCCTTCGGGACTGTCTGAATGGTATGCCGATAACGTTAATTCCCGTGGAGAAATATTCACCTTTATTTGGGATGGTGCAGAAGAAAGGGCAAAACTCCTCAAAAGAAAGAGCGAGGAGTTTGTAAAGTTGGCATGGGAAGAAAATGAAGATGGTTCATTTTTTGAAATGCGGATAATAGTTGATGAGATAACAAAGGATGTTTCATTATTTATAACAGACTTTGCTGAGGATAACGAAGTTGACGAGGCAAGAATGCTTTGGGAAAACCAGATTTCCGACCTAAAACAGGTTCTGGGTTCAACCTAGTCCTTTTCTCAGGTAAACCGTATCTTTGGTCCCGATTTTAATCGGGACTTTTTTATGGTCAATTACAACGGAGAACTTTTAGCAACGGATAAGTCAATTTTTACAGGAAGCAACAGAGCTTTTAAATACGGCGATGCCCTTTTTGAATCGGTTAGGTACGTTAACGGTACCCTATTTTTTTGGGAAGACCATTATTTTAGGTTAATGGCGTCCATGCGCATTTTGCGTATGGAAATCCCGATGGAATTCACCATGGAATTTTTAGAGGAGGAAATCAAAAAGACCATAACCTCCAATGCTCAGGATAGCGGCGCTGTTCGTGTACGGTTGACTGTTTTTAGAAACGAAGGCGGCTTGTATACCCCGACTACCAATCAGATTTCCTATGTAATCGAGACCAATACCATGGAATCTCCTTTTTTTACTATTGAAGAAGGAAATTATGAAGTAGAATTGTTCAAAGATTACTATGTCAATAAGGATATGCTTTCCAATCTCAAGTCTACCAACAGGATACTTAATGTGGTAGCAGGAGTCTATGCCCAAGAAAATGGCTATGCCAACTGCTTATTGGTCAACACCGACAAAAAGGTGGTCGAGGCCATAAATGGAAACCTGTTTTTGGTAAAAGGCAACGAAATCAAGACCCCACCGCTAAGTGATGGTTGTCTGGATGGCATCATTAGAAAAAATTTGATGAAACTCATTGCAGGCTCTGAAGAGTACGATTTGGTCGAGGGTTCCATTTCACCTTTTGAGCTTCAAAAAGTGGACGAACTGTTTATTACCAATTCCATTGCTGGTATTCAACCCATCAGTAAATACAGGAAAAAAGAGTTCGATAAAAAGGTGGCAAAAAGCCTTGTGGGAAAATTAAATGCAAAGGCCCGTATCGGTTAATTGAGCGAAGGGTTTTCGGGGGCATTCGACCATAAAACATAATCCCCGCCAAGTTCCATCATTTTTTCTTTCCAGAAGGCATTGGGCCCCTTTTCCAAAATGCTGCTTTCGTATTCATTGGGCAGCACTACCCACGATTTGGATGAAAGTTCTTGGTCCAGTTGGCTGATTCCCCAACCGGAATACCCCAAAAAGAAACGGATGTCCTGTTCGGTAATGGTTCCGTTATTGATGAGGTCTACGGTCATTTCAAAATTACCGCCCCAAAAAATACCATCGGAAATTTCAATACTATTTTCAATCAGTTCTGGAACCTTGTGTATAAAATAAAGATTGTCCTGTTCCACGGGACCACCATTAAAAACCTGAAAAGGTATGGTAATATCGGAAACAAGGTCGCAAATGGTATAGTCCAAAGGTTTATTTAAAATAAAGCCTACCGAACCTTCGTGATTATGTTCAGCAATAAGTACAACGGACCTATTGAAAGAAACGTCACCAGTAAGTGAAGGTTCCGCAACAAGTAAATTCCCTTTTTTAGGCTTTTGACTTACCATTTACAATTTTTCTTGTACTTAAATTTAACATATTATTCAATATATGCAAAAAACACAACGCATATAAACTAAAAAAGCACTCCTAAAGGAGTGCTTTCGTATATTAAATAAAAAATTGATTAGTTAACTGCACCGCTCAATTCAGCACCTGCTTTGAACTTTACAACGTTCTTAGCGGCAATCTTAATAGTAGCTCCAGTTTGTGGATTTCTACCTTCTCTAGCGCTTCTTTTAGAAACTGACCAAGAACCAAAACCTACCAAGGAAACTCTGTCTCCTTTTTTAAGCGTTCCTTCTACATTTCCCAAGAAAGATTCCAATGCTTTTTTTGCTGCTGCTTTAGTGATGCCAGCATCAGCTGCCATAGCATCGATTAATTCTGTTTTGTTCATAATGGAATTAAATTAATTGTTGTTAATATAATTTTAATGCTGAACAAATTTATATGGATTTGCGTCTCACGCAAGTAAAACCAAGGGAAATCGGGTTTTTTGTTGATAACTTGAAACGTTTGTTGATAAAGTGGGAAAAAAACGACAAATTTTCGCAGCCCAATCACAGTAAGGGCTTAGCGAAGATGAGCGTCATTTTCCAGATTTAACCCATTTAAAACCTCGGTGACCTGCATTCTTCGTTTCCCGGGAAGCTGTAATTCCAAGAGCGAAATGTAGCCTCCTTCTACGGCAACCTTTAATGATTTCTTCTCTACAAGAATTTTTCCAATACTATGGTTATGTTCCGCCTGAAGCTTTTCTGTTTTGAAGATCTTTATTTGGTCTTCTTTGCCGTCGTTTATCAACATGGTCCATGCGCCAGGGTAAGGACTCAATCCCCGAATATGGTTATAAATAGTTTTCATGGAAGCGCTCCAATCGATGCGGCAGGTATCCTTATGGATTTTTGGAGCGGGTTTAAGAGCCTTGCTCTCGTTCTGGGGCTGTCGGGTGGCCGTTCCAGCTTCAATCTGTTTGCAGGTTTCCACAACAAGGTCAGCTCCAATGACCATCAATCGGTCGTGCAAATCGCCTACGCTATCGGTGGGTAATATCTTTTCTGTTTGTTGAAGGACAATATTTCCGGTGTCAATTTTTTCATCAATAAAAAATGTGGTAACACCTGTTTCTGTTTCTCCATTTATTATTGCCCAGTTGATGGGTGCCGCCCCACGATACTGGGGCAGGAGGGAAGCGTGAAGGTTAAAGGTCCCAAATTCCGGCATTTGCCAAACTGCTTTGGGCAGCATTCTAAAGGCGACCACTACCTGCAAGTTGGCATTTAGCGCTTTTAATTCTTCTAGAAAGCCTTCGTCCTTTAAATTGGTAGGTTGCAATACCCTTAAATTATGCTGTACCGCAAATTGCTTCACGGCAGATTCTTGCACCTTACGGCCACGTCCAGCAGGCCTGTCGGGAGCTGTTATTACGCCTACCACATTAAAATCGGCTTCCAGTATATTTTTTAAGGTCCCCACGGCAAAGTCGGGCGTACCCATAAATACAATACGAAGGGGATTATTTTTTGATGTACTCATTCTTAAAATTTAGGGAGACCCGGTCATCTTCCAGTAACCGCTCCAATGTTCTTAAAAGTTCTTTTTCATTTGCCCCAATGGCCTTTTCAAGCTGTCGGGAGGTGTGCGGACGGATTTCCAAGAGCTCCATCACCCGGTTCTCCAAATCGTGTGGAGAAGCCACTACCTTTTTCTTGGTGCAAATATCGCACGTACCGCACTTTTCACTGGTCTTTTCACCAAAATAATTAAGTAAGTATAGGCTGCGGCATAGCTTTTTATTGGAAACGTACCCCAACATCGCCGCCATATTATTCTGTTTGACCTGATTAAAATCTTTAATTTTCTTGGCGAACAGGTTAATTGTATGGTCGTCTTCACGTGGTACCAAAAACGTAATTTCCAGATCAGAAGTATTGTTCACGTATTCTGCAATGCTATCGTCTGCAAGCTGTTGCAAGAGTTGTTTCAAACGCCCCTCGGTCATACCTGTTTTTTTGGACAACATGTGTAGGTTGATCTTGGTCTCGTATTCTGTAATACCACCATAGGTGCGCAGAATGGTCTGTATGATTGGAGCGGTCTTCCTGTTTTTGTCCAAATAATCGAATATCTCATTCTTGGACGCGACAAACTGAAGTGTGGTTTTCTCCTTAAAATTCTCCGATAGCGATAAAACCGAGTTTTGATCTAATATGCGGATGGCATTAAAGGTCATGTTGGGGTTAAAGTCGTAACGTTTACAAAATTCGTTGAACTTGAAGGACAAAGGTTCCGAAACCAATTCCCCGTAAGATATCTGGAAAAAGTTGTTGAGTTTGGAATACACCTGCTTCACAAAGGAAACATCGGGCAATGTGGACAAAAATTGTTGTTTGGCCTTATCCTCATCTTCTTTGGATGTGATAATAATGGCCGTTGATGGCTCCCCGTCGCGACCAGCTCTTCCTGCTTCCTGAAAATAACTTTCCAAACTATCCGGTATTTGATAGTGAATAACCAAACGAACATCCGGTTTATCAACCCCCATACCAAAGGCATTTGTGGCCACCATCACCCGTACCTTACCGTTTAACCAGAGGTTGAGCTTATCTTCTTTATCGGATTTAGGAATCCCTCCGTGAAAAAAAGATGCCGATATACCATTTTTGATCAAAAAGTTGGCCAATGAAATGGACATTTTTCTCGAACGTACGTACACAATGGCGCTACCGGAAATCCGCTCCATATATTTTTTGAGCTGGTACAGCTTGTCCTCAGAGTGTTTTACCCTAAATTCTATATTGGAGCGAGAAAAGGAATCTTTAAAAATCGCCACATTTTCCAATTCCAAATTCGCCACAATGTCATCTACAACGCGCGGCGTAGCGGTAGCCGTAAGGGCCATCATGGGAATACCGGGAACCAATTCTTTTAAAATGGAACAATCCAGATATGCTGGCCTAAAATCGTTTCCCCATTGGGATATGCAGTGTGCCTCATCAATAGCGATAAGGTTGATGTTCATTTGCTGGATACGTTCCTGGATAATGGATTGCTGTAGCCGCTCTGGGGAGAGATACAAGAACTTATAGCTACCATAGACGCAATTGTCCAGAAGGTCGTTCAATTCGGTGGGCGGAATGCCACCTGTTAAAGCAATGGCCTTGATTCCTCTCTTTTTTAATTGTGATACCTGGTCTTGGATAAGTGCCACCAAAGGTGAGACTACAATACAAATACCTTCTTTGGCGAGTGCGGGTACCTGATAGCAAAGCGATTTTCCGCCCCCGGTGGGCATTAATGCGAGAACATCTTGCCCGGATAAAACGGTGTTGATAATGTTCTTTTGGGATCCCCTGAAATCATCATAACCCCAAAATTGTTTTAAAATGCCTGTGGTGTCCTTATGCACTATAATTTTTTAAGTGTTTCCAAAATAAAATCAATCCGGTTTGGGACTTCATCTTTTGGCACTTCGATGGGGTTATAGCCAAATTCTGTATATACTTTCATCAAGGAGTTATGAATGCTTTCAGCCTCCTCAAAGGTTTCCATGCGCTCATTGTCCGAAACATAGATTTCTTTCCATGGCGGAACAATAAAAATGGAATCGTATCTATGGTCATTGCAATGGGAAGTAAAAAAATCATCATACTCTTGTCCAAAAAAGTCCATGTAGGCCAATACGTCCGGTATACCACGGTCAAAAAAACTGATGGGAACATCTATTTTGAGGGACTCCCGGTAGTGGGAGGTTCTTCCTTCCAACAAATCTTTATTGAACTGCAATGCATCATCCACAAAAACCAAGGGGTTGGAGATATAATGTTCCGTTTGTCCCTCTTCTTTGGCTTTTGAGGTCATATCACGGATAATCTCATGAAAGCAATGGTAACCCATGCCTTCCAATCCATTAACAATGGAAGTCTTACCGGTTCCCGGCGCTCCCGTGATGACTATTTTCTTCTTTCCCAAAGACCTTGAATTTATGTTACAAAGTAATGAAATCGACTTAAGGAAAAAAAATTGACGGGTAAGCCATATATTTGTATAAAAATGCGGTATGGATAATAAGGATACGGAGGAGTTTTATGCAAAGTTAAAGGACCAGTTACTGGAAAGCACTAGTTGGCCGTCTACCTACCTTTACAAATTTATAGTCCCGACAGATGAGCACCGAATTTCACAGATACAGGATATTTTTGACAACACCGGTGCCGTAATCGAGTCAAAAAAGTCCAAAAAAGGGACGTATACCAGTTTGTCCATTACAGTAAATTTGAAAGATCCCGATGCTGTAATAGAAAAATATAAGGAAGTATCGGTGGTAGAAGGCGTAATTTCTTTGTAGGCCCTTTATTTGCTATAATTTTATTACTTTGCGAACGTTATCGGATTACTTTCCAAGTATCAAATCTCTAAACACATTACTTTGAACGAAATATTTAATTTAGAATACAACACGGAGCGTCCACATCTTTTTATCCCGGAGTACGGTCGTCATTTCCAAAAAATGGTAGATCATGCGGTGTCCATTGAAGACCGTGACGAACGTAACAGAGTGGCCAAATCCATTATTAGTGTAATGGGAAATTTACAGCCCCATTTAAGGGATGTTCCCGATTTTCAGCATAAGCTTTGGGACCAATTGTTTATTATGGCCGATTTTAAGTTGGATGTGGATTCACCATTCCCGATTACTTCCAAAGAGATGTTGCAACAACGTCCGGAACCATTGGATTACCCACAAAACCATCCAAAATACCGTTTTTACGGAAACAACATCAAAAGAATGATAGATGTTGCGGTAAGCTGGGACAAAGGTGATATGCGCTCAGGTTTGGAGTATGCGATTGCCAACCACATGAAAAAGTGCTACTTGGTATGGAACAAGGATACGGTGGAAGATAGCGTCATCTTTAATCACCTTAAAGAGCTTAGTGATGGACAGATTGATTTGGAAAAAAGTGACGAGAGCCTTACCGAAAGTGGACAGTTTCTTAAAAATAAACCAAGCAGGTCCAACAATAACAACAATAACAGAGGAAAAAAAGGACAGAGAGGCCGTAAAAAAAGATATTAAACTCCAAAGGAATACATGGGTACATTTCGAATAGAAGGTGGGCACCAATTGCATGGTGAAATTACACCTCAAGGGGCAAAGAACGAAGCACTACAGATTCTTTGCGCTGTTTTACTTTCAGAAGAAAAAATTACCATAAATAACATACCCGACATTGTAGATGTCAATAAACTTATTGCCCTTTTAGAAGATTTAGGTGTAAAGATTCAAAAGAAAGGCAAGGGGTCGTATACTTTCAAGGCAGACGATGTAAACCTGGATTATCTACAATCTGCAAAGTTTAAAGAAGATGGAAGGGGACTAAGAGGGTCCATAATGTTGGTTGGTCCACTTTTGGCAAGATTCGGAAAGGGATATATTCCAAAACCAGGAGGAGATAAAATAGGAAGAAGAAGACTGGATACCCATTTTGAAGGTTTCATTAAATTGGGAGCACAGTTCCGTTACAATAAAGAAGACCATTTTTATGGGGTAGAGGCCGATAAACTAAAAGGGACCTATATGCTTTTGGATGAAGCATCGGTCACGGGAACGGCCAATATTGTAATGGCCGCAGTTTTGGCCGAAGGTACTACTACCATTTATAATGCCGCTTGCGAACCTTATCTGCAGCAATTATGCAAGATGCTGAACCGCATGGGAGCTAAAATCTCTGGTATCGGTTCCAACTTGTTGACCATTGAGGGCGTGGATTCTTTGGGAGGTACTGAACATACCATGTTGCCCGATATGATAGAAATTGGTAGCTGGATAGGTTTGGCCGCCATGACCCAGAGTGAACTTACCATTAAGAATGTGAGCTGGGACGATTTGGGCGTAATTCCCAATGTGTTCCGTAAGCTGGGAATAACCGTGGAAAGAAAAGGAGATGATATTTTTATCCCAAAACATGAAGACGGTTACGAGATTCAAAACTTTATCGATGGCTCAATTCTGACCATCGCGGATGCTCCTTGGCCCGGACTTACCCCGGATTTGTTGAGTATCATTTTGGTTGTGGCAACACAGGCCAAGGGAGAGGTGCTTATCCATCAAAAAATGTTCGAAAGCCGTTTGTTCTTTGTGGACAAACTTATTGATATGGGAGCAAAGATTATTCTTTGTGACCCTCACCGGGCAACAGTGATAGGGCATGATTTCAAATCCACATTAAAATCCACCACCATGGTATCGCCAGATATTAGGGCAGGAGTGTCCCTTTTGATCGCGGCCCTTTCCGCCAAGGGAACTTCCACCATACATAATATCGAACAGATTGATCGTGGTTACGAAAACATAGATGAACGCTTGCGTGCCATTGGGGCCAATATAGTAAGGGTTTAGAATGGGGTATTTTACCTACCTGAATTTTTAATAAAATCCACAATAGCTGTAATTAACCCATCCTTTAGAGGAAGGTCTGGATTTGAATAGGTTTCAATGTTTTTCATTCTGTCCATCTCGGCCTCTTTCAGAATATGGTTCATTCCCTCCAGAATCACCTTTTCTGATTTTGGATTTGAGGCATGAAGTTGCTCAACGTTCTGCATGTCCACTTGTATATCCGTGGTTCCTTGAATGAGCAATACGGGTTTGTCCAACTTGGCCAGTTCTGTTTGTGGATTATATTCGAACCAAGAAATAAGATAGGGTTGAACACTGGGTCTAAAAAGTGCATACAGCATTTGTGGAACAGAGTCCACCTTTTTGCCCATTTCTAAATTCTGAAGAATAGGTTCGGATTGTTCCCATACAAATGAGGGTTGTGCCTTTAACTGTCGTTCCAATTGTTTGGCGGCGGGTTCCCCCACACCGGCAACTGATATAAATCGGTCCACCGTTGGGTCTTGGGACGCAATCATTCCGATTAAAGAGCCCTCACTGTGGCCTAACACTACAATTTCAGAAAAGCTATCATTTTCTTTGAGTAGATCTATCCAATCCCTGGCATCTTCAATATAGGTTTCAAATTTGAGGCTACTTTCTTCAATACCAGCTTCCGTACTTTCGGCTATACCGCGTTTATCAAACCTGACCGATGCAATACCATGATTTCCCAATCCTTCTGCAAGCATTTTCAAAGAATTGTTCTTCATCATAGGGTTGTTCCCGTTCCTGTCCGTGGGGCCAGACCCTGCTATAATCAATACCACAGGAATCTTATCGGAATGCCGTGGCAAGAGCATGGTCCCTTGAATGTTTCCGGTCTCCGTGGTCAAGGTAACCGGTTTTTCCTCCAATTGTGCACTTAGTAGTCCGGTCATGAACAAAACGGCCAACCCAAATATATTTTTTAGGACCATATCTTGAATATTTTATTTCTCCACCAATTTCCCATCAGGGTATAAGGCGAAACGACCCCTGTCCTTATCGTGGACATTGTCAGGATGTGGCCAAGGCCATCCTCCAAACTGTGTAAGGCGGTATTCCTCCATCACTTTTTGAATTTCTTCCTGTGTGTTCATCACAAAAGGACCGTATTTGGCAACAGGTTCTCCAATCGGTTTTCCTTGCAGCATCATAAAATGAGCTGTTTCAGAACCTATTTTGATGTTGACATCTTGTGTCGGGTCCAAAACAACTCCAAAGTTTGGATTAATTTTTTTGTCCCCGATAAAAATTTCATCACCCTCATAAAAGTATAGCACACGGTTTACTTCAGAGGAATTGGCCTTTGGTAGCTTATATTCTGCATCTGCATCCACATGAATATTCCAAACCGCTACTTCGTTTTCGGGATTAGCTGCCCATGAATCGGGAGCGGGGTCAATCGGGTTCACATTTTTGTAAGTGCCTGCCACAACTTTGATTTTAGCATTATCTTCTTCAATCATCGGAATATCTTCGTTCCATAGCATTTTAAAGTGTGGATCCACGAACTTTCCGGCTTTAGGAAGGTTCAACCAGATTTGAAACAGTTCGAGTGTGTTTTCCTCATCATCTTTTAAAAGGGGAAACATTTCTGAGTGTTGTACACCTCTACCCGCTGTCATCCATTGTACATCGCCCTTTCCAAATCTACCGGCGGCACCCAAGGAATCGGAATGATCGCAGAAACCCTTATTGACAATGGTGATGGTTTCAAAACCACAGTGAGGATGGAAAGGAAACCCTGGAATGGTCTGACCGTGGTACATACGCCATTCGGCATTGGGGTTAAAATCACTCCCCAGATTTCTACCTTTTAGTAAGGATTCGTCCGGTCCCATATCACCATTTCCTTTTGGAAAATGGTCCAAATGATACACACTGAACAAAAATGGGTCTAAGGTTTGCCAAGGTGAACTTAACGGAAAGGTTTGTATTATGGGATTTTTCATAGCGTAGTTTTTATTTTTAAGATCAAAAGCCTGCGGGGGCGCAGGCTTTTCAAATAAATTATAATTTAATTATTTACCAGGGATAGGTGGTGGGCCATCGATCATGGCCTCATATTTAACATCACCTTTTCTGGTTTTGTATTCTTCTTTTACTTTTTCTACCAATTTAGGATCATCAAATAGATCTAGCATGGTCATGCCCATTGCTTTGGAAGCATAAATCATTCCTTTATGCCCAATGCTCATTCCTCCACAGGCAACGACGGCCCAAGAGTGCCAAGGCGTATCTTTTGGAGCAACGGTAACACCAAGATTAATGTTCGGTACGTTCCAGCTTACATCACCCACATCGGTAGAACCTCCACCGGGCAGTTCCTGTGTTTCTTTTAGCGGGTGGACCTCTCCATCCATGCCCACTTGTGGTTTTCCGGTTGCCTCTTGAATGGCTTTACCATAGGTAATCTCTTCCTCGGTATACGTAATTGGGCCCAAAAGTTCTAAGTTGTTCTGCATGATTTTTCCACCTTCACGGTTCACCAAAGTTTCGTAAATACCCGAAATCAATGAGTATTTGTACTCGACATTGGCCATGATGGCAGCACCTTCAGCCATGGCTTTAACACGCTCAAAAGTGGGTAACATTACATCCCTCTTTGGATCACGAACACGTACCCATAACCTTGAGTAATCGGGAACCACATTTACCACTTGCCCGCCATCCTGAATGTGATAGTGGATGCGCGATGTAGGTTTAATATGCTCTCTGTAGTAATTGATTCCTGTAGTGTATAATTCCAAGGCATCGGAAGCACTACGGCCATTCCATGGGTCTGCGGAAGCGTGAGCGGCTTGTCCATAAAATTCTACCATAAAATCTACCAAAGCCAAACCACTCTGTACATCGGCTTCGATTTCGGCGGAGGGGTGCCAGCTTACATTTACATCAACATCGTCCCAAAGTCCGGCCTCTACCATCCAAACTTTTCCGAAAAACTTTTCTTCCGCGGGAGTTCCAAAGAATTTTACGGTTCCCTTAATTGTACCCGCTTCGATTTGTTCCTTAATGGCAATGGCCGCTCCCAAACTGGCGGCACCGAACATGTTATGTCCGCAACCATGCCCAGGTTCGCCCTCGATTCTGGGGTCTTTAGAGGGAACGGTGTTTTGTGAAAGTCCAGGGAGGGCATCAAACTCGCCCAACACACTGATTACAGGCGAACCGGAACCGTAAGTGGCGATAAATGCCGTTGGAATGTCCGCAACACCACGGGTAACGGTCATTCCATTTTCTTCGGCATAATCGGCAAGCAATTCGGCAGAAATGGATTCTTCAAAAGCAGTTTCGGCTAAGGCCCAAATGGAATCACTGATTTTAATCAAGTTTTCTTTGTGTTTTTCCACGGAAGCAACAACGGCTTTTTTGTCCTTGGACATCTTCTGGGCGGATAGGTTAAGCGACACCAATCCCAAAAGGAGTAAGGTTGAAAGTTTTTTCATTTTTAAGGTTTTGAGTTAGTTATGTCCTGTTGATTTGACCTAGTTTTTTTGAGATAAAACAAAATCGTCCCAACAGAGAACTAAAATTAACGAAAAAGCTTCAACTTACCGCTTCTTTATACGTTTTTAGGCATCGCTCGCGGGCCATTTTATGGTCGACAATAGGGTCGGGATAATTCATTTCTTGAAGGTCTGGCACCCATTTATTGATGTATTTCTTGTCCTTGTCGAATTTCTTTATCTGTGTGGTAGGATTGAATATCCGGAAATAGGGTGCAGCATCCACACCGCTTCCCGCTGCCCATTGCCAGTTACCCACGTTACTGGCCATTTCATAATCGAGAAGTTTTTCGGCAAAATAAGCTTCGCCCCATCGCCAATCGATTAAAAGATGTTTGCATAGAAAGCTAGCAACAAGCATGCGCACCCGATTGTGCATATAACCGGTTTTATTCAGCTCCCGCATTCCTGCATCTACCAATGGGTATCCTGTTTTTCCATTTTTCCATTTTTTGAATTCATCCTCGTTGTTGCGCCATTCGATTCTGTCGTATTTGGCCCGGAATGCTTCATTAACTGTATGTGGATAATGCCAGAGAATCTGCATAAAAAACTCTCGCCAAATCAGTTCGTTCCAAAAGGTCTCGTTTTTTTCATCTATTGCTTTTTTGACCATTTTACGGATGGAAACAGTTCCAAACCGCAAGTGTGGTCCCAATCGGGAGGTTCCTTTTTCCTTTGCGGGATAGTCCCGTGTATCTTCATATTTCTGAATCAAATCGGAAGTGACCGTGAAATCGGGGACTTTAATGGAGGATTCCTTAAACCCTATATCTTCCAATGAAAGTTGGGGCAAGTTCTTGGACTGATGTAATTTTTTGTTAAGGTCGTTCAAGGTATCGTACTCTACCAAGTGTATGGACGGATTAAAATTTTCTTTCCACTTCTTCATGAATGGGGTGTACACCACATAGGGGTCTCCATCATCTTTTACCACTTCGTCCTTTTCAAAAATTACCTGATCTTTAAACGTGTTGAACTGGACATCGTTTTTCTCCAAAAAGGATTTTATTTCCTTATCGCGCTCTTTAGCATAAGGCTCATAATCATGGTTGGTGTAAACGGCTTCAATGTTATAGTCTTCCAATAATTGTTTGAAAACTTTTTTGGGTGTATCGTGAAACTGTGCTATTCCGCCATCGTGGTTAACACCTAATTGATTACTTATTTTTTGGAGTTGTTCGTGTATAAAGGTTACCCTTGCATCATCTTTTGGGAGGCTTTCCAGTATTTCGGAATCAAAAATGAATATAGGCAATACGGGGACATCATCTTGAAGTGCTTGATATAATCCAACGTTATCATCCAGACGCAAATCTCGCCTAAACCAAAAAATATTGATTTTATCTTTCATGAATTTACGTTTAAGCTGGACATTCCGCCATCAACTCCGATAACCTGTCCTGTTATCCATGAATTATCGGAGTCTAATAAAAAGGTGGCCATATTAGCTATATCCGTTGTGCTGCCGACTCTTTTCAAGGGGTGTCTTTCCGACATCATCTCTTTTTTCTTTTCGTTGTTCAACAATCGTTCCGATAAAGGCGTGTCTACTAAAGAAGGAGCTATAACATTCACTCTGATTTTAGGAGCATATTCCGCCGCCAAGGCTCGGGAAAAACCTTCGATAGCTCCTTTGGCTGCCGAAACACTGGTATGAAAAGGCATTCCAGTACCAACTGCTACGGTGCTAAAGAATACCATGCTGGAACCTTCGTTCATTCTATTGATGATGGATTTGACTGTTTTGGCCAAGGAGATAAAGTTGATTTCCATATCCTTTTGAATGGTATCGACCCCCATGGTTTTGAACGGCTTCAGGTTGATGCTGCCAGGACAGTAGACAAAGCCGTCGAGCTTTTCGGGAATAGATTTTTCGGAGATATCTTCGTTTAGAACATCAAAAGGAATGTGGGTAACGTCCACGCTTGAAAGTTGCTCATTAGTTCTACTGGCGACAAATACTTGGTTTTCTTTGGAAAGCTTTTTTGCCATCTCCAAACCTATGCCATAGGATCCGCCAATCAATAATATATTCTTTTTCATCTTATACTTTTCTAATGCTTAAAAAGTTCTCTTTTCCATCCACCTCACCGAATAGTTCAGCAAGCTTTTTCTCTCGAAATTCAAAAATCGTTTGAAGTTGTTTCTTTACTAGTAAAGGGTGTGCAAGTTGTCCCAAAATGCCGAAAGGCAATTTGTAATCGATAATATCCTCCATTTCCACCCCTTCGGGAACTTCTTTTAAAAAGTGTTTGTGATGCCAAAGGGAGTAGGGGCCAAAACGTTGCTCGTCTACAAAGTATTCGCCATCCTTCACATGGGTAATCTCGGTAACCCATTTAGTGGAAATAAATGGAAGTGGTTTTACTATATATTGAATAACTTGACCTTGGAACATGGGTTTATCCGCACCGGCCAAAATATGAAAACCCATGTGTTGTGGAGTTATTACTGCCAGGTTTTTTGGGTCGGATAAAAAGTCCCAAGCCTTGTTTTTGCTTATAGGAAATACTTGCCTAGATTTCAATTGATACAGTTGCATCCTAACGAGTTTATACAAAGATAACAGTAAAATGTTCAATAAAAACAATAAATAGTTAAACAAAAATTAAATTCAAAGGGTTAATTTTCTATTTTTGTTTTAAGGTTTAATTAACAAATAGAGTACGGGTTTGTCTTAATTTTGCCTTGCTGAACATTTAAAACATACAACAACTATGAAAAAATTTACACTCTTATTGTTTGCGGTGTCCATGTGTTTTTCGCTACAAGCACAGATACAGACACCAGCGCCCAGTCCTGCTTCAACTTTGGAGCAAAAAGTGGGATTGACCGATGTTACCGTTAAATATTCCCGCCCCGCAATGAAAGGAAGAAAAATATTTGGCGATTTGGTTCCTTTTGGAGCTATCTGGAGAACAGGAGCCAACGAGAACACCACCATTACTTTTAGTGATGATGTAATTGTTGAAGGCAAAGAATTGAAAGCTGGAACTTACGCTGTTTACACTAGACCCGACGAGGCGGTTTGGGAAGTTTTCTTTTACACTGCAACTGACAATTGGGGGACTCCACAGGAATGGGATGCCTCTAAAGTTGCTGCTACAGTAAAAGTTGAAACATTTGACATTCCAATGCCCATTGAAACTTTCACCATTACTTTTGATGACCTTCACAATAACGGAGGAACTCTTGGAATTATGTGGGAGAATACCTATGTAGGGGTAAAATTTGTTGTTCCAACTGTGGATAAGGCGATTAAAAGCATCGAGGCGACCATGGGGAACAAAGAGGACCTGACCGCCAATGATTATTTTGCCGCAGGTTCCTATTATTTTGCCGAGGGCATGAATATGGAACAGGCAAAAGAATGGGTTGATAAGGCCGTTGAAATGGGTGATGGCAAGGCATTTTGGATGATGCGCACACAATCGTTGATTTACGCAAAAATGGGCGATAAAAAGGCTGCTATCGAAGCTGCTAAAAAATCCATGGCTGCAGCTCAGGCCGCTGGCAACCAAGATTATGTAAAAATGAACAAGGACTCTTTAAAGGAGTGGGCCGAAATGTAATTAGATCCTATTTTTAAATAATAAAAAGCCCACTTTTTAGTGGGTTTTTTTATTGTTCAATGGGAGAATTGCCCAAGAAGTTATCGAACAATTGTGTGATCATTGCCAACAGAATTACCAAGACGCATCCGAAAGCATTTAACCATAGATAGGACATCCAGTCCAAATACCAACCGATAATTACGATGACCTGTGTAACTATGGCCGCTACAAAAACTGCATTTCCCTTAACAAACTTGAGGAAAAAGGCCAGCAAAAATATGCCCAGCACATTTCCATAAAAAATGGAACCAATAATATTTACCAATTGAATCAAATTATCGAACAAGCTGGCCACATTCGCAATTATGATAGCAATTATTCCCCATAATAGGGTAAAAGCTTTGGTTGCCTTTAAATAATGTTCTTGATCATGCTCTTTTCTTACGTTCCTTTTGTATAGGTCCAATGCGGTAATGGTGCCAAGCGCATTCAACTCAGAAGCTGTTGATGACATGGCGGCTGAGAGTATAACGGCCAAAAGAAGACCAATTAGTCCCACAGGTAGGTTATTCAGTATAAAATGGATAAAAACATAATCTTTGTCGTTGGTCTCAACTGTGGCATCAGCCTTGGCAATCAGATCCTTGGCAGTTTCTCTATTTGCTGTTTCTTTTTCATTGATTTTTATGATATCCTGTTTGGCCTGCTCAATGGCATTGTACTCCTTTAATTCTAGTGCAGCTGAAAAGGAATGTTGAGCCATGCGTTTTTCCTTTTCCAATTCTTTATGGTCGCTCTCTAGGGCTTGATAATCATTGGCGTAATCTGACTGCATGATAGCTTCGGTGGCAGCAGGGTTAAAGTTCAATGGCGAAGAATTATACTGGTAGAAGACAAAAACCATAGCACCCACCAAAAGGATGAAAAACTGCATTGGAATTTTAAAAATTCCATTAAAAATCAATGCCCATTGACTTTCTTTTACGCTCCTACCGGACAAATAGCGTTGTACTTGGCTTTGATCTGTCCCAAAATAGGCCAAGGCCAAAAAGAAACCACCTGTGATTCCACTCCAAAATGTGTATCTATTGTTGGTGTCAAAAGAAAAATCAAGAATGTTGAGTTTGTTGTTCGCCCCGGCTATTTTTAAAGCTTTATCAAAAGAAATATCGGTGGGAAGAGCTCCCAAAATAAAGAAAAACGCAAAAAACATTCCCAGCATTATGATGAACATCTGTTGCTTTTGTGTAACACTTACCGCTTTGGTACCTCCCGAAACAGTATAGATAATCACCGAAATACCTATGATTATGTTCAAAGTTCTCAAGTCCCACCCCAAAACGGCGGAGAGGATTATTGAAGGCGCAAAAATAGTAATCCCTGCTGCCAAACCGCGTTGTACCAGAAATAGTAAGGCTGTCAACGTACGGGTCTTGAGGTCAAAACGACCTTCGAGCATCTCGTAAGCGGTGAATACCTTCAGCTTTTTATAAATGGGGATAAATACCAAACAAATGACAATCATGGCCAAGGGAAGTCCAAAATAGAATTGAACAAATCCCATACCGTCGTGGAAGGCTTGGCCGGGAGTGGACAAAAATGTGATGGCACTTGCTTGTGTTGCCATTACGGATAAACCAATGGTCCACCATTTTACATCGTCACCTCCGCGAACATAATCGTCTACACTATTGTTGCCACGGGTTTTCCAAACACCGTAAGCAACGATAAAAATCAGGGTACTACCAAGAATAATCCAATCGAGTAATGCCATTCAGGGTTTAATTGTTTAATATCATTATGAGGTAAAACACTAAAATATATATGGCATTCAAAAGAATAACAATGCTGTATTCTTTCTTCCATTCGAATTTGGTATCCATATTATCCTTTGACATTATTGTCGCTTTTTACTTCATCTTTTCCTATGGAAAGCATATTTGCAAACAGTTTATATGCTCCCGAAACCCCAACAGGCAATTCCCTGAAAAAGCTCAGTCCTGTGTAAATATAGTGACCTTCTCCATATGGTGCTACTATGAGGCTGCCTTGTTTCTCAGTCTCGCCTTCATCTTGCATGGAGAGGATAGGCGTAAACTCTGAGCTCCATTGGCTTGGGTAATACAGTCCCCGTTCCTGCACCCATCCATCAAAATCTTTTTCCGTGATGGTGTTTGGAAAGTTTACCAATGAATTGTTGGGTGCCAATATTTTTACCTCTGCATTCTCGTCAGTAACCCTGTCACGGGAAAGGGTGACCTCGTAAGGTGCAATATTTTCAAATTGACTTGCCCATCTTCCTGCTGTGTTATATTGAACGATCATGGTGCCACCATTCTTGACATAGTCAAACAAAACGGGTTGCTTGAACTTTAGGGCGTCCACAACATTGTAGGCCCTGATGCCCACAACTACAGCATCATACTTGTCCAAATCTCCATTTTGGATGTCGTTTGGGTCCACTACATGCACTTGGTAACCGATTTGTTCCAAACTTTCGGGAACATTGTCTCCCGCACCCATGATATAGGCAATGTGCTCACCAGATTTTCTTATATCCATACGAACCACTTTGGCCTCTGATGGAAGCAGAATGGATTGTTTTGGAATATGATTGTAATCAATTTCTACAAGTTCATCTCCATAAATTTTACTGCCGACACTTACTTTAGGTTCAATTTTTCCTTCACTTTCATTACTTGGAGGGGTAACCTCAAATATTACTGAAATTTCCTCACCTTTCTGGGCTATGGAGAATGGAATGCTGTTTGGAGAAACTGCCCAGCCAGAAGGATGATTCAATTCCACTGTACCTGACACATCATTTTTTCCGGCTCTGATTTTTATCTGTACGCTTTTTGTCTCGGAATTGGCGAATATCAAGACTTTCTCATCAATTTTGGAGGTAACCTCGGGCAAAATAGCAAATGGCTCATACAATTCTCCTCTATCGGGCTTAGAGTAGCGGTGGACGACTGATTTCTCGAATGGAATTTCCACACCATCGATTTCCAGATTGAAAATGGCCTTAAAGGCACTTGGGGTTTCGGGTTTGCCAATTAGGCTTTGGTTATTTACCGTATAGGTCCCCAAAGTTCCAGATTCGTTCAACCAATATGGACTAGTGTAAGGTGTGTTTGCGGGTAAGGTAAAGTTGACCTCGAAATTCTCCTTTTGATTGTCTCCCAAAACCTTATTAGGTGTTAGTTTGGCACCGGTCCCAACAATTTGAATATCTTTTAAAGTGACATTTTGCGATGATCTATTGATAGTTTCAATATTGATTGTTGCTTTGCTGCCCGGAGTAGTGGAAGCACTTGCTGAACTGGCCTCCAAATATAATCCTGCAGCGGCCGAAATTATATTTTTTAACTCTTCCAATTTAAGGGTTCTCCAGTGCTTATCCTCAACTTTTTGAAGTAATTGATAGGCCTTGACAAGTTCGGGAATGTGCTTGGATGGGTCCTGAAAATCAAAATTGGCCTCTACCTCATACAAAATATCCCCTACGGCTTCGCCTCCTTTTACTCGGGACCAGGTTGTGTTGATACCCTCAAAAACGTCATTGTTTTTAGGCATATCGCCTTTTAAAAGCTCAATGTATTCCATATCGGAACCCCTATCGGTCAATCTACCAAACCCTTGACAGAGGTGTTGACTTCTCGCCATTGAAGCTATTTCGTTATTGGAAAGCCCTAGTTCTGGATAGTAGGTGCCAACATCCAAACTTACCATACCTGATTTATCCACCTTTTCAAATGCTTCTTGACTTCCATATTGCCACCAAGATGTGTTGTAGAAAATGCGCTTTGGCTGCCATGTGGTTGTCTGTTCCAATTGCTCGGAATAAACATTGGGGTCATTAGCCAAATCAAATGCCTCCATACTTAAAATGGCAGAGGATGTATGGTGTCCATGGGTTGAGCCCGGGGTCCTGTGATCAAAACGATTGATGATAACATCGGGTTTAATTTGTCTGATTGTCCAGACCACATCGGCCAAGACTTTATCCTTGTCCCAAATTTTCAATGTTTCTTTTGGATGTTTGGAAAAACCAAAATCGTTGGCGCGAGTAAAGCGTTGTTCTCCGCCATCCATATGTCTTGCCGCCAAAAGTTCTTGGGTTCGCAACACTCCCAAAAGTTCACGCAATTCAGGGCCTATCAAGTTTTGCCCGCCATCTCCACGTGTCATGGAAAGATATACTGTTCTTGCCTTTTCATGGTTGGCCATATAAGAAATAAGGCTAGTATTTTCATCATCCGGATGCGCGGCAACATAGAGTGCCGTTCCCAAAAAATTCAATTTTTGGATTTCATGAAAAAGCTCAGCAGAGGTAGGCTTATCGGGCTTTTGGGCAAAGGAGTTTGTGACTAGTAATGTGGTTAAAGAAAGGAGTACCCAAAAATGCTTCATAGTTGGTCGTTTAGCGGTTAAATCAAATATAGGTAGTTTGTATTCAGTTATTGGTTTGTTTAGAAGAGTTTTAACGCTCTCCGAGTGATATTAAAGGGACTTAAAGCCCCAAACTATCCCTTAAAACTAGATTTTTATTTTCATTTTGTTTCCAATAGGCCGTTTTCAATGTCTTGATTTTGGATGCGGACGAAGTCAATGTTTTTGCGTTTGAACCAAATCCACTTTTAAATTCTTCCTCCCAACTTATGATGGAATACGGGAAGTTTGTCGTGAAATTTATCATCAAATTTCGTTCCAAATTTGGATAGGAAATAGTGTAGGTTGTAATTCCCTCTTTTGATGAAATTTGGGCAATGGCATTATATGCTTTCACTTCTTGATGCCTTAACCTTAAATACTCCAGAGAAGGTATTATTGAAATTTCACCGGTAGGAAGATTTTCTGGGTTTATTCTGATTTTGGTCCAAATTTCATTTTCGAGGATTGCTTTTTCCATGGAAAAATTTTGGTCTGCCTCACCTTCAAAATAAGAATGCGAAGTAAACTCTAATTGATTCCGATTGTTCAACTGGGAATACACGTGTCCACACCATTCCTGTACAGATAAACTTGTTTTAAGTGCATGCTGATTATCATAAACGGGGTAAAATGTGCTGCTCATAATAGAGTAGGGGTAAATACCTGTCAAAAACTTTTTGGTGGCATTCAATTTTAAGACCGATATGTTTTCGGGATTGTTGTTGTTAGCTTTTACCTGTTCTTGGGGCAGAAAGGGCTCGGTCACATAAATTAAAACAGCTTTGCCATCCCTGAGCTCGCCATATCTCGCTTGTTCCAGTTTATAGGATGTGATTTCTGCTTCGCCGGCATACCAATATGCTTTGAACTCGTCAGAAAGCGTGGCCCTTGGTTTTAGCGTGTCTTCTTTTGGTGAGGTAGAAGATGTGGAATTATCAGTTTTTTTTCTGTTGTAATTGCATGATCCCAATAGGGAAAAAGCCACTAAACTGACTAATATCTTGGCTGAATCTGAAGGTTTCATAGAACAGGATTTACGTAAAGTTACGCATCCAAACTCAAGAAACCAGATTTATCAAGGTCTCATAGACCATATCGGTAGGAAGTCCTACCACATTATTGTAAGACCCTTGGATTTCCGAGATGCCTATCATTCCTATCCACTCTTGAATACCGTAGGCTCCAGCTTTATCGAACGGTTGGCAAGTTTCAATATAGTAGTTGATTTCTTCATCCGATAAATCTTTCAATTTTACCCTAGTGATTCCACTAACAGTTTTTTGAAAATCCTTTGAAGTAAAACATACCGATGAAATTACTTCGTGCCAATCGCCAGATAGGGTACGCAGCATTTTAAATGCCTCGGCATGGTCTGCAGCTTTGGCCAAAGAAACACCGTTGTGCCAGACTACGGTATCCGAAGTAATCACGATGTCATGATTTTCTAGATTTTCTATAAAAGGGGTGGCCTTGAGTTTTGCTAAATACTCGGATATCTCTTTTCCCTGTAATTCTTTGGGATAAATTTCTTCTACAGATTTGGGTCGTACCTCAAAGTCAATTCCCAATTCTTCCAAAAACATTTTTCGTCTTGGTGAACCGGAGCCTAAAATGATTTTTTTGTCCTTGAGCTTCTCTTTGAGCGGATTTTTAGTCATTCTTGGCGCTAAAATTATCGTTCCAGTCCCCACGAACCTTTAAAACCTGTTCAATAATGTCTCGAACGCAGCCATCGCCACCATTTTTATGGGACACATAATCCGAAATTGCCTTTACCTCCGGCACCGCATTTTGTGGAGAAGTTGCAAGTGCGACCATTTTCATAGGAGGAATATCTGGCATGTCATCTCCCATGTAAACAACGGTTTGTGGGTCGATTCCATGAATCTCCATGTATTCTTCCAATGGCTCTTGCTTGTGGTGGGCACCCATATAAAAATCGGTAACCCCAAGACCTTTTAAGCGTTCTTTTACCCCTTGGTTGGTCCCGCCTGTAATTATGCAGACGTTGTATCCTTTTTGTATTGCAGTTTTTAGCGCATAGCCATCTTTAACACTCATTTTACGGAGCAATTCCCCATCAGTGGTGATCAAAACTGTTCCATCGGTAAATACGCCATCTACGTCAAATACAAAGGTGGTTATATTGCTCAATAGCTCTTTATAATTCTTTTTCATGCGCTTGTTTTATGGCTTGGCTCAATAATTTATAGAGTGTAATGTGTTCCTCTTTGTCCAAAAGCATCAGATGACTTTCCATACTCTTGATGTCGTTACGGCGTGCCGGACCTGTCTGTGCTTCTTTGGGCGACATAGTCTGGATTTTGCTCGCCGTTTCCATGATCAAAGGTTTCAATAAATCAAAAGAAAGGCCTTCTTCCAAACAAAGTTCTTCGCCAACACTGTAAAGGTAATTGGTGAAGTTGTTCACAAAAACGGCTGCAAGGTGCAATTTTTTTCGCTGTTCTGAGTCAATCTGATACACGTTTTCGGAAATGGATGTCGCCAAAGTCTTCAATGTTTTCAATGATTTTTCATCATTAGCTTCAACACAGAAGGGAACGGTCGAAAAATCAACTGCTTTATCTTTGGTAAAGGTCTGTAGCGGATAAAAAACACCTTTGTTGGTAGCTTTTATGGCATTCAAACCGATGGCTCCCGAAGTATGGGCTACGATTCTATTTGTATCCATCAAATATTGTGATACTTCCGAAATGGCATCGTCCTTAACCGCTATCACGTAGACATCTGCATCAGTTATGGCACCAAAATCATTGGAAATAGTGGAATACTCAGAAAATTGCTGTAATTCTTTCATATTGCGGCCCACAACCTGCACCACATCAACACTATCGGCTTTAGAAAAAGTCGTGTACAATTGTTTGGCGAGGTTTCCGGTCCCCAAAATCACAATCTTTAGCATGCCCAAAACTACAAATTTAGGGTAGATGGTTTATAGTGAGAATTAACAAATATGTGCGATTTTTATTGTTTTATGCAACAAGGAAGTTCTAAAAAGGCCGTATTTTTGCAAGCCGAAAGTAGACCGAATTTCCATGATCGATATTCTTAAGAAAACACTTTTTTCCACAAGACTTATGGCTGTTCTATTTTTGGTCTTTGCAGCAGCATTGGCCATGGGAACCTTTGTGGAAACCTGGTACAGTACCGAAACCGCTCGAATTTATATTTACAATACCACTTGGTTCGAGGCCATTATGGTCTTTTTTGTAATCAACTTTTTTGGAAATATCTACAGGTACCGATTGTTGCAATGGAAAAAGTGGCCAGTACTGATTCTTCACCTTTCGTGGATTCTGATTATTATTGGTGCTTTTGTAACGCGATATATCAGTTACGAGGGTATGATGCCCATTAGGGAAGGTGCTACTGAAAAAGTTTTTTATTCAGATAAAACCTATTTGACTGCTTTTGTTGATGGGGATATCAATGGAGAAACCAAACGAAGGGTTTTGGAAGATGATATTTTAGTGACTCCTGAGGGGAAACGTACCAGTCTGCCATGGAAATCCGATTTTAATGGACAACCATTTTCTATCTCTTATGTTGATTTTATACAGGGAGCGGAAGAAGGCTTGGTGCCCGATGAAAATGGAGCGGAATATTTACAAATTGTAGAAGCGGGCGACGGACAAAGACATGAACATTATTTAGAAAACGGGAAAATTGCCAGCATACATAACATCCTTTTCGCACTGAACAACGAAACCGACGGCGCCATCAATATTTTTTATGATGAAGCGAACGGTTATCAAATCAAATCTCCTTTTGAAGGGGATTTTATGCGCATGGCGGACCAGTTTAAGGGAACAGTAACCAGTGATAGCATTCAGCAATTACAACTACGTTCGCTCTACAACATGGGAGGTATGCAGTTTGTGGTACCCGAGCCATTGATCAAAGGTAGGTATGGAGTCGTCAAAGTTCCCGAGGAAGAAATTACCCCTGCAACACAAGACGCATTGGTGGTATCCATCTCTGCAAATGGGGAGACCAAAGAAGTGAAATTATTGGGAAGCAAAGGGACTGCCAACTTTTCCGATAAGATTAACGTTGGTGGCTTGGATTTTTCATTGAGCTATGGATCAAAAGTATACGAACTCCCTTTCTCCATTGAATTGAACGATTTTATAGCGGAAAAATATCCCGGAACAGAAGCGGGCTATGCTTCCTTTATGAGCAAGGTTACCGTGCACGACGATCGTCCTTTTGACTACGATATTTACATGAACCACGTGTTGGACCATAAGGGCTACCGTTTTTTTCAGGCAAATTTTGATCCGGACGAAAAAGGAACCGGGCTATCCGTAAACCACGACTGGTGGGGTACATGGATAACTTATATTGGATATTTTCTATTGTATATAGGTTTGATGGGTATTATGTTTTTTGGCAAAACCCGTTTCAGGGATTTACAGATCATGCTAAAAAAAATAAAGGAAAAGAAGGCTGCGTTGACCACAATTGCACTATTATTTGCCTTTGTATCTGTAAATGCACAAGATGCGCACGAACATTCAACCATACCCACTCAAAAACAAATAGATTCTGTAATCACCGCAACCACGGTGGCCAAAGAACATGCCGAAAAGTTTGGTGCCTTAGTAATACAGGATAATGAAGGACGTATGAAGCCCGTTAATACCTTCGCTTCCGAACTTTTACGAAAATTAAGTGGGGACGACAAGTACAAAGACCTTTCTGCAAATCAAGTCTTTTTGTCCATGATGTTGAACCCCGGCGTTTGGTACACTGCGGATTTTATTAAAGTGGGTAAATGGCAAAACGATAGCATTCGAAAAGTAATCGGAGTGCCTAAGGGCACGGATTTTGTAAAGGCCACTGATTTTTTCGATGAGAAAGGGGCTTATAAGTTGAGGCCTTATTTGGAAGAGGCTACTTCTAAAAACAACCCTTCAAATTTTGAACAAGACATCAAGAAAGTTGGGGAGCGGTTAAGTTTATTGGATGTCGCCTTGAGTGGTCAAATGGTGAAAATATTCCCATTGTTGAACGATGAGAACAACAAATGGATTTCTGCAATCGAGTATCGTGGTGGGGAATATCAGGTTCAGGATTCGCTTTATGCTAACTTTATCAGGAACGCAATGCCCTATTATCTGAATTCATTGCAGCAGTCGATTGTAACGGGTGACTATTCCCAACCAGATAAATTGTTGGAGGCCTTTAAGCAGAATCAAACCAACCACGGGGAGGAAATATTGCCATCGGATAACAAGATAAAAGTTGAGATCATCTACAATAAGTTAGATCTCTTTAACCGTCTGTACAAGTACTATGCAATGGTGGGATTGCTGTTGTTCTTTGTTTTGATAGCCAAGATTTTTAAGGAACGTAAAATTCTTGATGCTACGGCTTATGTGCTCAAGGGTACCATTATCATATTTTTTATCTGGCACACCATTGGATTGATTTTGCGTTGGTACATATCCGGTCACGCTCCATGGAGCGATGCTTATGAAAGCATACTTTACGTAGCATGGGCAACTATGGGAATTGGATTGGCATTGGGTAGAAAGAGTGAGTTGACCATAGCTTCCAGCGCATTTGTCACCTGTATGTTATTATGGGTAGCGCACCAAAGCTGGGTTGATCCCGCTATTGCCAATCTACAACCTGTTCTCGATAGTTATTGGTTAATGATCCACGTAGCTGTAATTGTGGGTAGTTATGGGCCGTTGACCGTAGGAATGATCTTGGGTGTTGTTGCCTTATTGTTGATGGTGCTTACCACCAAAAAGAACAAAAAGCGAATGGACATCAACATCAAGGAGCTTACCGTAATCAATGAACTCGCACTTACCGCAGGTTTAGTAATGCTAACCATAGGTAACTTTTTGGGAGGTCAGTGGGCCAATGAAAGTTGGGGCCGTTATTGGGGCTGGGACCCCAAGGAAACTTGGGCTTTGGTATCTATCATGATCTACGCCTTTGTTCTACATATGCGCCTTGTTCCGGGACTACGCGGAAAATGGATTTATAATTTTGCCAGTATTGTTGCCTATGCAAGTATTATGATGACCTACTTTGGGGTAAACTTCTATTTAGTAGGGCTGCACAGTTATGCCAGTGGTGACCAAGTAATAACCCCAAGCTTTGTGTGGTACACAGTACTCGGGGTCTTTATTTTGGGAGGTATCAGTTTTTGGCGGTACAAGGTACATTATGCCAAAAAATAGTTTATTGCTCCATTAAAAGCTTCATGATCTCTTCTGCAGCCACATTGCCTTTTTCTTTTAGGAAAGGCCTAGAGGTATTGTCTCCCAGCTCAAATACAATGGCGGGCATTCCGTGGTGTACATAAAAATACTTGCTGGAAACCATCGTCGGGTCGATTTCATCAGATGCGCTTACATTGGTCTTCTTTTGTGGTAGTCTTTGGCTGATGTTCTCTATCCAGTCGAAAATGATTTTTCCTTTTTTACCGGTTACCGTAGTATCAATAGGGTAGTAGATGTCGTCCCAAGTGGAGTGGAAGTCTGCTCCGAAAACAAAATCATACTCTTTATCCTTTTCTACGAGAAAATCTCGAACGTTTCTGGTCTCAGGCTGATTAAAGTTTTGCCAGTCCCTGTTCAAATCAATACCACCCATATTGTGTCTCCAATGTCCGTTATCGGCTCCGTCGGGATTCATTAAGGGCACCACAAAAACCGTGTGCTCTTGTCTAAACCCTTTGGCCAGTTCCGAATCGCCGGAAATGGTTTCGATGAAGGACTTCATAGCCAAGAAGCCTGTTACTTCAGGTGGGTGTTGTCTGGAAATAATCATAATTGCCTTTTTGGAATCCTTACTCTCATTGATTTCCATTAAGTACATGGTACGTTTCTCTTTTGAAAGACCGATTGGATAGTTCTCAATAAACGGTTTTTGGCTCAAGGAGTCCACCCATTCCTGCACTACAGATGATGTGTAAAGCTCTTGTGCGGTTATCCAAGTTGGATTTTCGGTCACACTGATGGTCAATTCCGCTGATTCTGGGGCCGCTTCGATACCAAATTCACCCTCGCCGGGATTGATGGCCTTAAATCTTGTGCTGTCCAGTGGAGTAAAGTTTCTTCCGTCGGTACTGATTTTTGGATAATATCTGCTTCTCGAATCTTGATAATTCAACTGAACCGTAATGTCGCGTGGTTTTTCTGACCAGACCTGAAAGGCGTACCATGGACTCACGTTGATCGGGGTATTTTCGGCGGTCACCCAAATAGTGTAGTGGTCGTTGCCATCATTGGCTACACCGTTCAATCGGGCACCATCAAACTTATTGGAAAAAAAAATGGTACTATCGTTGAAGGCCCAAACACCTCTCCATTGTTTTTGGATAGGTTTGTCAACCGTAGGTACAACTGGACTTTTTCCTTGCCCTTGGTACCCCGTTTTTTTTTCTGTTTTTGTGGTTTCTGAACTTTTTTTACAAGATGTAACGAGTGCCATGGAAGATAGCATTCCAATGACAATCAAACTTTTAATACGCATGGTTTTTGAACTATTTGAGTTGGTTTGGTTACGAAGGTAACGACATGAGTCGGAGTTCTAAATAAAAAATTTTTAATAATATATCGGATTTTTTTGCATATTTGCATCATCATGAAGCTATAAGAATTATGTACGCGATAGATGTCACCATTGGGGAAACCCGATTTATGTAACCGAACACTTTTCGGAAACTTGACATTTCACTTCTTTTTTTTACACGTAATTCTTAGATAATGACACATCAACATACAAATTCATTTAAAAAATTTATTCAGTATTTCTGGATAGCTATTTCTGGTAAAGAAACTGAGTTTACCACTGGAAGCATCCGAAAGGCCATTTTTATGCTTTCCATTCCCATGATCTTGGAAATGCTCATGGAATCAATCTTCGCACTGGTAGATATTGCCTATGTCTCCAAAGTGAGCGTTAATGCTGTTGCAACCATCGGTTTAACGGAATCCGTGATTACATTGGTCTACGCGCTTGCCATTGGCCTTAGTATGGCCGCCACGGCTGTTGTTGCCCGTAGGATTGGCGAAAAAGATGTTGACGGTGCACGTATTGCGGCCGTACAGGCTATTAGTCTAGGTGTGGTAATTTCCATTATCATTGGTATTGTCGGAATCATGTTTGCCAAGGATATTTTAGCATTAATGGGGGCAGAGCCCGATTTAATTGACGAAGGATATGGTTACACCCAATTTTTAATTGGAGGTAACATAACCGTGGTGCTATTGTTCTTGATCAATGCGATATTCCGTGGTGCAGGCAATGCATCCATTGCCATGTGGGCTTTAGTGCTCTCTAACGGACTCAACATTATTTTGGACCCCATGTTCATCTTTGGGTTTGGTCCAATTCCGGAAATGGGTGTAAAAGGTGCGGCCGTAGCTACTAATATCGGTAGGGGAACCGCGGTACTTTTTCAATTGGGGATTTTGTTCTTTGGTTGGGGCAAAATCAAACTAATGGCCAAGGACTTGGTTTTGAACTTTAAGGTGATGCTTAATTTGATTAAAGTTTCCTTGGGAGGTATCGCTCAATTCTTGATAGGAACCTCCAGTTGGATTTTCTTGATGCGCATTATGTCGGAGTTTGGAAGCGAAGTACTGGCAGGGTACACCATTGCCATTCGTGTAATGATGTTCACGTTGATGCCATCTTGGGGTATGAGCAATGCCGCTGCCACTTTGGTCGGTCAAAACCTCGGGGCAAAACAGCCGGATAGGGCCGAGCAGTCCGTTTGGAAAACAGGAAAGTACAACGCTTACTTTATGGGAACGGTTTCTTTGGTCTATCTAATTTTTGCCAATACCATAATATCGTGGTTCAATACAACGCCAGAAGTTGTAAAAAGCGGAGCGCTTTGTCTTCAGGTACTTGCGTTGGGATATGTATTTTATGCTTACGGTATGGTTATGACACAAGCTTTTAATGGAGCGGGGGATACAGGAACTCCCACCAAGATAAACTTGATTGCATTTTGGGTTTTCCAATTGCCATTGGCCTACATATCGGCTCTGGTTTTGGGATGGGGTGCGACCGGTGTTTTTGTCGCCATCACCGCGGCGGAAGTACTTATTGCGGTTTTGGCCATGGTATGGTTTAAAAAAGGGAATTGGAAGAAAGTCCAAGTATGATGGGTTTCGTATCTTTATCCTAAAGAAAACCAACATGAAAAACGATAAAAAAGGACTCAATACCATCTGCACCCACGTTGGGGAGTTGGAGGACAAGGAGTTCAAAGGAGCTGTTTCCCCTTTATATATGAGTACATCCTATCAATTTGAGGATGTAGACATCAAAAGATACCCAAGATATTACAACACGCCCAATCAAGAGGCATTGTGCAAAAAACTGGCAGCCTTGGAGCATACCGAGGCTGCTTTGATTTTTGGTAGTGGAATGGCCGCAATCAGTACCGCTCTGATGGCTTTTCTTCAAGCTGGGGACCATGTTGTGCTTCAGCAGACCATTTATGGCGGTACGTATCATTTTGCCGTTAGCCAATTCGAGAGATTTGGCATTGAGTACTCATTTACCACAGGTTGGGAAGTAGAAGATTTTGAGAAAGAAATCAAACCCAATACCAAAGTATTGTATTTAGAAACCCCATCAAACCCCTTATTGACCATTACTGATGTGAAAGGCGTGGCGGATTTGGCCAAGAAAAAAGGAATCTTATCAATGATCGACAATACCTTTGCCAGTCCCATCAACCAAAATCCAGTTGATTTTGGAATTGATGTAGTGGTGCACAGTGCCACCAAATATATGGGCGGACATTCCGATATCTGTGCCGGTGTTGTTGCGGCATCACAAGAAAACATGGACAAGGTTTGGCAAACTGCGATTTGTTTTGGAGGAAGCCTGAGCGATTATACCGTATGGTTATTGGATCGTAGTTTGAAAACCATGGCCATCCGGGTAAAGGCCCAAAATGAAAATGCCATGAAGATGGCCGAATACCTTCAGCATAACAATGATGTGGACAATGTATATTATCCGGGACTAAAAGACCATCCCGGGCACGAATTGGCCAAATCACAGATGAAAGGTTTTGGAGGCATGCTCTCTTTTGAATTGAACCCAGAAATAGATGCGTCCAGATTCTTTAAGGAGTTAAAATTGATCAAACCATCTATGAGTTTGGCAGGAATCGAAAGTACTGTGCTTTCGCCGACACAAACTTCACATGCATTGATGAGTCTGGAGGACAGAGCAAAACAGGGGATAAAGGATTCTTTGATTCGTTTTTCCCTTGGAATTGAGGAAACGGAAGATTTAATAGCGGATATTGAACAGGCAATAGCCAAGGTAAAATCCATGACCGTTACGGCTTAAGATTCTTATGAAGTTAGATATTTTAGTATTCGGAGCGCATCCAGATGATGCCGAACTGGGGGCAGGTGCCACCATAGCAAAGGAAGTTTCCAAAGGAAAAAAAGTAGGTATCGTGGATTTGACCCGTGGCGAACTCGGAACCCGGGGCTCTGCAGAGATCAGAGGCAAAGAAGCGACCAAGGCTGCAGAAATTTTAGGGGTGACCGTGCGTGAAAACATGGAATTTGCCGATGGTTTTTTTATGAACGATAAGTGGCATCAATTGGAATTGATCAAGATTATTAGAAAATATAGGCCGGAAATAGTGCTTTGCAATGCTATCGAGGACCGTCATATTGATCATGGCAAAGGAAGTAAACTGGTAAGCGATGCCTGCTTTTTAAGCGGTTTGATGAAAATTGAGACCAAAATGGACGGAGACGACCAGTGGCAAAAAGCTTGGAGACCGAAGTTGGTCTATCATTTTATCCAGTGGAAAAACCTGGAACCGGACTTTGTGGTTGATGTTTCTGGATTTATTGATACAAAGACCAAGGCCATAATGGCCTACGGGTCCCAATTTTATGATCCAGACAGCGAAGAACCGGAAACACCGATTAGTAGCAAAAACTTTACCGATAGTGTAAATTACCGTGCTAGAGATTTAGGTAGAATAATTGGTGTGGAATACGCGGAAGGCTTCACAGTGGAACGCTACATAGGTGTGGACAGCCTAGATGATTTGATCTAAGAGGCTTTTTGATATCTGTTTTGGGCCTTTGGAAGGGTAAAATAGAAGGTTGTGCCTTTACGGGGTATACTTTCTACCCAAATTTCACCATTGTTTTTGTGTACCATCTCCTTACATAGGGAAAGACCAAGTCCTGTCCCTTTTTCATTATTGGTACCATACGTCGTAATGTTGGAAGAATCCCGGAAAATGGTCCTTTGCACTTCAGCGGTCATACCAACACCGGTATCCCTAATGGAAATTTGCCACATATCGCCCTTCTCCTCGGCTTCAATAGTAATAAGCCCATTCTCTGGGGTGAATTTTATTGCGTTGCTTAAAATATTTCTTATTACAATATCAATTTGGTTGTTATCGGCCCAAATTCGTGGATTTTCAGGAAGTTGATTGATTATTTTTATGGATTTGCTCTGGGAAATCTCTGAAAGTAATTTAATATTATTGTTCACCAAATAGGACAAGGAAACCCTTTTTGGTTTGGTAACCACACCGTTAAGCTGGTTAAGCCCCCAAGAAAGAAGGTTGTTCAATGTAAAGGATATATTGTCCACATCCGTTTTTAGTTTAGGAATGAAGGAGACCAGTTCCTTTGTGGAGATATCTCCTTCCGTAAACATTTTCAAAATACCCTGTAGACCTCCGATGGGGCCGCGCAGGTCATGACCAATTATAGAGAAGAGCTTGGTGTTGGTTTTATTGATTTCATGCAACTGGGCTTCACGCTGGGTCACTGCCTGCGATTTGTCCTTAAGCTCTTTGTTCAGTTTTTTCTGAATATTTTCACTCCTTCTGATCACAAAAGTGATGATACTCAAAATCAAAAGTATGATAACGGAGAAATAGATGTAATTCCGTTGCTTGGCAAGAGCTTCTTCGTTGGCCTCGATTAATTCCTTTTTCTCTTGTTCGTACCCTAACTTGGTTTCCAACAGTGATAAACTTTGCTTGTTCTTGTCCATAAACAATGAATCGGACAAGGTCTTGAAAGATTCAAGATAGGACAGAGCTTCTGTATTGTCACCCTTTTTTTTGTAGACTTTGTACAACGTTTCAGAACAGTCTATTTGACCTTGCAAGGATTTGATCTTGTTGGACATGGCCAATCCTTTTTTCGCATATACCAAGGATAGGCTATCGTTTTCCAATCCAAAATATACTTTTGCCATACCATTCATCAACTGAATTTGAATACGGTCATCCTCAATCTGGTGTTTAAAGAGCATATCGCTTTGATCATACCAATAGAGGGCCCATTTGTATTTTTTTTGATCTAGATAAATATCTCCTTTCACTTGATAGGCATATGCAAGCCAGTCATAAATTTTATGCTTTTCAAACGTGACAATGCTTCTGTTGATATTGAACATTGCATTTTTATAGTCCTTGGCATCTTTATAAAGAGAAGCCATGTTACTCTGTGTTTCTGCATCCACGACCTCATTGCCCAAGTTTCTATTGAATTTTTGCACGGTGTCATAAAACATCAGTGCATTTTTAAAATCCTTTTGGTCAGCGTATAAGCCGGCGATGTTTTCGTTGAGTACAGATAGTGTTGATTGATCGTTGATTTCCCTGGCCAAATCTATTCCCTTAAGGTTAAGATTCAAGGCTTCCGCATAGTTTCCTTCAAAGCTATAGTTTTGGGCCATGGTATTAATGATGGACAATTCGGAATCTATGTCACCTATGTACTTGGCAAGTTCAAGTGCCTCTTTGAACATTGGAATGGCCTTGTCTCTGTTCCCCTTATTGTAATGGTAGGATCCCAGTGCGTTGAGTCCCCTGATAATGCCGTGGGGGTAGTTGATTTCCCTACTGTATTCCAGTGCTTTATTGGCGATGGAATATAAACTATCGCTGTCCAAATATTGATAAGAGAAAGCAAGGTCGGCCACAAGCTTGATATGGGTCGTATCCTTAGGGTTGAACCTATTGGTCGATTTGAGACTTTGTAGCTTGTAGGCCAAGCTATCTCTTTCGTTGGAAGATTGTGCTTGAACTGAGGACGAGGTACAGAGCAAAAGGGTGCAAACCACTATGGAATATAGTGTCTTTTTACGGTTGATTATGAGGTTTTTTTCTGACAGCACCCAGTTAAAAATATATGTGGCAAAAATAATTTGACAACACGATTTTGGAAATTAATTGTTGTGAAATGTTCAAAAATGTGTGTTTGGTCTTAAAAACGTGCTTTTTATCGGAAAATTATACCTCAAGGGATTTATAATTGACCATCACATTTTCAGAAGGTTGGAATGGCAAGAGATATGGATTGAAATAATAAATCACTGGAATTTTAAAAATATTTTGGTTGAATCATAACAAAAAAGTATTTTTGCATCCGCTTTAAATGGTGGTTGTAGCTCAGCTGGTTAGAGCGCTGGATTGTGGTTCCAGAGGTCGCCGGTTCGAACCCGGTCTTCCACCCTTTAGTTTGTAAAATCCCAAACCATTTTGGTTTGGGATTTTTTTTGTTTTTATCCTTAGATAATAAAAAAGCCCTCTATTTTGAGGGCTTTTATTCTTTTAAGCTTTCGGAGTTTAATCGGCAGCTTTATCCACCACCAATCTTAATGGCCTGTTGGCGATTTCCCAAGCCGTATGGAAAATAAGACGTGCCCGGTTTTCCAAAAGATCATAGTTTATCTTGTCCGGTGTATCGCTAGGGCGGTGGTAATCCGCGTGCGTACCATTAAAATAGAAAATGATCGGAATATTGTTCTTGGCAAAATTGTAGTGATCGCTTCGGTAATAAAAACGGTTGGGGTCGTTCTCATCATTATACGTGTAATCAAACTCAATATTGCTGTATTTTTTATTGACCTCTTCGGACAGATTGTGCAATTCTGTACTCAATTTATCCGAACCTATCAAATACAGGTAGTTTCTGGCTCCCTCATAGTTAGGATCAATTCTCCCTATCATATCAATATTTAGGTCTGCAACAGTATTCTCCAATGGAAAAACTGGGTCAACATCGGTATAATATCTAGAACCTAACAGACCTTTTTCCTCGCCTGTAACATGCAAGAATACTAGAGAACGTTTTGGGCCATTGCCCTCATCGGCAGCTTTTTTAAAGGCTTCGGCAATCTCAAGCAATGCAACGGTTCCAGAACCGTCATCATCGGCACCATTATTAATTTGTCCATCACCTGTTATTCCTATATGGTCCAAGTGTGAAGAAATAATCACATATTCATCAGGTTTTTCCGTTCCTTCAATAAAGGCGACAACGTTTTCCGAGTCTATTTGATCATTTCCGCTGGTGATATCCATTTCTATATCGGCAGAAATGGATTTGGGAACATTGTCCTCCTCAATATCACTTTTCAAGGCCTTTATGGCATCCTCATTTAAATAAATAAGGATTTCATCGGTACCATCGGCTGCCAGTTGCATTCTGCCACTATTGTTGTTTTTCATAAACTGAAAATAGCCTTGGAATCGAGGAAAGCTCAACATATCGTAATACAGTACACCGATTGCCCCTTTTTCTTTTGCAATGTCACGTTTTTTTCCAATCGCTTCGGAGGCGTTGCTCCAAACGGACTTTTCCATATTCCCTGTAATCACATAGTTTCCGCTATCATCTACAGGTTCGCCGGCTTTGATCAAAACAAACTTTCCTTTCACATCAATTCCACTATAGTCAGAATAGTCACCATCTTCTATACCATACCCGGCATAAACTACTGAATTATAGTTTCCTTTAGCTTGTGCAAAGGTCAATACATCTTCACCAACCTCAAAGGATGTACCGTTGATGCTTAAACTGCCTTCGGGAACTTTTGACACTTCCAAAGGGACCTTTTGAAAATAGTCGCCGCTGGATTGTGCAGCTGGAACATTTAAGGATTGGTAGTGTGCTTTAATGTATTCCACCGCTTTCTTTTGGCCGGGTGTACCAGTTTCCCTGCCTTCGAACTCGTCCGAAGCATAGGTGTATAAGTGCTCTTTGAGGTCGTCTTGAGTTATCGTTTCCGCATAGGGAACAGGGTCAACAACTGGTTTCGGAGCCTCTGAAACTGTTTTTTGTGAAGAATTGCAGGCTAAGGCCAAGCCCAAAACCAGTAAGGATAATTTTTTCATTCGTCTGTATTTTTCAAAATCTTCCAAAAATAGTCAAAAGTTTGATAAAGAAATCCCTTTGTTCCGATTAACATTTTCAAGGCCTTTATGTATCTTGGCTGCTCTTTTGATGAATACCTTAAAGTTTGGTGATGGGCAAGAACAAAAGTGTTGTTGTGGTCGGTGGTGGAATCGTGGGACTTTCCACCGCATACTATTTACATAAGGCAGGACACGTGGTAACCGTTTTGGACAAATCGGATATTACTTCCGGGGCTTCCTTCGTAAATGCAGGATACCTTACCCCGAGCCATATTGTTTCCTTGGCTTCACCGGGGATGATTACGCAGGGGTTGAAATATATGTTCAATTCTTCCAGTCCTTTTTATATGAAGCCGCGGTTAGACTTGGATTTTTTACGATGGACCTTATATTTCAAAAAATCGTCAACCAAGGCCAAGGTAGAAAAGGCAATGCCCGTTATTAGGGATATCAACCTTTTGAGCAGGGAGTTATATGAGGGCATTCGGGCTTCCGGTGATCTAGGGGATTTTAACATTGGAGCTCAAGGTTTGATGATGGTCTACCAGACCAATAAGGCGTTCGACCATGAAATGGAAGTTGTAAAAAAAGGAGCTGAAATGGGTTTAGTTGGAAAGCATCTTTCAAAAGAGGAACTTAAAAAGATAGAACCAGGGGTTGATTTTAATGCGGAGGGTGCCATACTTTGGGAATGTGACAGGCACACCACACCACCTTTGATCATGAAAAGGATGGTGGAATATTTGCAAAGGTCCGGTGTGGCTATCCATAAAAATGAAGAGGTTACAGATATATCTGTATCAGAAGGAAAAGTTTCCGAGGTAAAGACAGCAAGCACATCCTATAAAGCTGATGAAGTTGTTTTTGCCGCGGGGTCTTGGACATCAGAACTTTCGAGAAAATTAAATCTGAAATTGCCGTTGCAGGCCGGGAAGGGATATCGAATCAATGTAGAAGAACCTACAAACATTACAATGCCCGCCATATTAATGGAGAAAAAGATTGCTGTAACCCCAATGGAGGGCTTTACCCGTTTTGCGGGGACCATGGAGTTTTCCGGTATCAATCATACTATCCGAAAAGAGAGGGTAGAGGCCATTGCTAAGGGCGTTGAACATTATTACAAGGGACTTCAAATTCCGGAAAAGGCAAAAAAGAATGCAAAATGTGGACTTCGTCCCGTATCACCTGATGGTCTTCCCTACATTGGAAAGCCAAAGAATTTAAGTAACCTTACTGTTGCTACAGGCCATGCCATGATGGGATGGAGCCTTGGACCTGCCACAGGCAAATTGGTTACCGAAATTATATCTGGGATCAAAACTTCTATGGATATTTCCCCATTTAATCCCCTGCGTAAATTTTAAGAAATTTCTTGTTGATTCTGGCAGGATATATGCGGTTCAGATTTTTCAGTTGAATTTTTTACAAGTAATTTTACAGCATGAAAAAACACTACACCATCTTTTCCCTTTTTTCATTGATACAGGTGCTTGGACTTTGGTCCCAAGAAATCCAAATTTTCAAAGTAGAGGATTTTGACCTTAAAGGCCCTGTAAAGTCATGCTTGGTAACCACGGACTACGGCAAGGAACTTTTCGAGTTCAATCGTGATGGCACATTGACAAGGACCATAACCCAGTACAACGACACCGACCAGGATATTACCTATTATAAATATGATAATGGAGAGTTAATGGAGAAGCGAATGGAAAGTTATAAGGGCAAGGTTTTGGACGAGTCTACTTCCATGGCCAATTTCTATGAGATTGATACCGTTCCCAACAGAAAGGTTATCGAAAAAATCATCTCATACGACAAACAGTTCTTGGAGCAGCAACAATACCATTATGATGACGAAGGGAAATTGATAAAAATGATTTCCTCAAACGATGAAGGGGTTGATGAGACTACTTTCGAATACTCCCAGGTAAAGAACGAGCAAACAGTGAGCACTTTTACCAATGGAATTTTGCAGAAAACCGTGAGAACCTCTACCAAAAAGGGACCAAATGGTACCCAAAAGGTTGTGTTGACCAAAGAATATATCGACGGTGGGCCCAATACTGCCTTGGAAGAAGTTTTTAATGCAGACGGAAAAGTGGTGACCAGCGAAGACTTTTTATACGACGTAGCAGGGAAAGAATTTGTATCGCAGAAAAAGAGATTTTACTATTATACTGATGGTAAGTTGAGCAGAATGGTGAAAAAAACAGTGAACACAGAATCTACCGATAAATACATTTTTCAGTTCGATAATCACACACCGAGCAATTGGGTAAAACAAATTGTAACGCCCAATAACACATATATTACAAGGAATATCGAATATTATGAAGAAGAAACGGCAAACCAAGAGACAAATAATTAAACTTATTTCGTCAGTCCTTCAATAATTTCAGGCTTCACTTCGTGTCCACCCTCAAAAACCAAGGTTTGTGCTTTGTTTTGAAACAGTCTGTCAATTTTCACTTTTTCACCTTTTAATCTATCCGGTGTCAAAAACTCATCTTGATTGCCATAAACTATCTTAATCTTTGTGGCGTCGAAATCCATAAAATCAAAATCCTCGGGCTTTAATTCATTAGGAATGCCCCCGGCATATAATGCAACTAATTTACAATTCGCCTTTTTGCTGGCTAGCCATCGGGTAGCTACGGAAACTCCTTGCGAAAATCCAAAGAGAATAAGGTTTACATCTTTTGGTATGCTCTCGGCTTCAAGCACTGCATCAATATAATTAAGGACATTTTTTACTTCTGCAGCCGTGTTTTCTTTGGTCAACCAACTGGCACCAACATATTTGTACTCATTTTTCAGATAGTATTTGGACGGTGCTTGGGGAACGATAATGTAGTTTTCATCAGTATTTAATCCCTTAAAATATTTCACAAAATAGCGGCTCAAATAGCCTATTCCATGAAAAACCAACCATACATTCTTGGTTTTGGAGGTTAAATCGTTCTGGGTCAGGTATGTGTTTTCGGCAGTGTAAGTAACAGTCTTCTCGGTATTGGACATGTTTAAAATTGCTTATTTAGATATTGGCAAAGCTTTATGTAATTTTACAAAAAAGTAGAAGGATGAACGAGCATAAAGAGAAGATTCTGTCTGTTTGCAACGAAATTTGCAAGGGCACATTAATGGAAACATTGGATATTACCTATATTGATGTTGGGGAAAACTTTCTCTTGGCCAAAATGCCGGTCACGCCCAAAGTTCACCAACCCGATGGCGTTCTACATGGAGGAGCATCGGTGGCTTTGGCTGAAAGCGTGGGAAGCGCCGCATCCTATATTTTCTTGGACGGACAAAAGTTTTTTGTTCGTGGAATCGAAATTGCGGCAAACCATGTCCGTTCCATAAAGGAAGGCTTTGTATATGCCAAGGCATCCATTCTTCACAAAGGGCGAACCACTCAACTGTGGGAGATAAGAATCACCGACGAGGAGGACCGTTTGATTTCCAACTGTAAATTGACCACCATTGCGCTACCCAAAAACTAAGGATTATCAGGAGATATGGGATAGGGCAGAGGCCAGTCTCGAAGAAGGCTTGCCTTTTGCGTTGTACAGAAAACCTGATGAAATTGAAATTCACGGCGTTTTTCAGTCGAATAATACACTACATCACTCCAAAGATTTTACAGAGAAAGGCTTCGTTTTTGCACCGTTCAATTCAGAAAGCAACGCAGTCCTTATCCAGCCGGATAATGTGTTGGAGGGAAGTTTCAGAACCGAAAACGAACCATCCACAAAGACTATTTCTCTGGATGAATCAGGGAAAGGAGCCCATATGGATTTGGTAAGGAATGGCATCAAGGAAATTGAAAAAGGAAGGTTGCAAAAAGTAGTGCTCTCAAGAAAAATCGAGGTGCCCATTTCCAAGTCACCTCTGGAAATATTCGAAACACTTCTCAATACCTACCCAAACGCATTTGGGTATCTTTTTTACCACCCCAAAGTTGGAACGTGGTGCGGGGCAACTCCAGAAACATTGGTGAAGATAAAAGATAAGAAATTACAGACCATGTCGTTGGCCGCTACCTTACCCTATGTCGATAACAAAAAGCCCGATTGGGGTGACAAAGAAATCGAGGAACAACAGATGGTCTCCGAGTATATTGGCGATAAATTGGCCCATACCATGGAACGTTTGGAAATAGATGAAGCAGAGTCCGTACGAGCCGGTAACTTATGGCATTTGCGCTCGGAGGTAAGCGGAACCATGCTGCCTAACCTAAAGGTTAAGGAAGTAATCAAGGCTTTACATCCAACCCCTGCCGTATGCGGAATTCCAACCAAAGAGGCACAGCAATTTATACAGGCCAACGAAAATTACCAAAGAACCTTCTACACGGGCTTTTTGGGAGAGTTGAATCTACGGGCTCAAGGAGAGCTGTCCCTATTCGTCAACCTACGGTGTATGCAGTTGGAGACTGATATTGCTTCTATTTTTGTTGGTGGCGGAATCACGGAAGCATCTGATCCTGAAAGCGAATGGATAGAGACCCAGAACAAGAGCAAGACTATGCTGGGTGTTCTGTAAATTGATGCTGGTTATTTAGGCTTTTTACCATCCAGATGATGTATTTTTGTAGTCCATGATGTACTCAGATATACCCGCTGCACAGACCTTGGTTTTTTATTTTAAATCAAAGGGTGTTAAAAATATTGTTATCTCTCCAGGTTCCAGAAATGCCCCATTGACCATAAGTTTTACCAAAAACTCATTCTTCAACTGTTTTAGCATTGTAGATGAACGCTGTGCCGCTTTTTTTGCGATGGGCATGGCGCAGCACATACAAGAACCCGTTGCCGTGATTTGCTCTTCGGGTAGTGCCATGTTGAATTTTTACCCTGCCGTTGCGGAAGCCTATTACAGTGATATTCCATTGGTCGTGGTATCTGCCGACAGACCCAGTTACAGAATTGATATTGGTGATGGACAGACCATACGACAGGAAAACGTGCTGGAAAGGCATATTGGCTATTCTGCTAATTTGAAGCAGGACGTTTCCCATGCAACCAAGACCATTTCAAAATATGGAGAATCCTTGTTGGAAAATAGTCAGGAAGAGGTGCAGACGCATAACGAGAAAGAGATTGCCAAAGCATTGGCAGTTGCTTTTGGTGAAAAGTACCCCGTTCATATCAATATTCCATTTGAAGAGCCTTTGTATGGAAGGGTAGAAGAGCCTTCTATCCAGATACAAAGAATTGAAATTAAGACAGGCTTAGGCACCTCTACGGAAGAAAATTGGGATGAGTTGTCCAAAATTTGGAGCAACAGTTCTAAAAAAATGATTTTGGTTGGCGTTAATCGCCACAGTGTCATTGAAGCAGAGGTCTTGGAAATGTTGGCAAACGACCCAAACACCGTGTTGTTCACCGAGACTACATCCAACCTGCATCATCCAGATTTTTTTGAGAGCATAGACAGTATTATCGCACCGATTGAAAAATCAGAAAGCAGGGAAGAGCTTTTCCAAAAGTTGCAACCCGAACTCTTGGTAACCTTTGGAGGGTTGATCGTTTCCAAAAAAATAAAGGCATTTTTGAGGGAGTACAAACCCGAGCAGCATTGGCATATTGATACCAAGAAAGCCAACGACACTTTTTATTGTTTGACAAAGCACATCAAAGCCAATCCCAATCAATTTTTTAAAAGAATGGGGGCAAATGGTTCTGATGAGAGCAATTTTAAAACGTTTTGGGAACATAGAAAAGATAACTACGAGAAAAAGCGCAAGGATTATTTGAAGGAAATTCCATTTTCCGATTTTATGGCTTTTGACCGTATCATTAAAACCATACCCAAAGGGTATCAGGTACATTTGGCCAATAGCTCCACGGTAAGGTATGCACAACTTTTTGCCATGGACCCTTCCTTGCAAGTGTTCTGCAATCGTGGAACAAGTGGAATTGATGGCACAACTTCCACAGCTATAGGCAGTTCCATTTACAGTAACATGCCAACCGTTTTACTCACAGGCGACCTTAGTTTTTTTTATGATAGTAATGCGCTGTGGAACAAGTATTTGAGACCTGATTTCAGAATCGTACTCATCAACAATTCGGGAGGTGGCATTTTTAGGATCTTACCGGGCCAGGAGGATACCGAAGAGTTTGAGACCTTTTTTGAGACCAGCCACCAACTATCTGCAAAGCATCTAGCAGAAATGTATGGTTTTGACCACATCACAGCAAAAAACGAGAATGAATTAGAGGTTGGATTGGAGGAATTTTATTCAAGCTCGGAAAGGCCAAAAATCCTAGAAGTCGCAACACCACGGGTTTTGAACAATAAAATTTTGCTTGGGTACTTCGATTTTATATCTTAGAAGCCTAGCTATAAAATCCATTAAGAACACTAACACACTATGAGTAAAAGAGACGAATTAATTGAAAAGTACGCCGAGGACATCAAAAGTAAATTTGGACAAACCCCAGATATGGATTTGTTGACAAAAGTTGCCATAGGTTTGGGACCAGCTATTTATAATTTGGATGCTTCCAAAGTTTCTGGGTCTGACGAAAAGGAACTGGAAACGGTAAAGAACAATTTCTTGATCAAGAAATTGGGATTGGCGGAGACACCAGCTTTAATGGAATCCGTTAACAGCGTTATTGATGCGTATGGAAAATCGGAAAAAAATAAACATCGTGCTGTCATCTATTATATGTTGACAAAACACTTTGGAAAAGAATCGGTTTATAATTAAGATTACGAACCATGTAAAGAAGCTGTCCAAATTAGGGCAGCTTCTTTTATACCCATAATTTACAGCTACCTTTGCCTTATGATAGAATTGGGAAACTACAACACCCTTAAGGTGCTCAGGAGCACTAGTATAGGACTTTTTTTGGGAGATGATGAAGGCACGGAAATACTTTTGCCGAACAAATATGTGCCCGAGGATTTTGAAATTGACCAAGAAATGGAGGTGTTCTGTTATCTGGACAATGCGGAACGTCCGATTTCGACCACTTTGAAGCCCAAAATCATTCGAAACGGATTCGCCCATTTAAAAGTAGTAGAAGTGGGGGCATATGGTGCCTTTATGGACTGGGGGTTGGAGAAACATTTACTTGTCCCCTTTAGGGAACAGTCCCAACGCATGGAGGAAGGCAATACATATATTGTTCATTGTTATATGGACGAAGAGAGTATGCGCTTGACCGGTTCGAGCAGGGTAGATAAGTTTTTATCCAATGAAAATGTAGCGTACCAACAAAATGATGAAGTCGACCTTTTAGTGCATCGAAAGACTCCATTGGGTTGGGAAGTAATCGTGGATAATCGTCACAAAGGACTCATATTTGATAGCGACATTTTTAAGCCGGTCAATGTTGGTGATTACCTAAAGGGCTTTATCAAAAATGTAAGGGACGATAAAAAACTGGATATTTCCTTACAGCCTATTGGTGCAAAAATGCTTGAACCCACGGCCAAAATGATTTTGGATAAGCTTGTACAGAACGAAGGATTTTTACCCTTGCATGATAAATCATCACCTGATGAAATCATGAGCACCCTTCACATGAGCAAAAAAGCTTTCAAAAAAGGAGCGGGCATTTTATATCGACAGCGAAAAATAAACATTCAAGAAGATGGCATCTATTTATTGTAATAAAAGTCCTGGAGAGCAGATTATTGCAAGCTTTAGAGCCATAAAGTTTTTTTCTTTGAACAAATATTTTATTTTTGTAACAATTCAGATTAACTTATTGGTTGTTATGCTTTTAGCGTAGCGCATAATTATAACTCCCTATACAATATGCCTTTTATTGAAGAAAGCGATTTGTTGGACCTTCATAAGGATATAGACAAGGCCCAGATTATCAACGAGAGACTCCTCGATCAAATAAAATTCAAAAATAAAGATTTAAAAAAGATTAAACTACAGCGAAACATTTTGTTGGGTTTTGTAGGTCTCTTTGTAATCGGAACCTTGGCCATTACATCGTTTACGGCCGGACTGAGCAGTAAGCAGTCCTTCGAAAACCAAAGCAACGTCTTGGTATCATTGGATAGTTTGGATGTCATAAAGGCAAGAATAAACAATCTGAAATCCCAGAACGAAGAGTTGAGCTTGGTAAAGGAATTTTACTTGGCCAAAGAGTTTTTGAACAAAGAAAAAATCTATTCAGTCCAAGTAAAATCATTTGTCGAAAACAATGTGACCTTGGCCTCCGAAGCGTTGACAAATACACTTTTTGTAAAGACCAATCCTTTTTATGCCTATTCACTGGGAAATTTTGAGACTTTGGAAGAAGCTCAGAAATTTAGAAAACAATTGGTGCAAATGGGTTTCCAAGATGCATTCGTAGCATCTTATAAGGATGGCCAAAGAGTTAAAATAGAAGATCCGTATTAATCTTGGGAAACACTAAGGCTTGGGTACAAGCTGCTAGACTGCGCACACTCCCTCTTTCTTTTTCGGGAATCATTGTAGGCACCGGATTGGCCGTAATGGAAGGCCAGTTCGATGGTACTATATTTATTTTGGCCCTCTTGACCACTGTTGGCTTTCAGGTTACCTCAAATTTTGCCAATGATTATGGTGATGGGGTAAAGGGAACCGATAACGAAGATAGGATAGGGCCTGTTAGGGCCATCCAAAGTGGTTCAATAACCAGGGACTCCCTCAAAAAAGGGATAATCATTTCCATTGTTATAAGTATGCTAATCGCCATAGCACTTATTTATTTGGCTTTTGGCTTTGAGAATTTCTTTTACATACTGATTTTTTTTGTACTTGGTCTTTTAAGCGTTTGGGCCGCTATAAAGTATACTGTTGGTTCCAATGCTTATGGTTATAGAGGGATGGGGGATTTGTTCGTATTCCTGTTTTTTGGATTGCTCGGGGTATTGGGCAGCATGTTTCTCTATACAAAATCCTTAGATTGGAATGATGTATTACCAGCTGTTGCCATTGGTTTTTTATGTGTTGCGGTATTGAACCTGAATAATCTTCGAGATGCCGTATCGGACAAAAAACACGGTAAGATAACAATGGTTGTAAAAATGGGGTTCGATAATGGGAAGCGTTATCACTTTTTCTTGATATTGATGGCCTTGTGCTGTTTCGCATTGTATATTTGGATAGAAGACTTAAGTTGGAAAACGTCTTTTTTTATGTTGGCATTTGTTCCCCTTTTGATACATTTACGTAAAGTGAAGCTGACACAAAATCCTGGAGATTTGGATCCAGAATTGAAAAAAGTGGCCCTGAGTACCTTTCTTTTAGCTATTTTATTCTTAATATCTGTTAATATTTTTTTGTAAATTTGAATACAACCAAATAAACTTGTAGGAACTTGGAACATCCGATAAAAATTTTAATCGTAGAGGATAATGTCATCATCGCAGATGACATGCAATCCATGTTGGAGGAAATCGGCTATGAAATTGTGGACAATGTAATTGTTTATGAGCAGGCCGTGGACGTATTGAAAAACAATCATGTGGACCTTGTCCTTATCGATATTATTTTGGCCTCGGACAAAACAGGTATCGACCTTGGAAAGCATATCCGCAATACCTATAACATCCCGTTCATATTTGTTACCTCCAACTCAGACCGCGCCACGGTAGAGAACGCCAAGACAGTAAAACCAGATGGCTATTTGGTAAAACCTTTTGAACAACAAGATCTTTATACCTCGATAGAAATAGCACTTTCCAATTTTAACTACGAAAAAAAAGGTAATCAGAAGATAGCGGATGACGATGCAGCAGACGAGATAACATCCAATTCCATATTGAAAGATTCTATTTTTGTCAAGAAGCAACATCTTTATTACAGAATCCAGTTTAGTGATATTCAATTTATTAAGGCCGATAACGTTTATTTGGAAGTAAATACGGCTGATAAAAAGTTTTTGGTACGTTCCCCCTTAAAGGATTATTTAGAGAAATTACCGAAGAATAAGTTTTATAGGGCGCATAAGTCATATATCGTTAACGTAGATCACATAGATGCCATCAACTCAAAAGATATTATGATCAATAATAACTTGATACCTATTTCAAAAGACTTTAAGGAGTTTATCCTTTCTTCGATGAATAGCTGATGTCAAAGAGATTTAACAAAATATATAAGCGCTCCATTAGGGCGCTTTTTTTATACTACAACACTTTTAAAAGAGAAAGACCACAACTTTTTAGGAGTTCGCAACAATATTTTTCTTGATAGGTGAATCGGTCATATTTTAGCAGTGTTAATAATTCAGAAAGTAATTTTTTCATTTTCATATAGTGTTCTCGTAAAAGGGTCTTGTTGTAAAAAGCAGGGCCTTTTTCAATTTCACAAGTGTCCTATTTTTCAGGAAGATTCCATAAAAAGCAGAAAACACCGATAAACTGCAACTTCACATACTGTTTGGATTGTTTCACAACATAAAACAACACTTTCACAACAATAACGGTCAAGTCTATAGCTTGCAATTTAATTTTGTAGTCAAACTAGCGTTCTTTATATACCCCATACCTTTTAATTTCACATAATGTTCAATTTTGGCATTGATTTAGGATATCGGGTACAATAAAGGAAAAAAGGGCACGATAATAATATAGGGCTTACGGAATATTTCGGCGGTCACTGTATCAATTAAATTAATGGGACGTTACGTAAGATATTTATTTACCATAGTATATTTTGTTTTTCTTTTTACCGCTTCGGCTCAAATAACCACCGGAGAGGAACAAAGTGTACTTACCGAATTTGAGGATAAAGACAATGCTGATCAACGGTTTGAAGTATTTTTCAACTCTCTAGATCGATACAATGTAAACTCCGCGTACGATTGGTTGGATACCATCAAGATTTACCTCTCCAATGCCGAAAAAACCTCCGATACCACTGCTTCACAACTTTATAAGGTGATGCAGGCACAGGTTTACAACGACTTGGGTGAATACGACAAGAGTACTGCCTTGGCAAAGGAACTTTATGATGTCAAAGATTCATTGGACTCAAATTCTCAGAAAATTGTTTTGGATGTGCTCGACGATAACTACGCGAATCTTCAATTGTTCGATAAACAAATCGAAATAAGAAAACAAAAACGAGAGTTGGGCCTCACCAATAACGTTTCCTTTTACGACATCTACAGTAATCTTGGTTTGTACAGAAAGGCCAGGAACCAATATATAATGGAGGTAAAGCCAACCATTGCCGACAACGAAAGCTTTAAGCTGGCCCAATACCATAGCAAGGTCGGCAATTATTTACGTCTCGATGATTCTGCACCTACGGCTTTGAGCGAGCTTAAAAAAGCGAACTCCTACCTTGGAGTGTACATGAACGATATCTCCACTCAAAAGAGTGAATCGGACATATTCGAAAGTGAACTGCTAAAAGCAGAAATAGAGGGGAATATTGCTAAATGCCATGTAATGCTGGGAGAATATGAGGAGGCTATACCTCTATTGGAAACGAGCATTGAAACCTTAAAGAAATCACCGAACAATAATGATCAGAGTGAGGTGGTGGAGAACACCATGTTCTTGGCCGAGGCCAATCTGCAATTGGAACGCTTTACCGAAGCAAAAAAGCACTTGGATACCGAGTTTGACAATATTACCGTGCTTCAAATCATTAAAAGGAACAGTCTTTTAGCGGCTTTTTATGATAAGGTGGAAAATTACAAGAATGCTTCCATCTACTACAAACGCAACGAAAGAATAAAGGATTCGTTGGCAAAAAAACAATCGGCATTGATCAAACAACAATTGGTGACCATTGTGGCCAATGAAGATTTAGAGAATTCCCAAAGGCTTATCGACGAGCAAAAGCGTATCAACGAGCTGGCACGTAGCGAAATGAAAGCCAAGGATGAGCGGATCAACCTAGTATTTATTTCATTGATATTTACCTTGTTGGGTTTTGCTGGACTGGTTTATGCCTATCTAAAAAGTATAAAAAATCAGCGATTGATCGCCGAACAAAAACATATTATCGAAAACTCTCTGGTAGAAAAGGATTCATTGTTGAAAGAAATCCACCATAGGGTTAAGAACAACCTTCAAATGGTGAGCAGCCTATTGAGTTTACAGACGAAGAACACCCGTAGCAAAGCAGCAATAGTTGCTTTGGAAGAAGGGAAGAGCAGGGTGAAGGCCATGGCATTGATTCATCAAAAATTGTATCAGAATGATGACCTCTCCGTAATTGAGATGCAAGGATATATTGAAAGTTTGATCAATAGCGTGCAATCCGTTTACAAGAAGGGCGGACACAATATCAGTATCACCATTGATGCGGAAGGTACCGAGCTTGATATTGACCGCGCGATTCCATTTGGATTGATCTTGAACGAGCTTGTGTCGAATTCATTTAAATATGCCTTTCCCGAAAACGATGACAACGGGAAAATCTATATTCACCTTCGTAAAAACGGGGACCAGGGCTATTTTGAGTATACCGACAATGGCGTAGGACTTCCGGATGATACCGATGAACGATCAAACTCCTCAATGGGTATTCGTTTGATCAACAGATTGGTAAATCAGCTTCAATCCAAATTAAATGTGGACAGGCAGGTTGAAGGAGTCCGTTTTTGGTTCAACTTTAGTTGATTTGGCCCTATCCGGTCTTGTAGGATTCAAAAAAAACTTAAATTTGAATCCACTCCATGAAAGCAACCTATAAAAAGTATACCCTCAATTTTAAAGTTCCCAGCGGTACTTCGCGCGGGGTTATGACGCAAAAGGAAACCTGGTTCATTATCATAAAAAGTGAAAAAGGATTTGGTATAGGAGAATGTGGTATTTTACGTGGATTGAGCGTGGATGACCGACCTGATTACCAAGAAAAATTGCAGTGGACCTGTGCCAACATCCATTTGGATAAGGAAGAGTTGTTGAATCAACTTAAAGAGTTTCCCTCCATCCAGTTTGGACTTGAACAGGCATTGTTGTCCTTACAATCCACCGATCCATTTGAATTATTCGCTTCAGATTTCACCCAAAAGCAATCGCCGATTCCAATCAATGGCCTCATTTGGATGGGGAACACAGACTATATGCTCAAACAATTGGAACAAAAACTAAAGGATGGTTTCGGTTGCATCAAAATGAAAATAGGAGCCATAGATTTTGAAAAGGAAATATCCATACTAAAATCCATTCGAGAAAGATTTTCCCCTGCAGACATCGAACTAAGGGTGGATGCCAATGGCGCTTTTGAACCCAAAAAAGCACAGGAAAAGTTGGAAAGGCTGTCGCATTTCAAGATACATTCCATTGAACAGCCTATAAAAGCTGGCCAATGGCAAGAAATGGCCAATCTTTGTGAAAGTACTCCACTTCCTATTGCTTTGGACGAGGAATTAATCGGTGTTTTTGATGTAACGGAAAAGAAGAAACTGTTACAAACCATACAACCACAATACATTATTTTAAAGCCAAGTTTAGTGGGGGGTATTGGTGGCAGTAATGAATGGATAGCTTTGGTAGAAGAAAACAACATAGGATGGTGGATAACCAGTGCATTGGAAAGTAACATTGGATTAAACGCAATAGCACAGTTCACGTATTCTTTGAACACTAAAATGCCACAAGGATTAGGAACTGGAAGTCTGTTCACCAATAATATTGATAGTCCTTTGGAAGTTTCCGAAGGCAAACTTTTTTACAGGCAAATGAGGACCTGGAATATGGATTTAATACAGGAAATATGTACATAGAACAAGCATATAAAGGTTTAACCGAGCGTTGGAGATATTTTGTTGGATTTTTGATCATTATCATTGGGTGGCAATTTTTGGGAGGTATACCCTTAATTGCGGCAATGATCTTAAAGGCGGAGTCAATCAATTCAATATCCACGGATTATGGGGATATGGCCGATACCTTGGGCCTCAACTTTTTCTTTTTATTGGTGTTGCTCACCTTTTTTGCGGCCATGGTAAGTTTATGGGTGGCTGTTAAATTCATACATAGACTTTCGTTTAAGGACTTTACCACATCAAGAAGACGAATCGATTGGAAAAGAATCACATTTTCATTCGTTTTATGGGGAGTGGTGTCGTCTGCACTTGTGTTTTTGGATATTTACTTATCACCGGAAAACTACCAGTTTTCCTTTGAAGCAGGTCCATTTTTAGTGCTATTGTTGATTTCCATCATCTTTATACCTATCCAGACTAGCTTCGAGGAATATTTTACAAGAGGCTACCTTATGCAGTCTATCGGTATTGCATCAAAAAATAAATGGTTGCCTTTTGTGGTGAGTTCGTCCTTGTTCGGATTGTTACATATTCTCAATCCAGAGGTTGATAAATTGGGGTATGGCATCTTAATCTACTACATAGGAACAGGTTTCTTTTTGGGTATTTTGACATTAATGGACGAAGGATTGGAATTGCCCTTGGGTTTTCATGCGGCCAACAACTTCTTTACGGCGCTCCTTGTCACCGCTGATTGGACAGCATTCCGAACCCATTCCATTTACAGGGATGTTTCCGAACCGGTTTTAGGATGGGATGTATTAATTCCGGTGTTTGTAATTTATCCAATTTTACTGTTTATTTTCTCTAAAAAGTATGGTTGGAAAAACTGGAAGGAGAAACTTTTTGGAAGAGTTATGTCCAGAGAAGAATATATGGTACTAAATGATGGAAAATCCGACTTGGCATAAGATACACTCTGACTTTCAATTAAATAATGTTTCCTATTCGACTGAAGGGCTTGCAAAGTTCGCTCAAGAATTAAAAGAAGGCCTACCTTTTCAAAAGTCTATAGGTGATTTTTTGTTGGATTGGACTTCCAAAGAGTCTACCGTCCAAGTTAAAACTTCGGGGTCAACAGGAAAACCAAAGATCATAGTCCTTAAAAAAGAGCATATGGTCAATTCGGCCTTGGCCACAGGTACATATTTTGGGCTAGGACCAAAACAGAGAGCTCTTTTATGTCTGCCCTGCACGGGTATTGCTGGCAAAATGATGTTGGTCCGTACCATGATTCTCGGGCTGCATTTAGATATGGTAAAACCTTCTTCAAGCCCACTAAACGATACTGATAACATCTATAATTTTGTGGCCATGGTACCTTTGCAGGTCCAAAATTCGATGCATCAAATGGATAGGGTAGGCCAAATTATAATCGGTGGTGCCCCTGTGGATTCGAATTTAAGAAACGAGCTATCCAAATTGCCTGTCCGTGCTTATGAAACCTATGGGATGACGGAAACCATCACCCACATTGCGGTAAAAAAGATAGATGGAAAGAAAGTGAATCCATTTGAAACTCTTCCAGATGTTTCTGTCTCACAAGATGACAGAGGATGCCTTGTGATTGAGGCACCGAAAATTTCAGACAGTAATATCATCACCAATGATGTGGTTGAGCTTATCAACAAAAATCAATTCCTTTGGTTGGGCCGTTATGATTCCATAATCAATTCAGGGGGAATCAAAATCATTCCTGAAAAAATAGAGCAAAAGCTTTCAATCCTAATAGAGCCACGATTCTTTGTAGCGGGCTTACCAGATGACCGATTGGGTGAAAAATTGGTGCTTGTAATGGAATGTGAACCAATGAATAAAGCAGGACTACTAAAAGCTATTAAGGCTTTGCAAGGGGTATCAAAATATGAAGTTCCCAAACAAGTGTATTTTATGAAATCCTTTGTGGAAACCTCAACAAGAAAGGTGGATAGAAAAAAAACCTTGGAACAAATAGGCTAAGTTTTGTACATTCAAAACTTTAAAAATCAACCATGCGAAAAACCATCAACCTAGTACTTCTGCTCTTACCTTTTATTGCTATTTCCCAACAAATCCTTCCCGAAGTGGAACGGGCACGGGTTGTGGACGAAATACTCGATGAAAGATTCAATAACGTACTTCCTAAACTAATGGACGATGCAGGTTTGGACATGTGGGTATTGATTTCCCGAGAATACAATGAAGATCCTGTACTACGAACCATGTTGCCAGCAACTTGGCTAAATGCCAGGAGAAGAACGATAATTCTGTTTTATAGGGATAAAGAAAAGAATACCATTGACAAACTGGCCGTTGCCCGTTACAATATTGGAAAAAGCATTATTTCCGCTTGGGATAAGGAAAAAGAGCCCAATCAATGGAAACGTTTGATGGAATTGATCGTTGAACGGAACCCGCAGAAAATTGGACTTAATTTTTCTAATGACCATAATATTGCGGATGGATTGGATAAGACGGATTACGATGAGTTTATGGCCAATTTGCCTAAAAAACACCATTCCAAGGTAGTATCTGCAGAACAGTTGGCGGTACGCTGGATAGAGACCAGGACACCACGGGAAATGACTATTTTCAACCAGTTGACGGACATTACCCATGATATTATTGCCGAGGCTTTTTCAGAAAAAGTAATCACTCCAGGAATAACCACAACAACCGAAGTGGAGTGGTGGATGCGTCAAAAAGTTACTGATTTGGGATTGGAAACATGGTTTCACCCTACAGTTGATGTACAACGGACAAGTGAGGAGCTAGTGGGACATCTCTATTCATTTTCAGGAAGACCGGACGATGAAGTTATTCAACGTGGAGATTTGTTGCATTGCGATTTTGGTATCACCTACTTGCGTTTGAACACGGATTGTCAAGAATTGGCCTATGTTCTAAAACCAGAGGAAACCGAAGCCCCGTCGTTTTTGGTGAATGCCTTATATGATGGGAATCGTGTACAGGATTTCTTGACCCAGAATATGGTCAAGGGCAAAGTGGGGAACGAGATTTTGGCGAAAGCTCTTAAAGATGCCAAGGCCGCAGGTCTGCAACCATCCATTTATACCCATCCATTGGGCATGTATGGCCATTCTGCCGGTACAACTATTGGTATGTGGGATTCCCAAGGGGGAGTCATGAAGGATGATGGCGAAAATTACCCATTGAACCCGAACACCGCCTACGCCATTGAATTGAATGCAACGGTCAACATCCCGGAATGGAACAGGGATATCCGAATTATGTTGGAGGAGCCCGGTTTTTTTGGTGAAGATGGCTTCCGCTATATTAATGGTAGACAAACGGAATTACTGCTTATTCCAAGGCCAAAATCGCACTTGGGCAACTGATTATATGTAAATCTGGCAATCCTCTGATTTTTGCAAGAATGTTCATTCAGCTTCCCAGTTTGATTTATGGTAAATCTATAAAGAAGGTCGATTCCCCAATGGCAAATTGGCTTTGGCCAATGGTCAGATTTACATCATTCCATAGTGAAGAAAAACCATCTTTGCAGTTGAGGAAAAACTAATCCATCAATTCATATCGCTGTTTCATCAATTGAAAAGGCGCATTCATAAATCAACACGTACAACATGCCTATAAATATTTAGCTTAGAAAATATTTTAAACTTAATTTATGGATAAATTTAAAGGTATGAGCATGGACGAGATTTGCATGCATGCCAAAACGCTTCGAGAGCAAGCTAAATCAACAAAGTATTGGGAGCTTAATATTAAAGCCCTTCTAGAAAGCAATAATGAGATTTATGAAGGACCTATTTCCAATGAGGATATGGAAGCTTGCTTTAATTATGTTTTAGATTTTTATGACCCTAATAAATTGATAGAGGAAAGTGAACTTCCCAAAGAAGAATATGATTTTTATATAGATGAATATACAGGCAACCCATTTTGGTCTTTATTTGATGTAAATGAAGAAGGCCAAGTAGTGGATGTTTTTTTATATGAAACTGATGATTGTGAAGCAGTAGGCGATTTTCTTGACAAGAAATATAAGCTACGCCCTTAAACCTACTTGTTTCAATTAAACTTGTAGCACTCCCATATTGAATTTTTTCTCGATAGGGGAATGGTTGGCGGCCTCAATGCCCATGGAAACCCATTTACGGGTATCCAACGGATTGATGATGGCATCCGTCCAAAGTCTAGCAGCAGCGTAATACGGTGATATTTGGTCATCGTAACGCTGCTTTATTTCATCAAAAAGTTGCTTTTCCTTTTCCGCATCAACAGGCTTGCCACTTTTCTCCAAACTGGCCTTTTCAATCTGTAAAAGTACCTTGGCGGCAGAGTTTCCGCTCATCACGGCAAGTTCAGCACTTGGCCAGGCCACGATTAACCGGGGGTCATAAGCTTTTCCGCACATGGCATAATTTCCGGCTCCGTAGCTATTCCCAATGACAATGGTAAATTTAGGAACCACCGAATTGCTAACAGCATTCACCATTTTGGCACCATCTTTTATAATTCCACCGTGCTCACTTTTGCTGCCCACCATAAATCCGGTCACATCCTGTAAAAACACCAAGGGAATTTTCTTCTGGTTACAATTGGCGATAAAACGGGTGGCCTTGTCCGCAGAATCGGAATAGATGACACCTCCAAACTGCATTTCACCCTTTTTGGTCTTTACCACTTTGCGCTGATTGGCAACTATGCCTACGGCCCAACCATCGATACGTGCGTATCCGGTTAAAATGGTCTGTCCGTAGCCTTCTTTATATTGTTCAAACTCGGAGTCGTCCACCAATCGCTTGATGATCTCTACCATATCGTATTGGTCGCTTCGGGATGCTGGTAAAATTCCAAAAATGTCATCGGGTTCTTCAGTGGGTTTTTTAGGTTCAACCCTGTTAAAACCTGCTTTGTCGAAGTCACCTATCTTGTCAACAATATTTTTGATTTTGTCCAAGGCATCTTTATCGTCTTTGGCCTTGTAATCGGTTACGCCGCTAATCTCAGAATGGGTTGTAGCACCGCCCAAAGTTTCGTTGTCAATGCTTTCACCGATTGCAGCCTTTACCAAATAACTTCCGGCCAAAAAAATGCTACCTGTTTTGTCCACAATCAAGGCTTCGTCGCTCATAATCGGCAAATAGGCACCGCCGGCAACACAGCTTCCCATAACCGCAGCAATTTGGGTAATTCCCATACTGCTCATTACAGCATTGTTCCTAAAAATGCGACCAAAATGCTCTTTATCCGGAAATATTTCATCTTGCATAGGCAGGTATACCCCCGCACTGTCTACCAGGTAAATGATGGGCAATTTGTTTTCTATTGAAATTTCTTGGGCCCGTAAATTTTTCTTTCCTGTAATAGGGAACCAAGCACCGGCTTTTACCGTGGCATCGTTTGCAACAACCACACACTGCTTGCCTTTGACGTAACCAACTTTAACCACCACTCCACCAGAAGGACATCCTCCGTGTTCCTCATACATATCCTCTCCTGCAAAGGCTCCAATTTCAATGGATGGGGTTTCTTCATCGAGAAGATAATCGATTCGTTCCCGTGCGGTCATTTTAGCTTTGGCATGGTGCTTCTCGATACGGCTCTTGCCGCCACCGAGCTTCACTTTCGCCAATCTGCGCTTCAGGTCGGACAGTTTTAATTTATTATGGTCTTCGTTCTTATTGAAGTTTATATCCATTCTACTATAAATTCATTTAGCTGGTTAAAGATAAGGAGTTATAATTATTACTTTTGAAGATATGGAAACCAAAATAAGATGGGGCATTGTTGGCCCGGGAAAAATAGCTAGAAAATTTGTTTCGGACCTTTTGCTCGTAGAGGATGCAAAGGTGACTGCCGTAGCATCAAGGTCAATGGAAAGAGCTCAAGAATTTGCCGAAGAGTACGATGTAAAACATACTTTTGGAAGTTACGATGAATTGTTCCGATCGGGAACAGTGGATGTTGTTTACATAGCCACGCCCCATAATTTCCATAAAGATTTGTCCATTAAGGCGCTTGAGAATGGCATAGGAGTTTTATGTGAAAAGCCGATGGGTGTCAATAGGAACGAAGTGGTAGAGCAGGTAAATGCCTCAAAGAAGCACAATGCCTTTTTGATGGAAGCTATGTGGTCCCGTTTTAATCCATCCATCAAAAAAGTAAAAGAATTGGTCGATGCTGGTGAGATAGGGGCGCTAAAATATCTTTATGCGGATTTTGCATTTTATGCGCTCGACAGGGATGAAGATTCCCGATTGTTGAACCCTAACCTGGCTTCGGGAACCATTTTGGATATTGGTATTTATCCTATTTTTCTATCCTACCTATTACTGGGCATGCCCGAAAATGTTATGGCAAGTTCAAAATTTCACAGTAACGGAACGGAACTCCAGACCAGCATGATTTTTGATTATCCTGATGCTCAGGCTATTTTGTACAGTGGTTTTACGAGTCGCTCGCGAATGGAAGCCGAGATTTCTGGTAACAAGGGACAATTATTTTTAAAATCTAGATGGCACGAAGCAGACGAATATACGATGGTGAAGGAAGACGAAACCAAAAAGTTCAGTCTACCCTTGAAAGGTATTGGTTACTATTATGAAATTCTAGAGGTTCATGAATGTTTAAGAAACAATAAAATTGAGAGTGATATATGGTCGCATCAAAATAGCCTTGATTTGTCAGAGTTATTGGACACTGTCAGAAAAAAGTGCGGTGTTAGCTTTCCTTTTGAAACATAATCCTTAATAATGACTTTACATTATCTCGATTTTTACGATATTTGAAATTCTTCAGAAACTAACAGAATGGGAATGAATAAAAACACAGTGCTAGCTTGGGCCACATGGATTATGATTTTTGTGGGAGTCGGTATGATCGCACTTGGAGCTTTTAAATATGATGAAGTAGCGGGCTGGGGCTTTGCTGCTGTTGGAATCGGTTTTTTTGCCGTAGCTTGGGTGTTCAATGCCCTAAAAGGTAGAGTGTAGGCTCTTTTTCTTAACAATTTAATTCAGTAATAGATGTCAGACGATAAGAAAGTCATTTTTTCAATGTCTGGGGTTACCAAGACCTATAAAACGGCCAATACCCCAGTGCTTAAAAATATATACCTAAGCTTTTTCTATGGAGCCAAAATTGGGATTTTGGGTCTTAATGGATCAGGTAAATCCACTTTGCTCAAAATTATTGCAGGGGTCGATAAAAATTATCAAGGAGATGTGGTGTTTTCACCAGGGTATTCCGTGGGCTATTTGGAACAAGAGCCACAGCTGGACGAGAACAAGACCGTTCTTGAAGTAGTAAAAGAAGGTGTTGCCGAAACTGTCGCCATTTTGGATGAGTACAATAAGATCAATGATATGTTCGGTCTTCCAGAAGTGTATGAGGATGCAGACAAGATGCAGAAATTGATGGATAAGCAAGCAGCGCTCCAAGATCAGATTGATGCGTCAAATGCTTGGGAGTTGGATACAAAATTGGAGATTGCGATGGATGCGCTTCGCACGCCTGAATCCGATAAGAAAATAGGGGTGCTCTCTGGTGGAGAAAGAAGAAGAGTGGCCTTGTGCCGACTATTGTTAAAGGAACCTGACGTTTTATTGTTGGATGAGCCTACCAACCACTTGGACGCCGAATCCGTGCACTGGTTGGAGCACCATTTGGCTCAGTATAAAGGGACGGTTATCGCTGTAACACACGACCGTTATTTCTTGGATAATGTTGCAGGCTGGATTTTGGAACTGGACCGCGGAGAGGGAATTCCATGGAAAGGGAATTACTCTAGCTGGTTGGACCAAAAGGCAAAACGATTGGAACAAGAAAGCAAACAGGCCTCCAAACGGCAAAAAACATTGGAACGCGAGCTGGATTGGGTGCGTCAAGGTGCAAAAGGAAGACAGGCCAAGCAAAAGGCACGTCTAAAAAATTATGACAAACTCCTAAGCCAAGACCAAAAACAAATAGAGGAGAAGTTGGAGATTTATATTCCAAATGGGCCTCGATTGGGAACCAATGTAATCGAGGCAAAAGGTGTTAGCAAGGCCTTTGGAGATAAATTGTTGTACGAGGAACTTAATTTTAATCTTCCACAAGCGGGTATCGTAGGTATAATTGGTCCGAACGGTGCAGGTAAGACCACCATATTCAAAATGATTATGGGCGAGGAAAATCCCGATAAAGGAGAATTTATTGTTGGGGATACGGCCAAGTTGGCCTATGTGGATCAATCACACTCAAACATTGACCCGGAGAAAACCATTTGGGAAAACTTTAGTGATAGCCAAGAATTGATCATGATGGGAGGAAAGCAAGTAAATTCCCGTGCCTATTTGAGTCGATTTAATTTTTCAGGAAGCGAGCAGAACAAAAAAGTGAATATGCTATCCGGAGGTGAAAGAAACCGCTTGCATTTGGCGATGACCTTGAAGGAAGAGGGCAACGTGCTGCTATTGGATGAGCCAACCAACGATTTGGATGTAAATACACTACGCGCGTTGGAAGAAGGTTTGGAGAACTTTGCGGGTTGTGCGGTGATCATATCTCACGATAGATGGTTCTTGGATAGAATCTGTACCCACATTTTAGCATTCGAGGGCGATTCACAAGTATACTTCTTTGAAGGTTCTTTCTCTGATTATGAGGAGAACAAAAAGAAACGCTTGGGAACGGATATCATGCCCAAGCGTATCAAGTACAAAAAATTGATTCGTTAATAAAAGGGGAGGAATTATTCTTCTCCACCGAGATTTTTGATTCCTTCCTCCAATAATTTTTTCGCTTTTTCCAAATAAGCTTTTTGGTGGGCAGCTAAGCTATTGGCATCTTGACCATTTCCAGAAGTAGACCCAATGGAATTTGAAAGTTCTACCAATTGTTGAATGGCTTGTTCCGCGGAATGGAGTTTATCACCCGCATGTTTTTCAAAAACTTTTATCATTTCCAGTTCCATGGATTGCACGGAAGCGGTCTCCGAAACTATTTCTTCAGTTTCATCATCGGTATAAATTTCTTCAGAAACGACCGATGGGGACGTTCCAAGAGTGCACTCATCTATAATGGTTATAAGTTCGTTAATTTCATTAATGGCCTTTTTGGTAAAAAACCTTCCAGCTTCCCAGTCAGCGGGCTCTATAGCCTTGTCTAGGGTCTCCATTGCATCCAAGGTCTTGTTTTTGGCCTTCTCACAGCTACATTCTTCCATAAAGCTTTGTCCGCTTTCCAAAGCGGTAAGGGCTCTTTCGGCGTAGTACATTTGGTGCTCAAAGTTAGTGGCTTCCATGGCTTTTTTTCCATGACTTAGCGCATAGGTAACTTTAGCATAAAAATTATCACATTGATTGGAGTAGGTAGTTTGTATGGCAAATAGAAGTGCCAACACTACAAAAACATGGGATTTGGGAGCCATATTCGAGTATTTGATTTAGGTTACTAAGTTTGTTTTCTAACGGCTAAACTACAACATTATTTCATTTTTTAGTAATCTTCTGTTGGATACCAATCCAATTGTACTACCTCAATGTTAGAATCACCCTCGTTCACCAAGGTTTTAAACTTGTCCACATCACTTACATCAGGTCTACCTCTAAAGTGGTATGGATAAACTTGGGCAGGTTTAAATTCCAATACGGCATCGGCTGCACTTTCCACTGTCATGGTATATGGAAGGTTCATGCAGATGAATGCTTTATCAATATTTTCCAAAGCACGCATTTCAGGTATGTCTTCAGTATCTCCAGAGAAATAAATGCGTTCATCACCAAAAGTGAACACATAGCCATTTCCTCTTCCTTTTACATGAAAGTCTTTAGCTTCTTCCCGTAAATTGTACATAGGTATGGCTTTTACTTGAAAACCAGCAATCTCTTTGCTTTCCCCATTTTTCATAGTGGTTGTTTTGGAGGAAAGATTTTCTTCCATTTGTAAAACCACCGCATCGGGAGCAATTATTTTGCCCCCTTCCAAATCCAATTCGTTCAAGGTTTCAGGATTAAAATGGTCGCCATGTATATCCGTAATAAAAATGATATCAGGTGACTTTTGACCTTCAAAAGCTGCCTTCCCGCCAACAGGATCTATATATATGGTATGGTCGTCCCATTCGATTACGGCGGTGGCATGTTCAATGGGAATAATCATGGCAGCAGCTGGTGCTTCAGCCTCGATTGCGGTTTCCTCAACATCCGCTGTATCTTCCTGTTGTTTCTCCTTTTCCTTGCAAGAAACCATCAACAATGCTAATACGCTAATGGTTACGAATATATTTTTTCTCATAATGGATTCTTTTTTATCCTTTTAAAAATAAGGGATTATAGGCAGAATTGTAATTTTTTGTGAAGATTATTTTCATCCAAATAATCCAAACATAAATCTGATGCGTATATAAACCAAACACGATTGATTAAAAAACCTTAAACGTAGAATCAATTAAAACAAAAAGTTATGACTGAAACAAAAAATAACAATAACGGATTGAAAGTAATAGCAGGTCTGTTAGGGGTAGTTCTTTTGGGAACCATTATTTACACGGTTAGTCTTTATCAAGATAAAAAAGCTACATCAGAAGCACTTACTCAAGAAAAAGAATTGGTTGTAGAGGATTTGAACAATTTGAAGTCCGAGTACGACAAAGCTATTTTGGAAAGCAATGCTACCAATGAAGAATTGGTTGCCGCTAGAGACAACATCGCAAAATACATTGATTCTGTAAGTAGCATGAAAGCTGATATCGCTACACTTTCCCGTTACAGAAGACAAGTAAGCGTACTTAAAGCTGAAAGAGAAGAATTATTGAAACAAGTTGATTCCTTGACGCAATCCAACAGCTTGTTGGCTATGCAAAGAGACAGCACTTTTGCTGAATTGGAACAACAAACTGTATTCAACGATTCTTTGATTATCCAGAACACTCAATTGGCAGATGCCGTTGAAAAAGGTTCTGCACTTAACCTTAGCACTATAAGCGTTGATGCTATTAAAGAGAGAAACAGTGGTAAATTGGTATCTACTTCCAGAGCTAGAGCCACTGATAAATTCAAAGTTTGTTTTACCATTGCCGATAACGTAATCGCTGAAGCTGGTGACAGAGAATTTTATATCGAAGTTCTTGGGCCACAAGGAAATGTATTGGGTGAAGGTTTGACAAAAACCACAGAAGAAGGTAATTCTCTTACCTATAGTAAAGGAACCAACTTCTACTACGAGAACGATGCTTTGGATGTTTGTGATTATATAAACAAGCCTAGTGGTGATTTCCAAGATGGAAACTACATGGTAAATGTTTATGATAACAAATTGAAACTGTTGGGTACTTCCAGCTTTGAATTGAAATAGTAACACACACTATCACCATAACTAAAAATGCCCGTCCAATTTTGGATGGGCATTTTTTATTGCTATTGGTTTGAAACTTATTTTAAACTTCCCACCATATTTTCCGGTTTTACCCATTCATCATAATCTTCTGCGGAAACATACCCTAGATTAATCGCCTCTTCTCGCAAGGTAGTACCATTCTTATGTGCAGTATTGGCAATCTCGGCAGCTTTGTAGTATCCGATTTTGGTATTCAAAGCGGTAACCAGCATCAAAGAATTGTTCAGTAAAGTTTTAATGGTCTCGTGGTTTGGTTCAATTCCAGCAGCACAGTTTTCATCAAAACTTACACATGCATCTCCGATAAGTTGAGCAGATTGCAAAATATTCACCGCCATAACCGGTTTAAATACATTGAGCTCGTAATGCCCCTGTGTTCCACCAACGCTAATGGCAACATCATTGCCCATAACCTGTGCACACACCATAGTAATGGCCTCACACTGGGTCGGGTTCACCTTACCTGGCATTATGGAACTTCCCGGTTCGTTGGCAGGGATTATAATCTCCCCGATACCAGAACGAGGGCCAGACGCCATCATACGGATATCGTTCGCAATCTTGTTCAAAGAAACCGCTAATTGTTTAAGTGCACCGTGGCTTTCAACAATGGCATCGTGCGCTGCAAGTGCCTCAAACTTGTTTTCTGCAGTAACAAAAGGTTTTCCAGTAAACTCGGCAATATATTTAGCCACAAGAACATCATAACCCTTTGGCGTATTCAGTCCGGTACCTACGGCAGTTCCTCCAAGGGCAAGCTCGCCAAGGTGTGGCAAGGTGTTCTTCAATGCTTTTAAACCATGATTCAATTGTGAAACGTAGCCGGAAAATTCCTGACCCAAGGTTAGGGGAGTGGCATCCATAAGGTGAGTCCTACCTATCTTCACAACATCCTTGAATTCTTTGGATTTTTTCTCCAAAGTATCCCTCAGTTGCTCCACACCGGGAATGGTAACCTCCACAATCTTTTTATAGGCAGCAATGTGCATTCCCGTAGGGAAAGTATCGTTGGAGGACTGACTTTTGTTCACATCATCGTTGGGTTGAATGGTTTTTTCGCCCTCTCCGATTTTTTTACCGGCAATTTCGTGTGCACGGTTTGCAATCACCTCGTTCACGTTCATGTTGCTCTGAGTTCCCGAGCCTGTTTGCCATATGACCAAGGGAAACTGGTCATCGTGCTTTCCTTCAAGAATTTCATCACAAACTTGAGCGATCAAATCTCTTTTTTCTTGGCTTAGCACTCCCAATTCGTGGTTTGTATAGGCCGCGGCCTTTTTTAAATAGGCAAATCCGTATACCACATCCAAAGGCATAGATGCAGGCGCACCAATTTTAAAGTTGTTTCGGGAACGTTCGGTTTGGGCGCCCCAATATTTATCGGCGGGTACTTTTACCTCGCCCATGGTGTCTTTTTCAATCCTGAAACTCATAGTTTAAAATTTTGTCACACAAAGGTAGGATATAGGGCATTTATATGGTAATTGATCTAGATAAATACACTTTTTTTTGCCTATCTATTTGCATTTTTTGATAAGAAGAAAGTATCTTTGTTAAAACAAAAGGAATAAAGATGTTTGATTTTGACCAATATTTAGGTTTTCTAGCTTTTCTAACAATTTTGACAATCGGTTTTTGGTTGATGATATTCTTGTTGACCTTTGTAGTACCTTACTGGTTGATTGGCAACCTAAGGGAAATGTATAAAGAAAGAAAAGAGGCCAAACGCGCCCAGCTCGAAGAATAAGATATACGAAAAGAAGCCTACTCGGCTTCTTTTTTGTTTTTAACTGATGTACAAAATTGGTTGTCATGGATTTGATGACTAATTTTTTTTGCTATAATTTTTCTGTTCAAGATAACACAAAAAAAAAAGCAGCCAACTGGCTGCTTTTTTAATTTAAGTCCCGGGGGAACGTATTCGTTTTTTTAAAACTGTCCTTCTTCGAAATCTTCACCACCTTGTCTTTCCGGTCTGCCTCGTTTTTTCTGTTCGTTGATACGATAGATGAACGAAACCCTTATCTGACGCTGTCTCCATTGGAATTCACTATCCTGCTCGAAAAAGTCTGTCGTAGTGAACGAGCTTCTCTTTCTTGAGTTCAAAAGGTCTTGAACGTTCAAGGAAATAGTGGCATTATCATTTAAAAGATCTTTACTGAACGCTAGGTCGATTGACAAGATACCATCAGAACGCCCTTGAATATCATCGGATGCACCTCGGTAGAACGCATTGGTCTGCCAGTCAATTTTCCAGGGCAATGTAACCTTGGAACTAAAGCGCCCAAACCAACTATTGTTGGATTGGCTATAATCGACACCATTGAATTCTCCATCAAGACTGAACCTAAAGAAGTTGACACTACCGTTCAATCTAAGCCATTTGGTAGGATTGTAAAGCATACCAACTTCAGCACCTGTTCTATCATTTGTTGCCAAGTTAAATGGGATGTTCCTGATTACTTCCACTTGCGAACCACCTGGCCCCGTAATGAAAACTTGCTCCTGAACCCTTTGAAATGCATCGGTCTCTCTTTGATAGTAGACAGAGGAAGTCAAGGTAAGTTTATCCCATCGCTTTAAGTACCCCAAATCAAATGCATTTGAAAATGCAGGTCGAAGGTTAGGGTTACCCTGAAAAATATTGGTCCTACTGCTTCTTGATGGGAATGGATTCAAAAACCAGCTCCAAGGACGATTGATTCGTCTGTTATAGCCCAAAGAAACATTCTCTCTTTCAGTGAATTCATAAATCAGGTTTACCGTGGGGAAGAGACCTGTATAGTTATTATCAAAATCTGTGTCTATAGGGAACGAAAATTCTTCCTGTAGTTCCTCTTCTGTAAGTTCTGACTCGATTTTACCCTTTAGTTGGGTACTCTCCATCCTAAGACCTAAGAGAAAATTAAAGTCACCGAATTTTGAACCGTATTGCGAATATAGTGCATGTACATTCTGAGTGAAATCAAAGAGATTTGTTTGATTTACGTTAACTTCAAGAACTCCGCCTGAGTTTTCTTGTAGCAATCGGTAATCTGTAACCTCATTTTCAAAAGTTCCACGATAACCGGCTTCGAACTGAGAACCTTTACCAAATGGAAGCACATAATCGGTTTGTACCAAGTATTCTGTTTGATCTTGTATAGAAGAAATTTCTTCCATAGGAATGGTTATATCCGTATTGGCTGTATTGTTGTAACGAACAGGTTCGGATATATATCCATTTTGAACTTCTTCATCGACAGAGAACTGTACATCAGCCGTCAACACTTGTCCATCTTCATCAAATCTATTAATATAATTAAGAGAAACTTGGTGAGTATTATCCTTTTCTGTTTCCAACTCGCTTCTTGTGGTGCCAACCTGTGGATTATTGTTTAAAAAATAATCGTTCACGTTGGTAGTAAGATCTTCATCGCTACCTGTTCTGTAAAAATAGGAACCAGTTATGGATGATTGTTCATTAAAGAAATATTCCATTCCAAAATTTGCATTCACCCCGCGATTAATTCTGCTGATATCCCTATCTTCAACATTTCTATCGTAAGCGATACTGTCCAAAAAGGCGTCTTGTCTTGGGTCGAAATATCTAGTATCAAAAAATCCGTTCCCAGGCCCTTCTCTATATCGGTAACCAACTGTGGTAAAAAAATTGAACTTGTTTGTTCTAAGGTTGGCATTGGCGGTGATTCCACCATTGGTCGGGTGCCCCCCGTACAAATTAACGGATCCGTTAAAACCTAGCGTTTTCTCTCTTTTTAAAACAATATTTAGGATACCGGCAGTACCTTCGGCATCATATCTTGCAGATGGACTGGTGATAACCTCAACTTTTTCAATAGCATCTGCAGGTAATTGTTGAAGCGCTTCGGTAGACCCAAAACCAGCAAGGGCAGACGGTTTTCCATTGATCAGGATACGAACGTTTTCGTTCCCGCGAAGACTAATGGCACCATCAATATCAACATTTACGGAAGGAACATTGCTTAGTGCATCACTAATCGTTGCGCCACTAGTGGTCAGGTCTTTTCCGATATTATAGATTTTTTTGTCCAGCCTAACTTCCACAGTAGTTTTTTCTCCTACAACTTCAACTTCGGCTAATTGGGCTACGTCCGGGGATAAGGTAATTGAACCTAAATCGGTATCGGAATTAAAGGTTTGTCCTTGTCGAGAATACGTTTTATAAGAAATAAACTCGACCCTGATGTTGTAAGTTCCGGGAGCAGTCTCTATTTCAAAGTTTCCATCGAGGTCCGTAATTCCTCCGGTTACCTGATCTGGACTATCTGCTTTTTGCAGCACGAAAGTCGCATATTCCAAAGGTTGGCCTGATTCTGAATCGGTTACCTTTCCTGAAATTGTAATGGGTTTTTGGTTTTGCTGGGCTAATCCCTGAAATGCAGTCAATAAGATTAGTAGCAATGGGATAAATATCCTTTGCATAGTTTGATTTTTACGCTGCAAAAATTGAAGGAAAAAAAGTGGATGCGAAATATAAATCCCCCAACAACGTAATTGAACCTGCGAATGACCTTAAAGAATTGTTAACCCTTGTTCTTTTTCTTCTTTTTCTTCTTGGCCTTGAATTGGTTTTCTTGTAGTTCCATAAAGGCTTCAAACTTGTCTTCGGGAAGGCCTGCTTTTAGTTCGGCATCTTGGCGCCGCTTTATTTTTTCGACCTCTTCTTTCATCTTTAGGGGTTCCAAACCAAGAATTTGAAGTTCTATTCGTTGTTGAACTGATGTGACCAATGAGGTCCGAACAACGGCCTGCTCAAAAGGATCTAAATCTATGGCCTCGGTAATGGATGGCATTTGTTCGTCCACAAGTTCTTCGGCTGTAGGTGGTGTCTCCTCTTTTTGACTTTCAACAGGGCCTGCTTGGGGGACATAACTTCGTCCTCTCCCGTATCTGCCATAACCATAAGGGGAGCCGTAGCCGTATTGGGCGACAACATCGTTCATGGCCAGTAGGCCAATAAATAAGGTTATTAGGAAGAGTGTTTGTTTACTTTTCATGGAGGTAAAGATACTATTTAGGTTGTATTTATTTGTGCAACCTGTGTTAAATATAATTGGTTATCAGAATTATAGCAGACCCGATATATTCTCGGGAGGTCTTCCTACAACTGCTTTTTTTCCATTAACCACAATCGGGCGCTCTATTAATTTTGGGTTTTCGGCCATGGCTGCGATCACTTCATCATCGGTAAGGGGTTTTCCTTTAAATTTTTCCTTCCAGATGGCTTCCGTCTTCCGAACCAAATCAATTGGGGCAATACCTAAATACTCTATCAATGATTTAAGTTCTTCTTTGCTAAGAACGTCATCCAAATATTTTACAACTTCAAATTCCTTTCCCGATTTTTCCAAGATGGCCAATCCCTCTCGAGATTTCCTACATCTTGGATTATGGTATATTTTAATCATGATTATCTATTAATCTTGTTCTTCTTTCTGCCCCATCATCATTAAATAGGCCTTTAAAAATGCATCAAGATCACCGTCCATAACGGCATCCACATTTCCTGTTTCCTCACCTGTTCGTACATCCTTCACCAATTTGTAAGGATGCATCACGTAGTTACGGATTTGGGACCCCCATTCAATCTTCATTTTGGATGATTCAATTTCGGCCCGGGCCTCTTGTTTTTTGCGAAGCTCTATTTCGTACAACTGCGATTTCAACATTTTCATTGCCGTGGCCCTGTTATCGTGTTGTGATCGGGAATCCGAACAAGAAATTTGGATGCCGGTAGGTTTGTGTACCAATTGTACCTTGGTTTCCACCTTGTTCACGTTTTGCCCACCAGCTCCACTGGAACGTGCGGTGGTTATCTCGATCTCTGAAGGGTTCACTTCGATTTCAATGCTATCGTCCACCAATGGATATACATAAACCGAGGCAAAGGATGTATGCCTTTTAGCATTGCTATCGAAGGGGGAGATGCGCACCAGACGGTGTACACCATTCTCGCCCTTGAGCCAACCAAAGGCATATTCTCCTTCAATTTCCAAGGTTACGGTCTTTATACCGGCAACGTCGCCATCTTGGTAGTTAAGTTCTTTGATTTTGTAACCGTTCTTTTCGGCCCACATCATATACATGCGCATAAGCATGGATGCCCAATCACAACTTTCCGTACCTCCCGCACCAGCAGTAATCTGAAGAACTGCGGTAAGCTCATCGCCCTCATCGGAGAGCATATTCCGGAACTCCAATTTTTCAATGGACGAGATGGATTTTTCAAACTGTTGGGTAACCTCGTCTTCGGATACCTCACCAGCCTGCTGAAATTCCATAAGAACCTCAAGGTCGCCTACCAATGTTTTGGCTTCCTCAAAATCCTCTACCCATTTCTTTTTGGATTTTATCGACTGCATCTGTAATTGGGCCTCTTGTGGATTGTCCCAAAAGCCCGGAGCAAGGGTTTTCTCTTCCTCGTTCTCTATTTCAATAAGTTTGGCATCGATGTCAAAGATACCTCCTTAACGCACCAAGGCGCTCAATAAGATCTTTTTGCTGATCTGTAGTTACCATCTAATATATTTTGGGGTAAAAATAAGTTTCTTTCTTCACATGACCTTACCGAATATGGAATACTGTAATTAAAATCTCAACAGCAAACAATGGATACTAAAATGGAAATATGTAAAATTCTGTACTCAATTTTATGAATTTCTATTTTACGGTCAGTTAAAGATTTATGGGAGCGTTTTTTAAAAAGGATTTCCATATTTTTAAGCAATATTTCAACCAAATTATGAAGAACACAACTACTCTAATCGCTTTATTTTACTTTACTTGCCTTTCTTTGGGAGCACAGACGTTCGAAAAGACAAAGGATTTTCAAAAATTCAGTGGATATTTCAATTTTTTCTATGATGATTCTACTGATAAAATCTATCTGCAAGTAGATAATTTGGAAAAAGATTTTCTATACGTCTATTCATTGAGCAGTGGTATAGGCAGCAACGATATTGGTCTGGACCGCGGGCAGTTGGGCAACGAACAAGTGGTGTTCTTCCGCAAAGCGGGCAAAAAACTGTTATTGGTTCAGCCCAACTTGGAATATCGGGCCATAACCGATAACGAATTGGAACGTAAATCCGTGGAGCAAGCCTTTGCAAAGTCCATTTTGGAAGGTTTTGAGATAGTTGAGGAGTCCAAAGGCAGTTATTTGATAGACATTACCGATTTCTTAATGCGAGACGCTCACGGGGTTTCCAACCGATTGAAACGCTCCAAGCAAGGTTCATATAGTTTGGATAAGGGCAAAAGCGCTTGGGCCTTTGATCGTACCAAGGCGTTCCCTAAAAATGTTGAGTTTGATGTTGCCCTAACTTTTAAGGGAGAACCCGAAGGAGCTTGGATTCGTTCCGTGACCCCTACGCCGAGCCTGGTTACCGTAGCCCAGCATCATTCGCTGATTGAACTACCTGATGAAAATTATGAAAAGAGATTGTACGACCCTCGAAGTGGCGGATATCCATTCTCTTATTATGATTATGCCACTCCTGTACAAGAATCATTGGTAAAGCGATTTATCAGAAGACATCGTTTGCAAAAGAAAGACCCTAATGCTGAAGTAAGCGAAGCAGTGGAGCCAATCATCTATTATTTGGACAATGGCACCCCGGAACCCATCCGTTCTGCATTGATGGACGGTGGTAAATGGTGGAATCAAGCTTTTGAAGCAGCAGGTTACAAGAATGCCTTTCAAATGAAAATATTACCGGATGATGCAGACCCGCTGGACATCAGATATAATGTAGTGCAATGGGTACATCGCTCAACCAGGGGATGGAGCTATGGGGCTAGTGTTGTAGACCCGCGAACCGGGGAAATATTAAAGGGACATGTGAGTTTGGGCAGTTTGCGAATCCGTCAAGATTTTATGATAGCTCAGGCCTTAATGAACCGACCTTTCGAAGAAAGGGACGACAATTACCAGCCCATGTTGGAACTGGCCTTGGCCAGAATACGCCAACTTTCTGCACATGAAATAGGACATACGTTAGGGTTTACCCACAACTTTGCAGCCAGCACCAATGATAGAGCCTCGGTTATGGACTATCCACACCCGCAATTTGAGTTGGAAGGAGGTGAAATCAGTTTTAAAAATGCTTACGATACAGGAATAGGAGAATGGGATAAGGTTATTGTCGCCTATGCCTACTCGGATTTTCCAAGCGGTACAAACGAACAAGAAGCATTGAATTTTATTTTAAAGAAAGCCCAAGACGATGGTCTTCGCTACATATCCGATAGTGATGCGCGCCCAAAGGGAGGAGCACATGCACTGGCACATTTATGGGACAACGGTAAAAGCGCCAGCCAGGAATTGGAAAGTATGTTGGAGATCCGTGAAAAGGCCATCAAGAACTTTTCAGTGGACAATATAAGAACAGGTGAAGCCTATTCCGTTTTGGAAGATGTTTTTGTACCAATATATTTCTTCCATAGATATCAGACCGAGGCAGTTTCAAAGGTTATCGGGGGGTTGGACTATAATTATGCTGTAAAAGATGGCGGACAAATACCAGTGAAACCCGTTAATGAAACAGTACAAGAAAAGGCAATGGAATCCATTTTGAAGACATTGGATGCTGAAGTTATTGCAGTTCCTAAGAAAAAGCTAGATCTTTTTCCACCAAGAGCTATTGGTTTCGGTCGTTCAAGGGAATCCTTCAAAGGTAGGACCGGCGTAAGTTTTGATGCTCTTTCCGTTGCTGAAACCGCTGCTGATATGACCTTGGAACTATTGCTCCATCCCGAGCGAGCTTCCCGTTTGATCCAGCAAAAAAGTTTGGATAAAAATCAAATGGGGCTTAAAGAGGTTTTGGACGAAGCCATAAAAGGGACATTCGACCTTTCCCATCGTGATGATTACGAAGCTGAAGTTCAGAATACCATCAACTTTAGAGTGCTTTACCATATCATGAACCTTGCCGCCCATAATGATGTACATCCACAAGTGAACGCCATCGCCAATGAAGTGCTCAATAATTTAAAAACCCAATTGTTGACAGATGGTAAAAACACAACCTCTGCTGAAATGGTAAAAAGAATTGATGCGTTTATGGAAAAGCCGTCGGAATTCAAACTTGTTCCAGTTTCTACAATTCCAGATGGTTCACCTATCGGAATGGATTGTATGGACTAAATTATTATATGGAAATAAACTTAATAAGTGATACGGTCACTAGACCTTCGGCCGGGATGTTGGAGGCCATGATGAATGCAAAAGTAGGGGACGATGTTTTCAAAAACGATCCTACGGTAAATGAATTGGAAGCCAAAGTGGCCGAGTACTTTGGTATGGAAGCTGCACTATTTTTCCCTAGCGGTACAATGACCAATCAAACGGCGATAAAAATCCACACCCAACCCGGGGACCAGTTGATATGTGATAAATACGCCCATGTCTACAATTATGAGGGTGGGGGAGTGAGCTTTAATAGTGGGGTTTCCTGTAGATTGGTAGATGGTAACCGTGGCATGATGACCGCTGAACAGGTGGAAGCCTCCATAAACCCACCAGATTTTTACCACAGTCCTTTGACCACATTGGTCTGTATAGAAAACACCACGAACAAAGGTGGTGGTGCCTGTTGGGATTTTGAGGAATTGAAAAAGATTCGAAAAGTCTGTGATGCCCACAATCTAAAATATCACTTGGACGGTGCCCGACTTTGGAACGCTCTGGTGAAAAAAGGTGAAGACCCAAAAACATACGGGAAGTTGTTCGATACCATAAGTGTATGTTTGAGCAAGGGTATGGGATGCCCCATAGGTTCCGTTTTAGTGGGAAGCAAAGCCGATATAGATAAGGCCATACGAATCCGAAAAGTGTTCGGTGGAGGAATGCGTCAATCCGGTTTTTTGGCCGCAGCAGGAATCTATGCTTTGGAAAATAATGTAAATCGATTAGCTGAAGACCATCAAAAGGCTGAACAAATAGGGGATGTGCTTCAATCGTTGGATTTCATCAAAAAAGTGGAACCCATTGAGACCAACATCATCATTTTTGAAATCAATGAAGCCAAGGTGTCATCGGAGGCATTTTTGGGTCAATTGAACAAAAATCAAGTGTCCATTATCGGCATGGGGCAGGGCAAATTGCGCATCGTAACCCATTTGGATTATACCGATGCCATGCACCAGCATTTTTTAAACGTTTTGAAAAGTATAGGGTAAAAGTGTGTCACTTCTAGCGCAGTCAAAAAGGTCTCGACTGTGCTCGACCTGACAAATTACTTCATAAAAGCATCCATACCAGGAATATTTGGCATGCCCTCTTTGGCCACGGCCGCCAACTCAGCTTCGTTTACTTTAGTGGCTTTTTCTATGGCTTTGTTCAAGGTAAGCACCAAATAATCCTCTAATTGGTCTTTGTCTTCCAAAAGGGAATCATCTATTGTAATGGATTTTATTTCACGGTTGGCCGTTAAAGTGACTTTGAGCAAATCGTCCGATGAGGCCTCATCAATCATTACGGTGTTCAATCGTTCCTTGGTAGCTTCTACTTTCTTCTGGGTCTCTTTTATTTTTCCCATCATGCCCATTAAATCTCCAAACATATCTTTAATTTTTAAAAGTATTTGTGGTTTTGGCTTGTTCTGGATTATGAAATCAGATACAAACTTGTACTATTTGTTCAATGTAAGCTCAAAAGTAGTAAATTGGTGAAAACACTGACCCATGAAACAATCCTATCTAACAATACCTTTTCTGGTATTATGCCTTATTTTTGCATCCGCTTGCAAAAACAACAAAGACGAATCAATGAACATTACGCCCCCTGTTGCCCCTAAACATCCGACCCAACTTGAAAAGCACGGAGATGTTAGAATCGATGATTATTATTGGATGAACAATAGGGAAGACCAACAGGTGCTCGACTATTTGAACGCTGAGAACGAGTACTTCCATAAGATGACCGCCCATACCGAGAAATTCCAAGAGGAACTTTTTAAGGAAATGAAGGGTAGGATCAAAGAAGATGACTCTTCTGTTCCCTATAAATTAGATGGGTACTGGTACATTACCCGATATGAAGAAGGCAAAGAGTACCCCATTTATTCACGAAAGAAGGAAACCTTGGAGGCAGAGGAGGAATTGTTGTTCGATTGTAACGAAATGGCCAAGAGTCATGAATACTTTGATCTAAGAGGAGTTTCCATCAGCCCTGATAACACCATGGCAACTTTTGGAACGGATACTGTTTCCAGAAGGCAGTACAACATTCAGATAAAAAACCTTAAATCAGGGGAAATTTACCCTGATATCATTGAAAATACAACCGGAAGCTCTGTTTGGGCCAATGATAACAAAACACTTTTTTATACCAAAAAAGACCCGGTAACCTTACGTTCCGATAGAATTTTTAAACACATATTGGGAACTTCTTCCGATGAAGACGAATTGGTTTTTCACGAAAAGGATTCAACCTATAACACGTTTGTGTACAAGACCAAATCCAGAAAGTATATTGTAATCGGCTCCAGCAGCACACTTACATCAGAATATAGAATTTTGCCAGCAGATGATTCCAAAGGTGAGTTCAAGGTGTTCTCACCCAGAAAAAAAGGAGTGGAGTATTCCATCTCTCATTTTGAAGGAGATTTTTATGTATTGACCAACAAGGACGGCGCCACCAACTTTAAGTTGATGAAAACCAATGAAAATGATACATCATCGGAACATTGGGAGGAATTTATTCTCCATCAAGAAGATGTTTTGTTGGAAGATGTAGAAATTTTTCGTGACTATTATGTAGTAACCGAGCGTAACAATGGGCTCAACCAAATGAAAATTGCCAAATGGGATGGTTCTGATAGTTATTACCTTCCCTTTGATAGTGAGACCTATGTTGCCGGGCCATCAGTCAATTTGGATTTTGATACCAAAGTACTACGCTACTACTACAACGAAATGGGCGAACCCTATGCCATTATTGATTTTGACATGGAGAGCCAAACCAAAACCGTTATGAAGCAGCAAGAGGTTTTGGGAGGAAAGTTTGATAAGGGCAACTACAAAACAGAACGTTTGTGGGCGACCGCAAGGGACGGAAAAAAAGTTCCCATTTCCATAATCTATCACAAAGATACGCCATTGGATGGCACCAGTCCGTTGTTACAATATGGCTATGGATCATATGGTGCTACCATTGACCCTTATTTTTCTTCGATTCGATTGAGTTTATTGGATAGAGGATTTATTTATGCCATAGCGCATATAAGAGGAGGTGAATATTTGGGAAGACCTTGGTACGAAGATGGCAAATTGTTGCACAAAAAGAACACCTTTACGGATTTTATTGATGTTTCCAAGTTTTTGATAGACCAAAAATATACCAGTTCAGAGCATTTATACGCTATGGGAGGCTCCGCGGGTGGATTGCTGATGGGTGCCATCATTAATATGGAACCTGAACTCTACCATGGTGTAATTGCTTCCGTACCCTTTGTGGATGTGGTTACAACGATGCTGGATGATACCATTCCGTTGACAACAGGTGAGTATGATGAATGGGGCAATCCGAACGAAAAGGAATACTATGATTACATTAAGTCTTACTCCCCATATGACAATGTAGAGGCCAAAAATTATCCACATTTATATGTATCCACAGGCTTGCACGACTCCCAGGTGCAATATTGGGAGCCAGCCAAGTGGGTAGCTAAATTAAGAGAGTATAAAACAGGGGATAACCTTTTGTTCTTGGACACCAATATGGATGCAGGACACGGTGGAGCTTCTGGAAGATTTGAAGCCTTAAAGGAAACAGCAAAGGAATATGCCTTCATTTTAGATCTCGAAGGAAAAGCCCTTTAAAAATAAAATGTTACATTTGCACGGAACAATTACTTATTTTAAATAAGAATTGTTCCCCTACCTAATACCAGTTATGAAGAAACAGATAAATGCGCACAGCAATATTCTAGACTTAATTGGAAGTACCCCCTTAGTCAAGCTTAACAAAATTACCGCCCCGCTTACAGGAAATTTTTATGCTAAACTGGAATGCTTTAACCCTGGACACTCTTCAAAAGATAGAATCGCAATTCATATTATAGAGGAGGCCGAACGAAAAGGTATTCTTAAACCGGGTAGCACCATTATAGAAACAACATCGGGCAACACAGGTTTTAGTATTGCCATGGTGAGTATTGTTAAAGGATACAAATGTATTTTGGCCGTAAGTTCAAAATCATCACCGGATAAAATAGATATGTTGCGTTCCATGGGAGCAAACGTATATGTTTGTCCAGCACATGTTAGTGCAGACGACCCACGTTCCTATTACGAAGTGGCCAAGCGCTTGCATAGCGAAACACCAAATTCTATCTATATCAACCAATATTTTAACGAGTTGAACATAGATGCCCATTATTCCAGTACAGGACCTGAGATTTGGGAGCAGACCAATGGTCAGATTACCCATTTGGTGGCATGTAGCGGAACAGGCGGAACAATTTCAGGTATTGCGCGTTATCTTAAAGAGCAAAATCCAAAAATCAAGGTTTTGGGTGTTGATGCTTACGGTTCTGTATTGAAAAAATATCATGAGACCGGAGAGTTCGATCACAATGAAGTATACCCTTACCGAATTGAAGGTTTGGGCAAGAACTTGATTCCGGCGGCTACCGATTTCAATGCCATTGATAGATACGTGAAGGTTACCGATGGCGAAAGTGCCCACATGGCCCGTAAATTGGCCCATACTGAAGGTATTTTTGCAGGATATACCAGTGGCGCCGCCACTCAAGCATTGTATCAATTAAATACAGAAGGAGAATTCACGGAGGACAGCAATGTTGTAGTAGTTTTCCCTGACCACGGTTCAAGATATATGAGCAAGGTATATAGCAACGAATGGATGGAAAATCAAGGGTTTTTCGATATCCAAAATGCCGAAGTACCTGAAGAAATCAAGTATATTAAATAAACCAGTACCACATAAACACCTCAGAACGGCAATGTATTTCATTGCCGTTTTTTTATGTTCATAATTCTTTATGGAAGGTTCGTAAAAATATATACTTTTGCAGATGAATTAATATTAAGGTAGATGAGAGATTTATTCGATAGAATCATTGAGAACAAAGGGCCTTTAGGAAAATGGGCTTCACAAGCAGAAGGCTATTTTGTTTTCCCCAAACTGGAAGGACCCATTTCCAACAGAATGAAGTTTCAAGGTAAGGACGTGATAACGTGGAGTATCAATGACTATCTCGGCCTGGCCAATCTACCTGAAATCAAAAAAGTGGATGGGGAAGCTGCCATGGAACATGGAGCTGCTTACCCAATGGGTGCCCGAATGATGAGTGGTCACACCGATCTACATGAACAATTACAGAACGAATTGGCCGAATTCGTCAACAAAGATGCCGCTTACTTATTGAATTTTGGCTACCAAGGTTTTATGTCGGTAATCGACGCTTTGGTCTCCAAGGATGATATCATTGTATACGATGTGGATTGTCACGCTTGTATTATAGATGGTGTTCGTTTACATATGGGCAAGCGTTTTACCTTTAAGCACAACGATCCCGACAGTTTGGAAAAAAACTTAGAGCGTGCCACCAAATTGGCCAATGAAACCGGAGGTGGAATCTTGGTGATTTCCGAAGGTGTGTTCGGTATGCGTGGAGAGCAAGGAATTTTGAAAGAAATCGTTGCCCTAAAGAAAAAGTTCCAATTTAGGTTGTTGGTAGATGACGCCCACGGATTTGGAACCCTCGGTAAAACTGGAGCAGGAGCAGGAGAGGAGCAAGGCGTACAGGATGAAATCGATGTATACTTGGCCACTTTTGCCAAGTCCATGGCCAGTATCGGAGCTTTTGTGGCAGCAGATAAGGAAATTATCGAATATTTAAAGTACAACCTAAGGTCTCAAATGTTCGCCAAATCGTTGCCTATGCTATACGTGAAAGGAGCATTGAAAAGACTGGATATGTTGCGTACCATGCCGGAACTTAAAGCTAAGCTTTGGGAAAACGTAAACGCTCTTCAAAATGGATTGAAAGAAAGAGGTTTTGATATTGGTACCACCACCAGTTGTGTAACTCCAGTTTACTTGAACGGAAGTATTCCAGAAGCAATGGCCTTAGTGAAGGATTTGCGTGAAAACCATGGAATTTTCTGTTCCATAGTGGTATATCCAGTAATTCCGAAAGGTTTGATTTTACTCCGTTTGATTCCAACGGCAACCCACACTATGAAGGATATCGAGGAAACGCTTGATGCTTTCTCTTCAATTAGGGAGCGTTTACAGAACGGAACTTACAAAAGACTTTCAGCAGCTGTAGCTGCGGCAATGGGCGAATAATTGTCCCATTACTACAATATTTCGAATATATATATTTTAATTGCAGCGGACTTTGTTCCGCTGCAATGCGTATTGGGTGTTGCCACGTTGCCATCTTCCTTGCCGGACTTCGTTTTCGTTAAAAGGATTTAAGCTGGTATCACCATTATAATATTGCAGATAAATTGCGGGCTGACCTTGGTATGATACCAGTTGCCAAGTTCCTGAACTGTTTCCGCCGGAAACTCCTTGGGAATTTCCGCCATAATCACCTTCCATAATGAATGAACCATCCATGTTCATGGAAAAAGTGCCATTGTTACAAAGATTTACATAGGTAATGGAACTGGCCATGCTATCGTTTACATTGGAGGTTCGCTGATAAAACACTAACTGACTTCCAGAAATTATGTTCAGTAAACCTTGATTGTCCAATTCTGGATATTGGTCATTTACAATCTCAGTTGGTGACATTTCGGTTAATTGAGTGTTGATAGTATTAACAGGCTTACTGTTGTCCTTCATGTAAGATGTCAAATCAAAACCACCTAGATTGTGTAGGTCCGAATATTTATAAAATGGCCCGTTATATCCAGTTGCGCGGACTTTCATCTTGGTTCCGGTCAATGTGGCCTCGAAACCCATGGGCCCTTCCAATCCATATATTTCACCATTTATTTTATTGAACGACCCTGTGGCCCTAATGGCAAAGCTGGCACCTACTGCAGCAAGCAAACCATGGTACTCATCACCAACACGTTTAAACTGAATTGAAATGCTATTTGACCCATTAACGAAAGTCCCGACGAAATCTGAACTTTGTCCAAAACAACTAAATATCGATAGCATTGTAACGGTTAAGGTCAGCGTAAACTTTTTCATAGCTAGTGGGTTGATACATTAAATCTATCAAAAAGAGGGCTGACCCACAATATTATTAGATGTCTGGCACTATTTGAGGCAACATTTAGGTTTATGGATTCAATCTTTCAATAATCAAGGACGAAAAAAGATTGACACCGGTCTTGATACAGCTCTCATCAACGGCAAAATTCGGTGAGTGTGTTTGGGCTATAATCCCTTTTTCATAATTGGAGCCACCCATAAAAAAGTATACACTTGGTACTTTGGGTTGAAAAAATGCAAAGTCATCACTACGACCGTCAGCTACAACCCCATGTAAACGAAGCACTCTGTTCTCCCCGTAGATATCCGACAATTGTTCCAAACTCTCATTGACCAATCTTTCATTGTTGTCAAGGGTAGGGAAGACGTTTATAAGTTCGGCGGTACTAAAATCTTCCGCAAATTCAGAATCTGCTATCTTCTTTTTTAGAGAAGGAATGGCGGCATCTCGTTGTTTTTTGTCACTGAAACTTATAAAACCACTGATTTTTACACCATTATTGGCTTCCTTAATTGAAAAATTATTTTTGTCTACCGTAGTATAATTTTTGTAAATGGACTTTGTTCCAGCGATTCCTATTTCTGGGTCGCCCATGTTTTGCATGTTCCAGAATTTGCTTTTGGGAGAGACATTTTCAAGGGATAGGATTGCTTGCTTTGCAAATTCGTACAATGCATCCTTATTATTACCTTTCTTAAAAAAAAGGTCCACTTTTTTGTAATCTGAAAACATTTCCTCAGGTTTAGCGGCAATAGTGCCTGCGGGGAATGGCGTAACGTGCATGGCGTACATTTCCTCGGGCTGAATCATATCGAACAAGCCATCGTCCATCATGGCCAGAGCCCCTTTTATGTTCTCTTCGGATGGCTGAAATACAAAATATATTGTTCCCTCTAAATCCTCTTTTTGCTGTACCATGGTATTTGCAATGCCGAGAGCTACCGCTGTGTGTACATCGTGGCCACAAATGTGCCTTACTCCTTCATGTTTTGATGGAAAGTCAACTACGTCGGGAGCTTTGGATGGCATTGCATCAATATCGGCCCGCCAAGCAATCTTTTTACCAGGTTTTGCACCTTTTAATATGCCAACAACGCCATAACCGCCAATTCCTGTTTTTACCTCCAGTCCAAGTTCCGTTAAGTATGCGGCTATTTTTGTCGATGTTCTTTTTTCCTCTCCGCCCACTTCGGGGTACATGTGAAGATCCCTTCTTATTTTGACCAAACTATCAAAAATTTGTTCGGTATGTTGTTGAATTTCCGTGTGAATAGGTTTAATACCATTTTGGCCAAACGATGAAATGGTTACCAAAAGGAAAAAGAATATAGTTAATGTGTTAGATGGTGTCTTCAGCATGATTATTAATTTTGTTTGATGAAACAAAGATGCAGACTAATATTTGGTGCTACCTGACACATATGTGACAATCTTATTTTTTTGCGATTTTACTTCGTATTCTGCTCAAGGATTGTCTTTCAATACCCAAATAGGAAGACAAATGCGTTAGGCTTATGCGGTTGATCAACCCAGGGTTGTCTTTTATAAAGTTTAAATAGCGCTGTTCAGCAGTATCAAAAAGGAAGCTTTCCACTCGGTCCGTTTGAATTGTCAGCACCTTTTCGGCAATAAGCCGCCCATACCTTTCGTGGCTTTTGAAGTTGGTATACCCTACTTGGATATCGTCATAGGCAAGTTCTATTATAATGCAGGGTTCCAGACATTCCATATAATATTTACTGGGACGTTGCTGTATAAAGGCCGGATAGTCAGTGGCATATTCATTTTCTTTTACAAACCCTGTGGTAATGGTCTTTCCTTTTTCGTTAATGTAGTATCGCCTTAACAATCCCTTGCAAACGAACCCCATTTTTTTTTGAATTTCCCCGCTCTCAAAAAAGAAATCCTTTTTCGCATACTCCCTTATGGATAGTTGTGAGCGAAAGAGCGTTAGTTCTTCGGAGGATAAGTTTACAAATGATTGGAGGTAGTCTTCGAGGTATTGTTGATAGGATTTTTCCAAGGATTGAATAGGCTTATATTTAAGTGTTTTTGGGATTGCTCAGAACCCTGTTTCACTTTTCAACTTTTTATTCAAGGTAACTAAAAAATCTTTTTTTTGCCCAATATCTTTAAGGTTTGCCTCGAACGTTATGGTCCTGTTTATTTTGGGGAACGATAGTTTTCCTTTAGCAATGGAATAGGTGACCAGTACATTTAAATAATTGTAAGTGAGAATAAATTTTTGGATGTAGTCTGTAGGCATTACTTCGAAACCTACTCGTTGTGCTGTTCTTTTATTGATGATATAGCTTGTTCCCTGCAGCTTGGTAGTTGACCCCATGTCAGTGTTGTTAATAAGATTAAGCAATCCCTCAACATATTGCTGAATAATAAAGGTTCTCCGCTGATTCCCGTTCATTTTTTTATCTATTACAAAGGCATAGTCGAACAATGTGCCTCCATGAATTTTGATAATACCGTCTTTAGGTTTTTCCGAGAGCATCAATAATGAATGATAACGAAGTTTACCGCTTTTTTTCATGGACGGGACATCAATGAAAGGAGCTACCAGCGTGAGCACGCCCAAAATGACGATAATACCAAAAAAATAAAATTGGTAAACCCAAGCCAACCAACAGGATAGAATTATGACAAACAGGGCCAACAGAAGAATCCAAATCAGGATTCGGCTTTGCTCTTTTTTGGTTTTGCTGTAGAATCTATGCGTCAATTAATTACCTGTCCTAAGAATTTTTTCCATCTTTTTACCCTTGGCGAGCTCATCTACCAATTTATCCAAATATCTGACTTGCCTAGTGATGGGGTTTTCAATTTCCTCAATGCGATAGCCGCAAATCACACCTTTTATCAGTTCTGCATTAGGGTTCAATTCCGCTAAATTAAAAAAGGTTTCAAATGTGGCCTTTTCAGCAATCAGTTCTTCCATTTTTTTCTTGTCAAAACCAGTTAACCATGTTATTACTTCGTCGAGCTCTTCTACGGTTCTTCCTTTCTTTACGACCTTGGTAACATAGTGCGGATATACCGATGCAAAAGTCAGTTTTGCCACTCGCTGATCATGTTCCGGTGTTGTTTTCATATTACTTAAGTCTTTCCAATTTTCCTTTTCGTTTCACAATATTTTTGTAATCCCATTGTACTTCCTCGGATTTCGATAACCAACGTTTAAGGTCTTCAGTATTGACTTCTGCAGCATCATTGTAGAAAATGGAGGCATCCTTGAATTTTTTCCCCCGAACAGACAATTCATCTTCGTTAAAGTCAGCCCCGCTCCAAAACATTAAACGTATTCCTTTTTTCTGTTTGCTATAACCCGCTATAGGGTTCCCCTCCAAGAACCAGACGGGATGGCCGTGCCAAATTTTATTTTCGGCATGGGGAAGTTCACGTTCAATAGTGGCTTGGAGTAGGTCGCAAATATCTTTTTCCGAAGGATTTAGCCCATTGTTATATGCTTGGATTTCTTCTTTCATAAGCATGCTTGTATGATTAAACCTGTATTACGTATGAAGTTATGGATTTTATTTTGGCGCCTTTGGCCCCTTTGAAGACATAAAAATCTGAGAAGGCATATTTTTGGTTGTTCTCTGTGGTAATAATTCCATTTACGGCCCCTTCTTTACCGTGGGACATTACTTGATGAAGAATTAATTCAGAAGTTTTCTCTTCTTTCATTTTTTCCAGTTCAAAGATAAACTGTTGTTGACCTTCAATTTTTTTATCTCCAATTATGTTCCAAACAATATCCTCCGTTACGCTCTTTTCAAGAAACGCTACATCCCCTTTGGCAAATGCAATATTGAAATTTTTTAAAAACTCCATTTTTGGGGAATTTCCACAATTGGGGGTCGATACAATTTTTGTCATACTATCGGTTTGGGCTTTTCGCGGAGGTTCAGGTCCTCATAAGTTGTTGGATTAAAGTTAACAAGAAAGTTGCAATGGATGATAACCCATGTTTTCAGCGCAGAGGCTTTTACTTATCCAGTGCAAAATTTACAATGCGTTCAACGTGGATTTTTGTTGTGTCGAATACAGGGAATTCAAAATCGGTTTGTCCGATTAGCATAGGTATCTCTGTGCATCCCAAAATAAGTCCTTCAGCTCCTCTTTCTCTCAATTCATTGGTATACCGCACAAATTTTTGTTTGGATGTTTTACTTATAATTCCTTTTCCAAGTTCATTTTTTACAATATCCTGTATATCTTCAATATCCTTTTTTTCTGATGGAACTATAGCTTCAATATGATATTCCCTCAGTTTATTTCGGTAAAAATCCATCTCCATTGTAAATTTTGTACCTAATAATCCAACCTTTAGTAGTTTATGTCGTCGTATTTCTTCTGCTGTGGCAGATGCTATATGAACAATGGGAATTCCGAGTGTTGATTGGATTTCGTCAGCAAACAAATGTGCCGTATTGGCACAAAGCACAATAAAATCTACATTGTTTGATTTTAAACTCTTGCAAGCATTAAGGATCAAATCGCAAGAATTTGTCCATCCTCTATCTTGTATATCAGAAAAATTCAGGGAATATAGTATGCATTCAGCAGAGTTTAGTCCTCCTAATTTTTTGTTGATGCTTTGGTTTATATATTTATAATAGTCCAACGTGGAAGTCCAACTCATCCCACCAACCAATCCTATTTTTTTCATTTCAGTACCGTCCTGTTCTTTATTTTTTTCTAAACATTGTGCCCAAAGCTATTTTTTTAGTGTTCTATAGTATAAGTTCCAAGTTCCGGAATTCGATTCTACAATGTCTGGAAAACCATCGCCGTTCAAATCCCCTGTTTCTATGTTATAGGTATCATCCATTAAATCTTCCCTCAAACCAATTTCTTTAAACGTTCCATTTTTTTGTCCCAAATGAACATAGTTTCTTTCTTCCGAGTTTCCCTCAATGATGTCCAAATATCCATCTTGATTTAAATCAGATATCTTAATCGAGGAAGTATTACGTTCTGATTTAAAATCAAAAACGCGATTGAAAGCCAAGCTTTTATCACCGAAGTAGATACTGTTCTTAGAACCTAAGTTTCCAGTTACGATATCCAAGAACCCGTCTTTATCAAAATCTCCAATATCGATTGAACGAGTTTGATCCTCTTCATTGCCAAATGCTATGATCTTTATAAAATTCTGTTCCCCGTCATTTATATAAACTCGATTTTTGCTCTGTCTTTCCGCTGTTATCAAGTCCAAAAAGCCATCTTTATTAATGTCTACCGCTTTAGTTTGTATTGTCTGGTCGGATTTATTCCCGAAAGCGATTGTATTTTCAAAATTTCCCTTTCCATCATTTAAGCAAATTTCGTTTTCAGCTTTTCGATTCGATAGGATTAAGTCAAAATCTCCATCATTGTCAATATCTACTATTTCAAGATTTCTCGAAGCCGATATTGAACCAAAAGAGGTTGCATGATCAAAGTTTTGATTGGGCGAACCAAAATAAATTTTATTGGGAATGTTGTCATTGGCGACAGCAATGTCCATAAACCCATCATTGTTGAAGTCGGCACTTTTGATGGCATAGGAAGCATCAAGAAATTTTCCGATGGGTTGAGCTACTTTAAAGCCTCCTTTTCCATCATTGTAATAAATATAGTTCTGTTCTGCCCAATGCCTACCATTTGCAACGAGTGCATCCAAATCCCCATCTTTGTCAATGTCAAATAAGGTTATTGATGCGGTTCGGTTTGATTGTGTTCCTATTGAAAAGAATCCGTCTGCATTGAAGAACGTTGTTTCTTGAGCTGATCCGCTTATTGTTATTGTGAGCAGAATAAGGAATGTTAGCGGTATTCTCTTTTTTTTCATAATCATGGGTAACCATATCGCGTATTGGTCGTAGCTGATTTTACACGCCAATGTTTAGGTCTTAAATATATGAAAAAGCCAAAGAGAAGGATTTATTCCTATGGCTTAAAGCTAAACGTCACTTTTTTACCTCTCTCCGACCCAATGTGGATAAATTGGTGTTTGCTCTGAAATGTTGTTGAGTAGGTCTAGGTGTTCTTTGGAGAGGCTCCATCCAACAGAATCGATGTTCGAGAGCAGTTGTTTTTCATTTCTCGCCCCGATGACGATATTGGAAACCGTTTTGTTTTGAAGTAACCAGTTAATGGCAATCTGTGGAATGGATTTTCCAATTTCGTTACTGATTTTTTCCAAAACATCTACCACATTCAGAAGAAATTCGTTTTCGACCGGTGGTGCGCCAATATCTCCGCCCGATTTTATTCTACCGTTCTTCATTTCCATTCCTCTTTTTATTTTTCCCGTCAATCGTCCCCAACCCAAAGGACTCCAAACCATCAGCCCCATTTTTTGGTTTTCCAAAAGAGGCATCAGTTCCTGTTCGTAATCACGACCAATTAGAGAATAGTAGCCTTGATAAACAATATATTTTTCCAAATTGAGCTTTTCCGAAATTGATAATGATTTCATCAGCTGCCAAGAAGCAAAATTTGAACAGCCGATATATCGTACCTTGCCACTTTTTATCATATTATCAAGTGTGCGTAAGGTTTCTTCAATTGGTGTATTTTGGTCAAAACCGTGCATTAGATACAAATCGATATAATCGGTATCCAATCGTCTTAAGCTGTCCTCGAGCGCATTCATCAAGTGGAATCTTGACGACCCTCTTTCGTTGGGATGTTCTCCCATTTGGAATGTGGCTTTGGTAGAAATGATGCTTTTCTCCCTTTTTCCTTTTAACGCTTTTCCCAAAACAATTTCCGAATCACCTATTGAATAGACATTTGCTGTGTCAAAAAAATTAATACCCCTTTCAAGGCAAATGTCAGTAAGCCGTGTGGCTTCGCTTACATCAGTTTGTCCCCAACGTTGGAAAAATTCATTGGTTCCGCCAAAAGTGCCTGTTCCAAGACTCAACACAGGTACTTTTAAGCCTGATTTTCCTAGATTTCTGTATTCCATTTTATCTGTTTTTATATTAAAATTATTTTTCTCTTTTTATACTGATGATGGTCATTATGATAGCGATGACCAAGAAGGTCGCACTCATCAATGTGATTGAGGATAATCCCAATGCGGTTGAGATGAGCGTTCCACCAATGGCAGAACCCAATGCGATACCAATATTGAAGGCGGAAATATTTAAGACAGAAGAAACGTCTTCGGTGCTCGGTAGATATTTTTCTGAAAGTTGGATGACATACAACTGCATCCCGGGAACGGTTGCAAAGCCAATAAAACCCATTGCTGCGACCAAAAGGAGTGCAGGAATTTTATAAGGCAATAAGGTAAACATCACTCCAAACGTAATCAATAGTATTGTGAACAAGAGAAGGAGTTTTTGTGCCGGGTTTTTATTGGAGAACTTTCCACCCAGAAGGTTTCCAAATGCTACGGCAATCCCATAAAGTAACAATATTAGGGTAATTTGATTTTCCGAAAACCCTGAAATGGTTTCCAATAAAGGTGATAAATAGGTAAATGTTCCAAAAATTGCTGCAAACGAGAATAGTGTGATGGAAAAACCCAGTAGCATTGACTTGTTTCCCAAGACCTTGAATTGGTCTTTAAGCCGAATGGAATCGCTCTGTTTCATACCATTTGGTAACCAAAGCTGGTTTGCCAACAAACAAATAAATCCTATGGCGGCGATTCCACCAAAGGTATATCGCCATCCAAATTGCTGACCAATGTATGTTCCCAAAGGAACACCGGTTACCATACCAACGGTTAAGCCTGTGAACATAACCGCAATTGCTGAAGCTCTTTTTTCTTTGGAAACCATACTACTGGCAATATTCGCGCCAATGCCCATAAATACTCCATGTGCAACGCCCGACATAACCCTTGCAATAACCAAAAGGATAAAATTGAATGAAACGGAGGCTAAACCATTACTGACCACAAAGAGCAGTACTATGGAAAAAAGTAATTTTTTGCGGTCCACTTGATTGGTAAACACGGTAACAATAGGTCCGCCTATTGCTACACCAATGGCATAGGAAGTTACCAGCCAACCTGCCGAGGCTACACTTATTGAAAATTCTTTGGCAATGGTGGGTAAGAGGCCGATCATAACCACCTCGGTGGTTCCGATGGCAAAGACACTCAGTGTCAACGCCCAAATGGCAATGGGCATTCGGCTCTGTTCTGCAGCTAATGCACTGTTATTTTTCATACGACAAAGTTCCGATGGGCATGGCCGGCCCAACAGGACATTTGTCAAAGATTTGGTGTGAGAAATGTCACATTCTACGCTTCGGTTTTCGAGAGGCGGCTCAATGTTTCTCGGGTAACGCCAAGGTAGGAAGCTATCATTGCTTTAGGAACCCTCTGGATCAACCCTGGATATAAAGTAATGAGGTTGTGGTACCGATCGTTGGCGTTACTGCTTAAAAAGCAAAGGATTCGTTTTTGAAGGGCAATGTAGCCATTGGTTGTTTTTTTGAGGAAAAAGTCTCGCATTTTTGGGAGTTCGCTGCTCAATTTTTCTTTGTTTTCCAATGTAAGTGAAAGTGCTTCGGTATCTTCAAGGCAGTCAACGATCAGTGTCGATTTGGTTTTGTGGTGAAATGCTTCGGCATCGGTAATCCACCAATTTTCCATTCCAAATTGTAAGATATGTTCCTTTCCGTCAAAGTCAAGTCTTGAAACCCTCATTAATCCTTTAACCACGAAAAACTCAAAATGGGCATAGTCGCCCTCGTGCAAAACTATCTGATGTTTTTTGAACGATTTTTTTTGAAAATGCTCCAGTACAAAGTCAAATTCTGTATCGTTCAGTTTTACAATTTCTTCTATTTGCTTTCTTAAAGGATGCTCGTTCATTATTTTGATTGCGGATTCTTAGGGTTGCATACAATGGTCTTCCAACGGACCTGGTTGTGATAACGTGGTGGCTGGTGGGTCTTGGCTGCAGTACAAAATTAGTATTGTTGTTTAATTGAGGGCAGGAAGGGCAATGAATTATATTTACATTTCTTATTCGGATTCAACGTATTTTTTAAAATTCCCTAGTATAGCTTGCCAGCCTGCACGCTGCTGTTCGTCAGAATTCGTTCCCTCTGTATCAAAGGTTTCACTGACTTGAATTTCATTTCCGTTTTGAGTGAATTCAATGTCAACTTTTCTTCCGTCCGACATCTTATACGAAATCAATTTTTTTTCAACGATTTGGTTATATGTTCCCTCAAAATCAAATCCCATACTACCATCTTTAGCTTCCATTCGCCACGAAAATTTTTCATTCGGTCGAAGATTGTTCTCAACTTTTGGACAACACCATTCGTCCGTTGCAAAATTCCAATTCTTAATATGCTCCGGAGCTGTCCAATAATTCCAAACTTTGTCAATGTTAGCTTTAACAGAAACTTTGACCGCTATTCTATTCATATTTCTTCACGTATTTGTTGTCTTAAAAGTAGGGAATTTAGTTTAAGGCAGGAGGGAAGCAATGAATTATAGCCAGTGTGGCGTGAGTGTTAGGAGACGCAAATTTATAAGGATAACGTGATTTAATTTTTAAAAACGTTCTAAGATTTGATTGCCTGAATCTTCAAGAAATACAGAAATTGCTTTCATGGCAAGCCCTCTTCCGTTATCCCCATTGGTCATAACTATTAAACCCCTATTTGATTTTGGTAGAATAACCACTAAGGAGTTCACCCCTTGATCACTGCCTGCATTGAATAGGGCATATTCATCATTAGGTAGGTCTTGAAATACAATCCACCCCAACCCAAAATCAATACCTTCCCGAACCTTTGAGTGGGGTCGTCCCATTTCTTCAAACAGAGAACCGTTAAGGTAAGATTCGTTAAGCAATGATTTTGTCAGTTTGATAAAATCCGACAAATTAGTCAGTAAATTATCTGCTGCATTGGCTTTATATGATTTTTCATAATCATAAGCTTGGCCTTCGTTGTTGTGAGAGCCTGCAAAATCAAGGTTTTCCATTTTTTTATTCCAGACTAAAGTGCTGTTTTCCATTCCGATGGGTTTAAAAACAAGCGTGTCTACCAGCTCTTCAAATGAGGTCTCAAATTTATGTTCCAAGGCTCTTCGCAAGTATTCAAACCCTTCTCCAGAATACTTGAATTTCTCTCCGGGTTCAAAGTCAAAGGATAATTTTTCGTCTTCATACATGTACCTCCAGTTTTTGAACCCGCTTCTGTGGCTTAGAATAGTTCGTGGAGTCAACTTTTGATGTCTTATATCATTTTGGATATCCGGGTCAATCCAGAATTTGTATAAGGGTTCATCTAAATCCATTTGCTTCTGCTCTGCAAGCTTTAAAACCGCTAAAGTGGTGATTGTCTTGGTTAGCGATGCCACATCAAAAATGGTGGAAAATGTAATCTCATTGCCCTGGGCGTCCTCTCCCTTGAGAACGGTTTGGACCACTTTACCATTCTCAATTTGTGCAATGGCTATTCCGGGTACTTTTGTCTCTTCCAACCACGTGCTGACTTCTTGTTCAATCTTTTTATGGGATGGTTTTGTTTTTTGAGCCATTAGGTTGCTAAAAAACAATACTAGGGTACAGGTAATGTAAATAGATTTCATTTTACTTCTTCTAAATGAATTGACGGTTTGCTTTAAGACGAAGCAAACCTGAAGTTGTTACATTAGAAGGGGCGGTAGCAAATCCGAGTGGTTTGGAGCATAGTTCAATGCCTCGTATATGAGGTTATATATTGTTGAGTGTACTGTTTCTTAATATTCAAAAGTTTCATAGTGAGCTACCTTCTCCTCAAACTCTAAAAGATATTTTTTGTCCTCCTCGTAATACCTTGCTTTTTCGAAATCATCTCCGGCAAATTTTTTTATACTTTCATATGAGTCCCATTCGGTTACAGTCAGAAAGTGACATTTATCTTTATCTATTCGCCTCAATATTTTTGCAGATAAATTTCCGTCCACGTTCCTATAATCGGAAAGCCCAGTTTCTTCCACGTACTTTAAATATTCATCGGCATATTCCGAATTGGTTATTCCGTGCCAAATTCGCGTAATTTTCATTTTTTACATTCTTGTTTGGTTAATAAACATTCCGCATAGCGGTCGCGGATATGATTTTATTTTTGGTTAAACCGTTATTTTTATCTCTTTTGCAGATTGAAAACTGTTCCTGCCGGGTCTTGAATCCAGTGCATATCTTCTGGAAGCTTTTCAAGTTCATCACAGGTTTCTACTCCTTTCGATTTTAAATAACTTGTGGCTTGTTCTACATTCGGTACTGTAAGTTGTAACCAAGTTTCCGAATGTGTATAATTATCCACACAGTCCAACCAAATTACATTATTTCCAAATTTCACTTCATGGGTTTTTGATACAGTTGGATTGGTAATTGGTCTTTCTTCCACATCCAACTTTAAGATATCTCTGTAAAAGGCAACCGTTTTCTCATATTTACTTTTGGGAATCTTTATTGCTATGTTAATTCCTGCTTCAAATTGTGCATTCATAATGATTCTTTTGGTTTTTGTTGATAGTAATTTTAAATGACCGAGAACGGTCTTGTATATGAAAAGTAGCGGACTTTACTCACGGACTTTTTGGTTTGGTACTGACGATAAATTTATGTCAATCACTTCGATTTAAGCACTTAAACAGCTATTTTTATATACGTTGTTGTGTGCAGTTTTTTTAAAATTCCATTACACTATCAAGACCTCTTTTTAATCCTTTAAATATTCCAACTTTTTCGATTGCCAAAAGTCCGCCTTTTACATACGGTTCGGCACTCGCTCCCGAATCGTGTCTGATGGATAGTTTCTCGTCTTTTAGTCCGAAAATACTTTCTATGGAAATAACGTGTCCTGGAAGGCGGACCGAATGTACTTGAACCTCATTTAGATTTGCTCCGCGACTTGATTTTTCTCCAATCATTTCATCTTCGGTTACGAATTTGTTTGGTTTTTGAACTTTTGAAAGTCGGTACGCCAACTCTCTTGCTGTTCCACTTGGTGCGTCTATTTTATCTTCGTGAGTGTAATCAATGATTTCAAAATTGGGAATATATTTTGCCGCCATTTCTGAAAACTTTTGAAGCAGTACAACTGTTATTGCAAAATTCCCAACTGCCAAAACTGAAGAATTATTTTCATTGGCAACTTTTTCTATTTCGGCATAATCTGTTTCCATCAGCCCTGAAGTTCCGATAACAACTTTTTTTCCTTTTTTAAGTGCTGATATAATGTTTGTTTTGGCAATATTTGGTTTTGTATATTCTACAAGTACATCAAAGTCGGTTTCGTTCAGAGCCGTTTCTATATTGTCGTAAATTGGAATATTAGCCGAACCCAAATCAAGAATTTCAGCCAAGTTTTGTCCATTGTGTTTTCTTGACATAGCTCCAACAAGTTCCATGTTTTGGCTATTGAAAACGCCCTTGCCCAGTGCAGAACCTGCCCAACCTGTTCCGCCTGCTATAAATACTTTTATCATAGTACTTGTGTTTTGTTTTTAACGTTCATTTTCAATTTTCTCAAATGATATAGATGTATAATACAAAAAATGATACCTGCAATAATTAAAGGACTTGATTGCAATAAGAATCCATAAATGATGTAGAAAAAACTTGAAATGAGATGCCATAAACGAAAAGCACCCATTTCTTTTTTTGTAATGGCAAAAAATCCTGTCGCAATTGCCAAATACCCTAAAATTTCGGTTACTAAAGTCATAATTCATTAAAGTTTTTTAAACTTCTTTCCATGTAATTCTTATCAGCTACCAAGTTTTCAAATTCGGTCAATTCTTGCATAAAATTTGGACTTTGTTCAATGAGTTGTTCGGTTGTTTTTATGCAAGCGTCCCAATGTTTGCGAAATTCGGGAAGTTTTTTTTTGGCTTTGTCGGAAAGCTCCAAAAGTTGTTTTCGTGAGTCGTTTTCGTCCGTTTTAGTGTCGATATAATCCTGTTTCTTCATTTTGTTTATGATTTTCACGCAAGCAGGATGCGACATTCTTAATTCGTGAGATATTTCCGTAATCGTCAGTGATTTGTGTTTTTCCAATAACAGAAAAATTAGATGCCAATTTGGTTCAATGTCAAGTCCTGCGTTTTTATAGTAGTCTCTTGTACTGTACAATAGTTCATCGCTTAAACGCTTTATTCTACTGTTCAATCCGGCAAAACCTATCTGTTGTAAAAAGTCCATAGTCTAAATATTTGTAACTGGTTACGCAAATGTATGAAATATTATTGTAACTGGTTACGTTTATTTAAAATTTTTAGGAAAGTTTTAATAGGGAAGTGGTTGGTTTAAATTGCACTCAACGGTTCTCGGCTATGAGTAGTTGCGTGGGTTAGCACTTAACTTTGCAGGTACGCAACAAACTGAAAATCCGCGAGGATTTTCAGAAGTAGGCGAGAACAAGCAATTACTTATAGCCATCTTAAGTTTGATTCCGATTAA